>CAIJNQ010000057.1 GCA_903822015.1 uncultured Verrucomicrobia subdivision 3 bacterium | reverse complement strand
GGTGTTGAGCGATGTCGAGAGCGCGGGGATTTTGGCGCATGCCCGCGAACGCAAAATCCCGGCGCATTACATCCCTCCGGGAAAATTCCGCACCAAACTCGATGAAGCCGCGGAAAGTGCCTTCGTGGCCGCCTTGCAATCAGCCAGGGTGGATTTAATCGTGCTCGCCGGTTTCATGCGAGTATTGAAAGGCGATTTTCTCCGCGCGTTTGAGGGCCGGATTGTGAATATTCATCCGTCGTTGCTGCCGTCTTTTCCGGGACTTGAAGCCTGGCGGCAGGCGCTTGAGCATGGCGTGAAAATGGCGGGCTGCACCGTCCATTTTGTCGACGCGGGGGTGGATTCCGGCGCCATCATCGGACAGCAGGCCGTCCCGGTGCTGGACCAGGATGTCCCGGCCAGTCTGCATGCGCGGATTCAAGCGGCGGAGCATGAACTTTATCCCAAATGCGTGGCGGCCATCGCGCGCGGGGATGTTTCCGTGGTCGGTCGCCATGTGTTCTGGAAGAACGCCTGACATTCTGGAATCCGTCGGTTTAATGCATCCGGTCAGTTTTGGTTAATTATTGTGTTCGCAGAAGAAGAAAGTGGCTTTTTCTATCTGGAATGGGCAGATTATCACCGATACGCACTTTCCGAAAAACGTGAAATTGAATCACGGCGATGTGCGGCAGTTAAGTTTTAATGCCCAATGAGTAAAAAATTACGTTTTGGTCTGCCGAAGGGCAGCTTGCAGGAAGCCACCATCCAAAAGATGGCCAAGGCGGGTTATAATATTTCCGTCAGCAGCCGTTCCTACATCCCGCATGTGGACGACGAGGAGCTGGAAATCCGGCTCATTCGCGCGCAGGAAATCAGCCGTTACGTTGAGCATGGTTACCTCGACTGCGGCATCACCGGCCATGACTGGGTGATTGAAAACGGTTCGAAAGTTCACGAGGTGGGCGAATTTCTTTTCAGCAAGGCGACGCGCCAGCCCGCCCGCTGGGTCTTGTGCGTGCCGGAACATTCGCCGGTCAAATCCGTAAAGGATTTACAGGGCAAGCGCATCGCGACGGAAGTGGTGAATCTCACGAAAAAGTATCTCAAAAAAAACGGGGTCAAGGCCGAGGTGGAGTTTTCCTGGGGCGCAACGGAGGTGAAGGCGCACGAGCTGGTGGACGCGATTGTGGAAGTCACCGAGACCGGTTCCTCGCTGCGGGCGAACAAACTCCGCATTGTGGACACGTTGCTGGTTTCCACGCCGCGCTTGATTGTCAACCATGCCGCATGGAAGGATTCATGGAAGCGCCAGAAAATTGAAACCTTGGCCCTGCTGCTCAAGGGCGCCCTGGAAGCGGAGGCTAAAGTTGGCTTGAAAATGAACATCGCCGAGAAAAATCTGGCGGCGCTGCTGAAAAGCCTGCCGGCCCTGCGCAACCCGACCATTTCCAATTTGAGTCTCCAGGGGTGGGTCGCCGTGGAAACCATCATCGACGAGCATGTCGTCCGGGAAATGATCCCGAAATTAAAAGCTGCCGGCGCAGAAGGAATCATTGAATATCCGCTCAACAAGGTGGTATACTGATCGCGCAACAATTTATGGGTTCAATCAAAAAACGCCGCAAGGCCAAGATCAACAAACATAAACGGCGCAAGAAGCTGCGCTTGAATCGTCACAAGAAGCGCACCTGGCAGAAGTAATTTCCGCCTTGCGGTTTCATTCATCCGTTCGCGGGCGGTCGCCAAGGGCAACTGCCCGTGAACGGTCTTTTTGTGTCCGGCCATTTTTGCCGATGAAACATCAGTTTCAAAAACATTACACCCGCGAGGAGGCCAATGCTCTGCTGCCGCAAATTCGCAAGTGGCTGGCGCAGCTGAGCCGGTTGCGGGAGGACCTGCATCGCTACGAAAAGCGATTGAGCGGCTTGACGGAGCAGGGTAACGATATCGGGGGCGATACCGTCAACCAATGGATTCGCTCGCTTGCCGACATGCAGCAAATTCTCTGCGAATTTCAACGCCGCGAAATTTTTATCAAGGATTTGGAACGCGGTTTGCTAGACTTCCCCTCGTTTGTCGGCGGGCGGGAGGTTTTTCTCTGCTGGGAGTCGGATGAGGAATCCGTGGAATTCTGGCATGATCTAGAAACCGGCTACGGCGGACGGGAACGTTTGTAAACTCATATTTGCCTGAAATTATGGAAAAAGTTGTCATTATTGGTTCTGGACCGGCGGGTTGGACGGCGGCGCTCTACACGGCGCGGGCCCAGTTGGCACCCCTCGTGTTGACCGGGAAACAGCCCGGTGGTCTGCTTACCACCACGAGCATCGTTGAAAATTTCCCTGGATTTCCCGAAGGGGTGGACGGCTACGAACTGATGACGCGGATGCAAAAGCAAGCCGAACGCTTCGGTGCGAAGACGAGTTTTGGCGTGGTGGAATCCGTCGATTTTTCAAAAAATCCATTTGCCCTGACCGTGGACGGCGAAACCGTTGAAGCCGAAACGGTCATCATCGCCACCGGCGCGAGCCACAAGCACATCGGCGTTCCCGGCGAAGATCTACTGGAAACCAAGGGGGTCACGTATTGTGCGACGTGTGATGGCGCACTGCCGGTTTTCCGCAACCAGCCACTGGTCGTGGTCGGGGGCGGTGACTCCGCGTGCGAGGAGGCCCTTTACCTGACCCGGTTTGGTTCGGTGGTTTATCTGGTTCACCGCCGCGATTCATTGCGCGCCTCCAAAATCATGGCGGAACGCGTTCGCGCTCATGCCAAAATCAAGCCGATCTGGGATTCCGCCGTCACGGAGATTCTGGATGTAAAGCAGGACAAGGTGACCGGCGTGAAATTGAAGAACCTTAAAACCGGGCTGGAATCGGTACTCGACTGCGCCGGGGTCTTTATCGCCATCGGTCACGGGCCCAACACCGAACTATTCAAGGGACAGATTGAAACTGATGCCAACGGCTTTATCGCCCCCAAACTGGGCACCATGACGAATATCTCAGGTGTGTTTGTGGCCGGGGATTGCGCCGATCAGGTTTATCGACAGGCCATTACCGCCGCCGGCGCAGGGTGTGCGGCGGCCATCGACACCGAGCGATATCTGTCGGCAAGAAATGAATGAGCCGCCATTTTCTGCGGCCGCAACCAAGTTTGTCTGCGTGAAACCAATCCTGGCGCTTTTTATCGCCCTGACGTTTGCGGTCATATCGCCGGCGTCAGATACCAGCGCGCTTATCAACGGCTTGGCCGCAGCGCCGATGAAAATTGGCGCGCTAGCGGCGACCCATTACTACGATCAAACGGTGGTGGTGACTGGGAAGGTGGTCCAGGTGACCATCCGGCCGGCCGTGACCTTTCTAAACCTGGACCAGCCTTATCCCGACTCGCCGTTCGCGATTGTGATCCTTCACGGCAAAAGCGGCTATGAGGGCGATGTGAATTCGCTCAGGGGAAAATCAATCGAGATCCTGGGGAAGATCAAAAATTACCACGACAAACCCGAAATCCTGCTCGAACGCACGAATCAGCTGACCGTATTGGATTCCACCAACTCATTCAGCGCGGTTCCCGCTCAAGCCACCCCGCCGCCGGCCAAGGCGCCTCCGGCCACGCCTACGACCAACGGCATTCCAGAAATCATGTGATTTCTATGGCGAAGGGCTTTGTGCTTTTGCGAATTGCCTGATCACGGCAATTTTCCGGCGAAAAATCTTTTCGCGGATCAGGCCGTCGGAATCCTTGCCGCCGAAGGGTATTTCACAAACGAATTGCGAGGCATCCGCCGAGACCACGGCCATATTCGGGGCAAAGCCGCCTTCTTCCGGCCGTGGAAGCCCTTTTTGACGGCGGCAGGCACTTTATCGAGTTCATTCTCGTGGCGGACGAATACCAGCACTAGGCGGTCATTGAAAACGTCGTAAAAATGCGCCAAACCACTGTCACTACCGCCCCGATCCATCGGTCGGGCAGGCACCAGCATGCTGTCCCACTCCATGATGAACCCGAGCAGTTTGCTTTCAGTCTTCGCCTTTTTCTTCGCCGCCTCCAGGTTGTCCAGCGTAAGCGCCAGATGTTTCTTTAAATAAACCGCCTGGTTCCGCGCGCAAAGGAAATTCCGATTTCGTAGGGATTCGCAGTGATTTTTTCCTTGATGGCCTCCGGCAGATTGCTGTATGGCACGGTCACGCCTTTGAGCGAGCGTTCCAATCCAGTGACGAAAAACAGGCCGTATTGTTTTTTACCACCGACGGCACTAGGTATTTTTGACCGTCAAGCTTGGTGATGTCATCCGCCAGACAGACGGTGAATAAGCAACCTAACGAAATGGCGCTATAAAAGAGGCTTGTCTTCAGGGGTTCTGAGGGGGTTGAAATACACCGGCAGCTTTCGGTTTTACAACGGTTTTGGCCAGAGCGAATCAGCGCAAAAAATGTCCGGTTTTTGACAATCCTGTCCTGAATTCTTGATTGACGGTTGGACGCGGGTCGGTAAAATTTAGTAATCGGTTCAAGGGATTCATTCCATCACCAATAAAAAATAAAAATATGGCAGTAAAAGTAGCAATCAACGGATTCGGCCGCATCGGCCGGATGGTATTTCAGGCGCTCTGTGATCAAGGCTTGCTGGGCAAGACGATTGACGTCGTAGCCGTCGTGGACGTCTCCACCGACGCCGATTATTTCGCCTACCAGATGAAATACGACTCCGTGCACGGCAAGTTCAAGCACGCCGTCACGACCGAGAAGAGCAATCCGGCACTCGAAGAGCCCGACATCATTGTGGTCAACGGGCACAAGGTCAAATGCGTCGGTGCGGTCAAGGACCTCGCAACGCTGCCCTGGAAAGCGCTGGGCGTGGAAGTCGTCATTGAATCCACCGGTCTTTTCACCGACAGCGAAAAGGCGAAAGCCCACCTCACCGCGGGCGCGAAGAAAGTCATTATTTCCGCCCCCGGCAAAGGCGAGGTTAAAACCATTGTCATGGGCGTGAACGAGGGTGAATATGACGCGGCCAAGCACCATATTGTCTCCAACGCTTCCTGCACCACGAACTGCCTCGCGCCCCTCGTCCATGTTTTGATCAAGGACGGATTCGGCATTGAGACCGGTTTGATGACCACGATTCACGCGACCACCGCCACGCAGAAAACCGTGGACGGTCCGTCCAAGAAAGACTGGCGCGGCGGACGCGCGGCCTCGGTCAACATCATTCCCTCAACCACCGGCGCGGCCAAAGCCGTCGGCGAAGTGCTCCCCAGCACCAAGGGCAAGCTCACCGGCATGGCGTTCCGCGTTCCGACCGTGGATGTCTCCGTTGTCGACCTCACCGTCCGCACCGTGAAAGACACGAGCATTGAGGAAATTGACGCTGCGTTGAAGAATGCTTCCAAGACTTATCTCAAGGGCATTCTTGGCGTGACCGCCGAGGAACTCGTTTCCACCGACTTTATCCATGATGACCGCAGTTCGATCTACGACAGCCTCGCAACGTTGCAGAATAACCTGAAGGGCGAGAAGCGTTTCTTCAAAATCGTGAGCTGGTATGACAACGAATGGGGTTATAGCAACCGCGTGGTGGACCTCGTGAAGTACATTACGGCCAAGGGAATTTAAGTTTTAACGAAAGCGTCAAGCCGGCGATCCTTCCGAGGTTGCCGGCTTTTTTATGCCTGGAGCCGGCGTGGGGTTCCGCACTCATTGCTGCACGGTCACTTCATTATAAAATGAACCTGCGGCGAAGCGCCTGGGCATGCATCCGGCCTGGGCGCCATTAGCCGGTGCCGGTTCCAGTTCTATTTCTTTGACAATTTTTGGCCGGTGTCGGTAATTTCACAAATGTCGCAGTCTAAATCCCCGGCACTTATCTCGCGCTTTACGGCTATAGATCTTCTGGTGCTCGCGATTTTATGGTCGCTGGCTGTCTTCATTGTGAATCCAGTTGGCAATTTCCCCCTGAATGATGATTGGGCCGCAAGCCGGTCGGTGAAGCACCTCGTGGAAGATGGAGTCTACCAGCCCACCGGCTGGCTGGCGATGACGTTGATAATTCACGTGTTCTGGGGAGCTTTGTTTTGCCTGCCCTTTGGTTTTTCTTTCATGGCGGTGCGGGTTTCAACGCTGGTCCTGTCGCTGGCCGGGGTGCTTGGCGCATATGGTTTGATACGGCAACTGGAGCGTCCGCGCTGGCTGGCGATGATCTTTGCGCTGACGCTATGCTTCAACCCGATATATTTTTCCCTGGCCAACACCTTCATGACCGACGTGCCTTTCACAACGTGGGAGATTCTGTCCTGTCTGTTTTACGTCCGATTTTTACAGCGGCAGAAACCAATCGACTTTTGGCTGGCCACCACCCTGGCGGTCGCAGGCATGCTGGTACGCCAGCTCGGTCTGGCGATCCCGATTGCCTTCGGCGCGGCGTTTCTATTCCAAAACAATTTTAAAAGAAAATCATGGTTCTACGGGGTGCTGCCGGCAGTGGTTGCCGTGACCACGTTGACTGCCTTCAATCATTGGTTAAGCGCCAGCGGCAAAGCGGCCCGAGACTACAATCTCCAATTGGACCAACTGGCCGGCAAGGTCAAACATCCGCTGACGTTGCCGCTGAATTTTGCGCACTACGGCTGGGTAATGCTGATGTATATCGGCTTTTTTCTGCTGCCGGTTTTCGCGGCCGTCAGATTCAACCGGCAGGACGCGGCGGAAAAATCGCATAACGCCTTCTGGGCCGGGCTCGCCTTGTCCGGATTGGCGATCCTGTCCGCGGGTCATTTTTTATTAAAACCCTCCCTGATGCCAGTGCATCTGAATATCCTGGATGCCTGGGGTTTGGGCCCGCTCACCTTACGCGATACCCAGATGATGAGGCTCCCGGATGTTCCGCGAATACCTGCCGCATTCTGGCTGGTGGTAACCGGGTTAAGTTTGTTCGGGGCCGGGCTTCTGGTGCTGATGGTGGTGCGGCAGGTGAGGCGTATCGAGTTCGAATACCGGTTGCAAAAATCCCCCCCCCCGATGGCTACAGGCGGCCAAGCAAAGAACGCCATCAGCATTTTTTTTCTGGCCAGCACCTTGATCTATCTTGGCCCGCTTTTGACCAATGGTTTTTTTGACCGTTATCTGCTGGCCGCAGTCGTTTTTGCCGGGGCATTTGTGGTCGCTGCTTCGCCAGTCCAGGAACGACGGCCGGGGTATGCCCGTTATGCCGCCGGGCTTTTACTGATCATTGGATTTGCCGGTTATGCCGTTGCCGGCACCCGAGATTATCTGGAATGGAACCGGGTCCGCTGGGAGGCATTGGCCGATTTGCAAAAAAATCACATATCCCCTGAACAGATTGACGGCGGATTCGAATTCAACGGCTGGCTATTTTACGACCCGAAATTTCATGGCCCGCCGCATAAAAGCGATTGGTGGGTGAAGGATGATGAATACCTTGTTTCCTTCGGAAAACTGGCCGGATACGAAACCTATCGTGAATACAGATACGCGCATTGGATGCCGCCGTATGAGGGGTCGATCCTGGTACTAAAACGCAAGGATGAGGCGTCCGCGACCGAGTTGAAGCATGATAGTGAGCCGATAAAATGACCGTGAAATCAGGCGGCGGTACAAACCGGGTTCCGGTTCCGCCAAAAGCCAATCCCAACTGCAGATGGTTAAAGTTGGTAAGCCGTTTGGCAGCAACGAATCAAAAAAGCCGGCCAGGCGAGGTTCCGCCGTTTTTGTTTGCTATCCCGCCCCGGCGGATGCTTTCATGGAATTCCCCGTGCAAAATGATTCAGTAGAAGGCCGCCACGCCAAATCTCCTTTAGCCAGCGAACCGAAGCCGCGGGCTTATCCGGGGGGGGCGGCTTCTTTTTTTGGGGCGCTGAAAAATCCGCCCCGTCAACTCCGGTGGTTTCTCGGCTCGTTTTTTCTTTTCGCCATAATCCTGATTATTTATCGCCCCTTGCTGCCGGGAAGTTTTGTAATTGATGATGCGAGCTTGACCGGTCCGGATAATCCGCTGGTGAACGGAACCCTGACACCGCGGACAATCTGGTTCCAGACAGATTTCACGCTGGCAACTTTCGGGTGGTGGGTGCAGCGGCAGGTTTGGGGAGAGAATCCGGCCGGGTATCATGCGGTGAACCTGGCGCTGCACGCCCTAAGCGGGATATTACTCTGGCGCTTGCTGGCGCGGTTGAAAATTTCCGGCGCGTGGCTGGCGGCGGCATGGTTCGCCGTGCATCCGGTTTGCGTCAATTCCGTCGCCCGGATTTCCGAGCTCAAGAACACGCTGTCATTGCCGTTTTTCCTGCTCGCCTTCCTGGGCTACCTGCACTATGAAGCGCTCGCCCTTTATCCTGGAAATCGGAGCCCATCCGAAGGGCCACACTCCCGCCATCGCGCCACGTTCTGGTATGGCGCTTCGCTGTTGGCATTTGTGATGTCGCTGCTAAGCAAAACCACGGCGGTTATGCTGCCCGTACTGTTGCTTGCGGGCGCTGCCTGGGAGCGCCGGCGGATTACGCGGAGCGATTTGCTTCATACCACGCCATTCTTCATCCTGTCGCTCGCTTTTGGCCTGATGTCAGTCTGGTTTCAAAAGCATCAGGCACTGGTCACGGCCCACCTAACGCTGCAATCCCCAAGTTTCGGGGAACGGCTGGCGGGAGCCGGACAGGATATCTGGTTCTATGCCGGCAAGGTATTCTGGCCGGTGAATTTAAGCGTGGTTTATCCGCAAGGGAAATCGAATACGGATTCGGTTGCGGCCTGGTTTCCGATCCTGGGCCTCGGCCTGGTCCTGGCTTTGGGCTGGTGGTTCCGCCGGAGTTGGGGGCGGCACGCGTTATTTGGACTCGGCTGTTTCATCATCAGTTTGATTCCAGTCCTCGGGTTTTTCGAATCACAATTTCTAACGATTGGGCGGGTATCGGATCATCTACAATATTTGCCAATGATTGCCCTGCTTGCGCTGGCGGTGGCGGGGCTGGCAACTTTGCCGGGCAAAACCATTTTTCGCGGGGTGGCGATCGTGGTGATTTTGACGCTGTCCGTTTTAACCTTCCACCGGGCCCGGGTTTTTGCCGCACAGGAGAGTCTCGTGCGGGACACGCTGGCCAAAAACCAGTCGGCGTGGACTGCCCACAACGACCTGGGAATCGTTCTGGTAAAACGGGGAGATTATGAAGGGGCGGCGCACGAATTTCAAAATGCCCTGCAGGGCAATCCCGACTATGCTGATGCCCGCCTCAACCTCGGCCTTGCCTTGCTAATTCAAGGCCAACCGGACGAGGCGCAGCGGCAATTTTTGGCGGTCTTGCAGGTCAAACCTTACGAACCTTTGGCGCACAAGCAATTGGGGGAGATTCTAGCCGGGCAGGGCAAAGACCCGGAGGCGCTTTATCATTTAAAGGTGGCCTTGCGGTTCAAGCCGGACGCCGACGCGCGTCTGGCGCTGGCATCGCTGTATTACAAAAACGGCGATACCCGCTCGGCGGTGGAGGAGCTTTACCGGGGGCTGGCGCTCAACCCGGATCAGGCGGACGCGCTCAATAACCTGGCCTGGATTCTGGCCACCGACGCAAACGCTGAAGTGCGTTCCGGGACGGAAGCCGTTCAGCGCGCGGAACAGGCCTGCCGGCTTACAAATTACAAGCAATCCGCGATGATCAGCACACTGGCAGCGGCCTATGCGGAAGCCGGGCGCTTTCCGGAAGCCATAGCCACCGCCGAAAAAGCGGTGAAAATGCAAACCGCCGGCGGCGATGCGCGCATGGCGGAAATCAACAAACAGCTGTTAACACTCTATCGCAGCGGCAAACCGTATCATGCAAGTCAGGCGGGCGACAAAAACCGGTAAATCCCCGCCGGGGTTGCTCATTTTTTCGTCTGCGGTTCAGGCTGAATCACTTTTTTCTGCTCCAACTTTTCCAGCTTGGGCGCGATGACCACCTGGCAATAACCCTGGCTGGGGTTGTTATCATAGTATTCCTGATGGTAGTCCTCGGCTTTGTAAAACTTCTTCAAGGGTACGATTTCCGTGACAATGGGATGGTGAAAATCCTTCTGCGCCGCCAGCTTTGATTTCTCGGCCAGCAACTGCTGTTGCTTATCGCGGTATAGAATGATGGAGCGGTAGGACGTGCCTTCATCCGCGCCCTGCCGATTTAATGTCGTCGGGTCATGCGCCTGCCAATAGACTTCGAGCAACTTGTCGTAGGAAATTTTTGCGGGATCAAATTCGATCTCGGTCACCTCGGCATGGCCGGTGGTCTCGGTGCAGACTTCGCGGTAGGTCGGGTTTTCCGTGGTGCCACCGGCAAAACCGCTGGTCACGGAAATCACTCCGGGCAGGCGTTCAAACACGGCTTCCATGCACCAGAAACAGCCGCCGCCAAAATCGGCGAGCTCAGTTTTGTTGGTTGTATTCATGACAGGGGTCGGTTGGGCGGGCGCGGTGAAATTCAGCGCGCTGATCGCAACCAAAATGTAAACGGCGCACTTCATTGTATTTTTCGTTTGCAAGGTTAGTCGCGCCGCCGGCAAAAGCCTTACACCACTTTTCAATCATTCCAGGTCCGGCCGGTCGAGATCCACGCCGGCCGGCAGGTCGGCGAACTTTTCAAAATGTTCCGGGCGCAGCGGCTCGGAGATGGCATGCTCGCCGCTGAACCATTTACCAAGATCAACCAACTTGCACCGCTGCGAACAAAACGGACTGAATTTCCCGCGCAGCCAGTCGCCGGATTTTTTACAGGTCGGGCACTTGATCCGCTCCCCCATGCTATTTTGTGGCAGTCGCAATGGCCTTGAGGTCGGTGATGACTTTTGCGGAGTCATCCACGGATACGCCGCCATCCGACAAAATCTTTTGCACCAGGTCGAGAACCGTCTGCTGTTGCACGGCTGAGAGGTGCGAACTGTTGAAGAGGGCGTGGACAAATTGTGCCAGTTTTTGTTGCTGTGCCTGCAGTTTTTTATTGCCGGAAACAACCGCAGCCAGATCGTCAGCTAGTTTGGCGACGGCCGCCGGAGCCGGCCTGGCGCCCTGGGCCGCCGCCTGCAAATCATTTTGGAAGGCAACCGTGTTGGTCCGGCCTGAACCCAGGTCGTCAAAATCTGCCCGCAAGTTGCTGATGTTTCGCAACGTGGCCTGGAGCATCGGATCGGGCGGCGGATTATTCGCAGACGGCGGGGCGGTCGGAGACTGACCGGATGATTCAATGGCCTGCTGATTCCGGTTTTCACTGGCGGCGGCGTTTTTGGCCTGCTGCTTGGCCAGGTTGTAAACGCCCTGGGCAAACAGCGAACCGGCAACCAACAAGGAAATGATAACAGAGAAGGAGGTTTTCATACAGGCTAACTCATTTCGCAATCAAGGTGTGGCTGGAGGATAAAGCGGAAATGTAATCCTCAAGAATATTTTCCGTCTCAGTTTGCACCGGATCAACCGGCGGCCCCGATTTCTTATCGGCGGCGGCACTGACGGAATGGCTGGAACCGGCGCTGTCGATTTTATTTGTATCAGCCGATGTTGCATTCAAGGCGGTATTGCCGAGCGCTTCGGACAGACCCGGCTTATCGGCGTTTTCAACAGTGATTTCGTAAACGGTGATGCCCGAATCTTTGCGCGCTTCGCGTTCTTTATCCCGCGCCTTCTGCCGTGCCTGAAGATCGAGCCGCTCCTTGATCTGCTCGCGTTCGTTGATGGAAAAAGTTTTGTCCGCCCGCAGCTTCTTGTATTGCTCAATATCCTGCTGGACGTATACAAAATCCTGATTGGTCGAGATGCGCGCGTCGGAGGTCTGCCGCAGGGCGTTTACATAGGGTTCCACGAGGTTTAGTTTATCATATTTCTCGCTGCGAATCGTGTCCCAGGGCAGCGGATTTTCCAGGGATGATTCACCAATTTCGTCCGAGTAATTCAATACGTCCGGCAAGATGATGTCGGGCACGACGCCTTTTAACTGGGTGGAAGCGCCGCTGACGCGGTAGAATTTGCGGATGGTAATCTTGACGGTGCCGGGATCGCTCATCAGCGAAGAGCTGGCGGGCCAGAAAGGCCGGAGGGGATTCAAGTTCTGGACGGTGCCTTTGCCGTGGGTGGAAATGTCGCCAACGATGATGGCCCGGCCGTAATCCTGCAAGGCGGCAGCGGCAATTTCGGCGGCGGAGGCACTGAAGCGGTTGATCATAACGGCGAGCGGCCCATCGTACAGGATGGAAGAATCGGTGTCCGCATCCACGTCGATCTTGCCGTTCGGGTCGCGCGCGAGAACGACCGGGCCGTCCTTGATAAACAGGCCGGTGAACTTAATGGCCTCCTCAAGCGAGCCGCCCGGGTTGTTCCGCAAATCCAGAATGATGCCGGCGACCTTTTCCTGCTTCAGCTTTTTAATCAGCCGGGTGACATCCACCGTGGTGCTTTTGCTGGAGTGATTGGCACTGCCGGGCAGGTCGATGGTGGCATAGAATGAAGGCAAATCAATGACGCCAATCCGGTTGGTGCCGCCGTGACCGTCAGGCATTTCGATCAATTTAGCCGAAGCTTCATGCTCCTGGTCGTCGAGTTTTACCTCGTCTCGGGTCAGAGTCACGGTGCGCCGCGCTTCGCGGTCATCGGCCGGACTGATGGTCAACTGGACTTGAGTTCCCTTGGGTCCACGAATCAACTGAACCACTTTGCCAAGTTCCATCTCCACCACATCCACGGGGGGCTTACCGCCCTGGGCGACGGCGATGATCCGGTCTTTATCATGAACCTGTTTGCTTTTGTCCGCCGGCCCGCCATGCAAAACCTTGCTGACGGTGCAAAAACCATCGTCCTCGACCAGTTGCGCCCCGATGCCGAACAGCGACAGGCTCATGTTGATGGAAAAATCTTGGGCGTGCTCGTTGTTTAAATAATCCGAATGCGGATCGTAGGCGTGCGCGAGCGCCTCGAGGTATGCCTGCAGAACATCAGTGCTGTCCCAGTTGGTTTCCATATGAAAATTCCAGCGATAGTGGCGGGCAATGGTATCGGCGATGTTGGCGGCCGCATTTTTGGGCAGGGGCAACACCGTGTCATTGGTCGGGGAAACCTCGCGGTTCAACTTTTCGAGCAAATACTGATAGCGCAGTTGCTCGCGCCAGAGTTCCCTGGCCTCGTCAAGGTCTTTGGGATACGGCGCGTGGCGGCGGTCGATCAGGATATGGTCGCTGCCGGTGAATTTAAATTTATCCTGTTTCAGCAAATCCGCCACGTATTCGTTATGTTGCTGAAGGCGTTCGATGAAACGCTGGAAAATTTCAAAGGCGGGAGTCAGGTCGGCGGTGCCGCTGCCGATGGTCAGCTTGTCCAGATTGGTGCGCCAATGAGCGAACTCATCAATGTCGGCCTGCAGGAAATTTTCCCGGCGCGGGTCGAGGGTCTCCAGGTAGCCGTCAAAAAACTTGGCCGACATCTCCTCGTCAAACGGCAGTTGCGAGTAATGATAATTATCCAGCAACCGGGCGGTCACATAAGCGATGCGCGCGTCATTGGGGCCGGGAGACAACCGCGGCGGCGAGTTGGTGGCCGGCGCGGCGGCTAGGCCGGACATGCCCAGCAGGACGAAGGACATGAGGGCGGCAAACGCGGTGATTTTTGTAAAGCGCATGATGATTTGCACAACTTCGACCCATTATACGGCATTCTGTTCAGCAAGGAAAACTATTTGAACGAAGATATGCACGAACCGCCGCCAGGGCGGCAGTCCGGCATCGCGTCAGGAGGTGCGGAATTGCTTCAGGTGGTCGCGCCGCCCGCGATGTATTGTTCCAACTGCTCGATGGCCGAGTTTTGCGCCGAGATGATCCAGTTCACCAGGTCACCGATGGAAATAATGCCGACGACGTTTTCGCCTTCAACCACCGGCAGGTGTCGGATGCGGTGTTCCGTCATCAGTCGCATGCACTCCTCGACCGATTCCGTCGCGGTGACGCAGATAACCTGGCCAGACAGGACTTCGGCCACGCGCGTGTCGCGCGAGGTTTTTCCCATCAGCGCGATTTTACGCGTGTAATCCCGTTCCGTGAAAATGCCCGTCAACACCCCGCGGGACATCACCAGCAGGGCGCCGATATTTTTATCCGCCATGAGTTTGATGGCGTCGAAGACCGAGGTTTCCGGCGGAATATGCCATATGGCCGAACCTTTGTGATGGAGCAACGAGCTGACCGGGATGGAAGTTTTCATAGCTTGATATGGTTATCCGCCGGTCAGGCGAAGCTTGCAAGCAAAATCCACCCAAATGATTAGTTTCGGTTTAGCTTTCAGTTGAACCGGATTTCTGCTTACCTTCATATTCAGTTGGCGTTCCGCAGTCGTCCGGGCCGGCCAGGGCTGAAAAACCAAGGCGTGAACGAGGAATGCCAAACCGCACTGTTTACAAAATATGGAATCACTGATCACAGTCCTGCTGAAACCGGGTGAAGGCGACCGGATCGTCGCCGGCCATCCGTGGATTTATCACGGTGAAATTCTCCGGCTGACGGCGCCCGTGGTTGATGGGGCGCTGGTGCAAGTAAAAGACCATCGCCAGCGTCTCCTCGGGGTCGGTTTTTTCAATTCCCGCTCGAAGATCAACGTGCGCATGCTGGCGCCGGAACGGGTGGAGGTGACCGCCGGGTTTTTCGAGGAACGCATCCGCGCCGCCCTGGCTGTCCGGCAAAGGCACCTGCCGACCGCCACGTCCTTCCGCGTCGTGAATGCCGAAAGCGATTTCCTGAGCGGCCTCATCATCGACAAATACGAGGATGTGATCGTCGTGCAGATTTCCGCACTCGGCATGGACCAACGTAAAACGATGATTGTTGCCGCGCTGCAGAAAATCTTTTCGCCCCGCATCATCTTGGAACGCAGCGACGTTGCGTCGCGCAAGTTTGAAGGCCTAGCGGAATCCAGCGGCGTGTTGTCTGGCGAATTATCCGGTCCGATTGCGGTGAATTTGAACGGACTAAAATTTGAAACGGACTTGATCGGCGGTCACAAGACCGGCATGTATCTCGACCAGCAGGTGAATTATCAGGCGGTCTCTCTTTACGCTAAAGGCGGCCAGGTATTGGATTGCTTCAGCTTTCTCGGGGGCTTTGGCCTGCACGCGGCGAGGGCGGGGGCGGCTCATGTTCACCTGCTTGATCAAAGCGACGAAGCGATTGAAGCCGCCAAGCGCAATGCCGCCGTCAACGGACTTGCCGATCAATGTTCATTCAACACCGTCAATGTGTTCGACTGGCTCAAGCAACACACCGCCGTTAAACCGCACGAGCGCTTTGACCTTATCATCCTTGATCCGCCCTCGTTCACGCGCAACCGGGCGTCGGTGCCGGATGCGTTGCGGGGCTACAAGGAAATCCACCTGCGGGCGCTGAAGTTGTTGAAACCCGGCGGCACGCTGGCGAGCTTCTGCTGTTCGCACCATGTCAACGCGGAACTTTTTTTGGACTCGCTGCTGTCGGCGGCATATGACACGCGGCACATTTTGCGCCGGGTAGCAACTTACGCACAAAGCCCCGACCATCCGGTCATTCCGATGATTCCCGAAACGGAATATTTGAAGGGGTTTGCTTTTGAAAAGGTCCGGTGAGGGCCTTTCGCCCAAGCCAATTGCCACTTGCCCGTCAATCAGCGTGGTTTAATCTATCAGCGTGAACTGGTTTACTGACCGGCATTGTTTTCTGCTCGCCGTGACCTGCTACGGCTTGGCAACGATCTACTCGGTTTTTCTCTGGCGCAAGGGTTTTCGCCGGGACGACTGGGTGAATTATTTCCTGCTGGTCGCGGGCGTGGGGTTGCACACGCTGGCGATGGCCAAACGGGGCATGACGCTGCACAGCTGCCCGGTCAACAATCTTTACGAAGCGACCACCTTCCTGCTTTGGGCGCTCGGCCTCGCGTGCCTCGTTTATTCGCTGCTGCCGCGCTTCAAATTTCTCGCCGCGTTTACCGCGCCGGTATTGTTCACCATCGGCGTGTTTGCGCTAATGCCGTCGCTGGACCCGCCGCACGGGCTGAAGCCGGAATTTTCCGGGGCAATTCGCAGCCTGCACGCGGCGACCATTCTGCAAGCCTACGGTGCCTTCGGCCTCGCCGCGGTGGCGGCAGGCATGTTCCTGATGCAGCAGCACGACCTGAAATTTCACAAGCTCCGCGCCATGCTTTCAATATTGCCTTCCATCCAGCGGCTGGAACTTATCACGCTGCGGCTGACCATGGTCGGTTTCGCGCTGCTGACGATCGGACTGGTGGACGGCGCACAACTACCGCGCCACGCAGGCAAACCGTATCTCGCCGACCCCAAAGTCATCTGGTCCGCGCTGCTGTGGCTGGTTTATCTGGAACTGATCGTGGCCCGCCTGTTTTTCGGCCGGTCCACCCGGCGGTTCACCCTGGGCGTTATCATCGCCTTCGTGCTATTGCTGCTGACGTTCGGCATCACGAACAAGTTTTCGCCGCTGCACCAGGATAACCCGGCGTCAGCAACCAACAGTGTGGCTTTAATACTTGAGCCGCTTCCTGTCACTCGTCACTGGTCACTCGTCACCTGCTAATGAGCGTCGTCGTCATCGGTTTAAGTCACCGCACGTCGCCAGTGCAACTGCGCGAACGTTTCGCGTTTGCCGAGGGAAAAATTCCCGAAGCTCTGAAATCCCTGCGTGATTGCGGTCTGGCCACCGAGGCGGCCATTCTCTCGACCTGCAATCGGGT
>CAIJNQ010000056.1 GCA_903822015.1 uncultured Verrucomicrobia subdivision 3 bacterium | reverse complement strand
TCACAGCCTGCACGTCGCTCGTCTGTTCGCCGGTGCGCAAATCTTTCACCATGCGATACGGCTGGAAAACGTAGCTGCGAATCTGGTTACCCCAGGAGATGCTGCCTTTGTCGCCGTAAAAACGTTCCATCTCGCTCTTGGCTTGGTCCAGCTTGAGGGCGTAAAGCTTGGAAATCAGCATGGCCATAGCGGTAGCCTCGTTCTGCACCTGGCTGCGTTGCGCCTGCGAGGCAGCGACGAGACCGGTCGGCAAGTGCGTGAGGCGCACCGCGGTTTCGACTTTGTTCACGTTCTGGCCGCCTTTGCCACCAGAGCGGAACGTGTCGCGCAAAATTTCCGTCTTGGGAATCACGATGTCCGTCTCAACCAAGTCGCTCAATTCGGCAATGGTGTCCACGCTGGAAAAACTCGTGTGCCGGCGTTTGTTGGAATCAAACGGGGAGATGCGAACCAAGCGATGCACCCCGCGTTCCGCTTTGCAATAGCCGTAGGCGTTTTCGCCCTCGACGCGGAAGGTGACGCTTTTCAAACCGGCAGTGTCGCCGGGGAGCGCGTCGGTGACCTCCCATTTCCAGCCGCGCAGGTCGAACCAGCGGCCATACATGCGCGAGAGCATTTCCGCCCAATCCTGCGCCTCGGTGCCCCCGGCGCCGGCGTTGATGGTGAAAATGCAATTGCACTTGTCATGCGGACCGTTGAGAAAAGTTTTCAGCTCGAAGGTGTCGAGGTCGGCAAACAATTTTTTGAGATCGGCCGCCATCTCGGCCTCCAGCTTCAATTGCATCGGCTCCGGTTCGGCGCCGGCGAGTTCGAGCATGACCTGCAAGTCCTCAACCTGTTTGCCGAAGCGGGCGACCGGCTCCAGCTTGCCCCGGATGTCGTTGGTCTCGTTGATGACTTTCTGCGCGGCTTCCTGGTTGTTCCAGAAAGTTTCGCCGGTCATCTGCGCCTCGAGTTCGGCGAACCGTTGGTTCAATCTGGCGACGTCAAAGAAACCTCCGCAAGTGGGTGAGCTTGTCGGCGGCGGTCGAAATTTGCGGACGGACGATGTCGAACATCGGTGGAGAATACAGAAGTCAGAAGTCAGAATCCAGAATTCAGAATTGAAAAACACCAACCTTCCGGCTCCTGAATTCTGACTTCGAGATTCATTTTAAAGCTCATCCCCGCGCTCGGCATAGAAAAGCTGGTAGGCGCGGTCGTAAACGGCTTCCGACACAAAGACTTGCGCGGGACGGTTCAAATCGCCTTCATCCGGTGCGGCGGGATCCACGAACGCCTGCGTGGCGGCGATGTTATGTTTCTCCAGCATCATCACGAGCATCTCGGCGTTGACGACCGGACCGGTGTAAAACAGTTTCACGCGGGGAGTTTAGCCACGGATTAAACACGGATGAAACACAGATTTGATGGTAGGGCACGTCACTCCGTGCGCGCCGACGAAGTGAAACCAAACGTTTGGATGGCAACAGCGGCGGGCAGAGGACTGCCCGCCCTACCTATGGAATCGCAAAGCGGTTGGTAACCAGGCCGGAGTTTTGAATCGCTTGCCGCAATCCGCTTTGGGTGACTTGCTGAACACTTCCGTCGGCAATTAATAGATTGCCGTGATATCCGTGATATTTGTGTTGAGCGGCGGTCCAGGGAATTGGCGTGTCCGTCGAAAGTTTCAGCAAGCCAGACTTTAGCGGAACGCCGTCGATTTCAAGATTGTCATCGCCGGAAAAATTGACACGACGCTGGAGGGTTTGCCAACCACCACCGGACCATGCGAAGCCATTGGGCAGTCACCAACCCTCGGGAGCTTTGAACCCGGGAACCAGTGAGCGTCGACATCAACATTAGCCGCCATAGCATTCCCGTATCTGGCGAATTTTGGGAAGAATATTGGTCTGGTATCCATATACTTTTTTATTGAGTTCCGCGCACTCCCTGGCGGTTGATGAGGGATCACAACCGCGGCTCCTGTGTCCTAAAAATGGACACTCCAGGGCGTCGGCGAACTTCAATACCGGACCAAACCAGACCAAACCAGACCAAACCAGACCAAGAAATGAAATATTTTTAAAACGGGGTCCGAGGCCAGAGACAAGGAGCTTGTGGCGGCGGCATAGTTGTCTACCGCCTGAAAAGTGGCGGAAGGCCGCCACACTGCCAGATACTGGCGCATTTGCCATGGGCCGCCGAACCGTACGAATCGATTTGGCGTGCTCCAGTCCTCGGGAGCCGCTTTGCCTCCGGGGAACTCGTATGGGTCAATGTCAACGTTAACCGCCATAGTGCGTGGTTTAATTGAATTGAAGAGCGCGGCCTCATGACCGCGACCGGTTTAATGGCCGGGGTTGACCTGGCTAAACGCGTAAAACACGAGCGCCGCAATCACGAGTGCCACCACGATGCCGCCGATGATGAAGACTTTGTTGACCTTGTTGGTCTTCTTGGAAAAGGTTTTGTCAAATCCCGGCAGGCGCTCGCCGCTCTTTTCCAACTGATCCAGGCTCACACCGCGCGGCATGAGCATGGTGGCGTCCACCGGTTTTTTGACGGGCGCCGGCGTGGAACCCGGCGCGGGTGCCGCGGCCGCCGAGCCCTCCACTTCCAGTTTCAATTCCACCTGACCGAGGCGCAATACCTGGCCGGGCTTCAAAACCTGTTCCGTGAACTTGTCATTGTTGATAAACGAGCCGTTGGTGGAGTTCAGGTCGCGGATGAAAATATCGCTCCCGCGCAGGTGAACTTCGCAGTGATGGCTGGACACAGACGGGTCGGCGATCTGAAAGGTGTTATCCTCAACCCGGCCAATGGTGGTGCGGTCGGTGTGGAGTTCGCACGCGCGTCCCGTCATGCCCTGATTCTGGATAACAAGTTTCGCCATAGTTACGGTCAACCGATTATGGTCAGGCCGCGTTTCAAGTCAAACGGAAATCGGGCAAACAAAAACTATTTTTTCTCAATCAGGGAGCGGAATTCCGCGAACAACGGCGTCGAATCGTGCGGGCCGGGGGAAGCTTCTGGATGATATTGCACGCAGAACACCGGCTTGGTTTTATGCCGCAACCCCTCGACGGTCTGGTCGTTCAAATTGAGGCGATGCACGGCCACATCGGACGGCAAACTATTGGGGTCCACGGCAAAGCCGTGGTTTTGCGAGGTGATTTCGACCTTACCGGATTCCAGATCCTTCACCGGCTGGTTGCCCCCGCGATGGCCGAATTTTAATTTGAACGTTTTTCCGCCCAACGCCTGGCCGAGAATCTGGTGGCCGAGACAGATGCCGAAAATCGGGATGCCGGTATCGAGCAGCGTCTTTACCTCGCGCACGATGTAACCAAGCGCGGCCGGGTCGCCGGGGCCGTTGGAGAGAAAAATACCGGCCGGTTTGTGCTTGAGGGCATCGGCGGCACTGGCGGTGGCGGGCAAGACCTGGGTGGCGAAGCCGTGCTGGCGCAGCCGGCGGAGGATGTTGTATTTCATCCCGTAATCGAACGCAACGATGGGTATATCGGCGGGCGGCATGGACTTACGATGATTGCGCGCTTCCACCTTCGCATTGCCACGAACCAGGTCGAACGCGGCACTTTGCTCGTCGTTTTCGTCCCAACGAAATGCCTGTTTGTGCGTCACTTCCTTGACGTAATCCACGCCGACGAAAACGAAATCCTTGGCGCGTTTCACCGCCTCGGCGTCGGAAATGTCTTCGGTCGAGATGAATCCGTTCAGCGCGCCGCGCACCCGGAGTTTTTTGGTCAGGGCACGGGTATCAATCCCCTGAATGCCGGGAATGCCGTTGTCAGCCAGATATTGTTCCAGGGAAAAGTCAGCACGCCAG
Source organism: uncultured Verrucomicrobia subdivision 3 bacterium (assembly GCA_903822015.1). Classification (GTDB taxonomy): domain Bacteria; phylum Verrucomicrobiota; class Verrucomicrobiia; order Limisphaerales; family UBA11358; genus UBA11358. Next base: position 2,354 of record CAIJNQ010000056.1, on the reverse strand, counting down.
TTGCTGACCACCGGTGACAATTCGCGGATGACAAAGCCGGCGGCGTGCGGCCGCCATGATTCGATGTCCTGCGCGTTGACGCCGTAATTGCCGATGAGCGGATAAGTCATCGTGACAATCTGGCCTTTGTAAGATGGATCGGTGAGAATTTCCTGATAGCCGGTCATGGAGGTGTTGAAACACACCTCACCGCCGGCCGACGCTTGCGCGCCGAAACCCGTGCCGTGAAAGACGGAGCCGTCTTCGAGAGCGAGAATTGCCTTCATTAAATGTGTGTGATTCTAGGCAGGAAATTTCCGTGAAGCAAAAAAAAAGGCGCGGCATTTTGTGCCGCGCCGTGGATGGTTTCAAAAAAATTATGGTTTGCTGAAACCATCCAGCTTGGCGGTGAAAGCATCCGGCCCACCCTTCAAGTAACCAACCTGGCGTCCGACTTCTTTTCCTTCTGCGTTCAGGAGGATGAAGGTGGGATAGCCGCCAACGTCATATTTTGTTTGCAAGGCGGCATTGGCCGCTTTCAGCGCATCGCTCTGCGGTTTTTTATTCGGGAAATCCACAAGCACCAGTTCCAGATGCGACTTTGCATAGTCCGCAAATTTGGCCGTGGACAGGGTGTCCTGCTCAAACTTGATGCACCAGCCGCACCAGTCCGAGCCGGTAAAATCGAGCAGCACCATTTTCCTGTCTGCCTTGGCTTGCGCGAGCGCTTTTGACAAATCCGTGCCCCAGTTCAGATCCGCCGCAGGGGCCTGCAGCCAGACACAACCGATCACCAACGCCACAAGAAATGTTTTCATGATTTTGTTTCCATTGATTGCAAGGTTCGATCAATTAGACCGGTATCATTGCCGATTGTTCAGCCCAAATCGTCCGGCCCGTAACGATGGTCGCCACCGCCTTGCCTTTTAGCTTCCAGCCGGAGAAAGGGGTGTTCCGGGATTTGCTCGCGGAGTCACCGGCCGAAAAAACCCACTCCGCCTCCGGATCAAATACGGTCACATCCGCGTCGGCGCCAACGCCCAGCGTGCCCTTGCGCAAGTTCAAAAGCCGGGCGGGATTCACGGTGAATTTGGCGATCAGGTCCGCGAGGGCAATCCGTTTCGAGTGGACGAGCTGCATCAGCGACAGCGCGAGTCCGGTCTCGAGGCCGGTGATGCCGAAGGGCGCATAATCAAACTCGACCTCCTTTTCATAATCACAGTGCGGCGCGTGGTCGCTGCACAAAATCTCGATCGTGCCATCCACCAAGCCCTCGATAATCGCCTCGCGGTCACGGGCGGATCGCAGCGGCGGATTCATTTTGAAATTCGTGTCGTAGGCGGGCCAGGCAGGCAAAGGTTGAAGGTTGAGGGTTGAAGGTTGAAGGTTGAAAATTTGCTTTCCGTCGTTCGCCCAGAATTCTTCGCTGCCGGCCACCGCCGCATCGGTCAGGGTGAAGTGATGAGGACAGGCCTCGCCGGAAACCGGCACCCCGCGTTTTTTAGCTTCACGCAGCAGGGCTACGCTGCCAGCGGCGCTCAAGTGCTGGCAGTGGATCCTGGTGCCGGTCAGTTCGGCGAGCATTATGTTACGGGCGACAATCATCTCCTCGCCAGCCGATGGCCACCCGCGCAAGCCGAGCACGGTGCTCCAATACCCCTCATGCATGACCCCGTCGGTCACGAGCGAATAATCCTGGCAGTGGTCCATGACCGGCAGGTCGAACATTTTCGCGTATTCGCAGGCACGGCGCATCAGATCGTTATTTTGAATGCAATGGCCATCGTCCGTGAGGGCGACTACGCTGGCTTTCTTAAGCGAGCCGATCGGGGCAAGCTCCTCGCCGGCAATGTTTTTCGTGATGGCACCGGTCACAAACACATTGACGCCCGCCGCCTGCGCCGCGCGCTCATGGATGAGCGCAACGGATCCGGCGTTGTCAATGGCCGGGGAAGTGTTGGGCATGCAGACGACGGAGGTGAACCCGCCGCGCGCCGCCGCGGCCGAGCCGGTGGCGATGGTTTCCTTCGCCGTCTGACCCGGTTCGCGAAAATGGACATGGAGGTCGATGAGCCCGGGGGATACGATTTTACCGGAGGCATCGAAGCGCGCGATTTCTTTGGGGGATTTAGTGGAAAGATTTTTGCCGACGGCGGAAATTTTACCATTAAGAATCAAAACATCGGCAACGGCATCGAACTGGCTGGCGGGGTCAACGACGCGCCCGCCGGTGAGGAGCAACGAATTCACGGGGGCGAGAATAACGGCGACGGATTGACAAGGCAAGCGCGGGCGGTAAGATTTAGCCACGTACGGCGCGGGCGTAGTTCAATGGTAGAACGGCAGTCTTCCAAACTGCACACGAGGGTTCGATT
>CAIJNQ010000055.1 GCA_903822015.1 uncultured Verrucomicrobia subdivision 3 bacterium | reverse complement strand
TGAAATAAAGCAGGAACGGGGACGACAGCACCATGCCACCGTAAAACGCCACCTGGAACGCCACGAAAAAACCACCCGCCGGGGTCAGATTCACGAGATCGATGTGCATCCGCTGCGCCTCGGCGATGGCGGCGGGATCGTCGTTCACGCGCCAGCCGAGAACCTGATTAGTGCCATCCAGAACCGGTTCAACGACGATGGCGGCGTAGCGGTTGGTGCCGGTGTGCAGCCATTGCTGCTGCTCCGGCGTGATGGGATAATTACCCAGCCGGGTCGCCCCAAAACTGACGGTGACAATCTGGTTGGTTCCCGGATAGTTGACACGGGCCTGCGTCAGCGGCCATTTGATGACGCCGATGACATAGTTGGCTCCGACAAGGCAAACCAGCATCGCGAGCGACAGCGCCACGGCGCATTTGATCAGCAGCCAGCGGAAATCCTCGAGATGATCAAGGAAGGACTTGACGGGACCGCCCTCGGCCGTCTCGTCGGAAGGTTCGGATTCGGAATCATCCACCATGTCCGGTTCCGGCCGTCAGGCCTTCGGCGGATTGGAGGATTGCGCCACCGGCTGGTCGGCGCGCGAGGGAGCGGGCGACGGGGGCAAGGCGGGCTTGGACGGCGTTTCCGTCTGCGCGTTCTGGATTTCGTCCGTCACTTCCTTGGTGGCCTTTTTGAATTCCTTGATGCCGGTGCCGAGGCCCTTGGCCAGTTCCGGCAGCTTTTTCGCACCGAACAACAACAGCACCACGGCGAGGATCAGGACGATTTCCCAGCCACCAAAAAATCCCGCAAGCATTGTGTTCATAATAGTATTATATCGATTTACCCTACGCCGCCGAGGCCATGAAGTAAAGGCGCAAAAAAGGGGATCAGGTCGTTCACGAACATTGCGGGCAGGGCGCGTCACGCCGTGCGCGCCGCCGCTGGTCAACCCGCGCCAGCGGCGGGCAGAGGACTGCCCGCCCCACCCGTTTTACCATCCTTCCCTGTCAATGACAGGATCCCACAAAAAAGGCCGCGCGGTGAGGCGCGGCCCAGATTTTGAAACACGAACCGATCAAACGCCGGTCTTCGGATGCAGGAGCACGAAGTCGTCGCGGCGGTTCTTGGCCCAGGCGGCCTCGTCGTGGCCGGGGTCGGCCGGCTTGTCTTTGCCGTAGCTGATGGTGCGGATGCGTGACGGGTCAACGCCATCCTTGGCCAGCGCCTCGCGGGCGGCCAGCGCACGGCGTTCGCCGAGCGAGCGGTTATATTCCTCGGTGCCGCGATCGTCGCAGTTGCCTTCGATGAGCAGCTTTGCATTTGCGTCCGACTTCAAAGCCGAGGCCACGGATTCAAGGTTCGATTTCTCGGCGGACTTGATGGCGGCGCTGTCAAACGCGAAATGGATCGTGTAAGCCGCGAGGGCCGCGCGGTCTTCGTTCATATTATCGAAGGTGTCGGCACTGGCGACGGGTATGCCATTGGCATTGGCATTATTGTCAGAACCGAGCTTGTCCCCGGACGGCAAGGTATTGGCGTTATTATTATCGCCCACCATGCCGGAACGGGAGCCCGGAATGGGCGTGACGCCGACGGCTTTGTGGTTATGGCAACCGGTGGTGGCGAGCGTGATCGCCAGCGCGAACGCGAGCGGGTAAATCAGTTTGATCGTTTTCATATTTTTTCCGTGGTTAAAAGTTAGTTCAATCCGAGCGTCAAAATTATTTTGCCCAGGCGGGTTGAGAATCATTGCCCGAAATCCGGCCAATATCCTTGACTTGTTTCGTCAACACGTCAAGCACAGACAACGACTGGCGGCCGCGCGCGTCCCGGTTCAAAACCAACGTGCGCGAGTTGGGCGACCATGACGGATGCTGGCCCGGCACCAGCACCGTGGCCGAGCCGCCGCCGGCCGGCACCACGCAGATATTGAAGTCGCCCATCTGCGACGTGAACGCGATCCATTTGCCATCCGGCGACCAGTCCGGATCCGTGGGATTGGACACGCCCGACGTGGGAATGCGCTGGATGGCCCCGCCGCCGGCGGGCACTTTGGCCAGCACGCGGCGCGACTTGATCTTGGTGGCGAAACAAATCCACTGGCCATCGGGCGACCAGCACGGCGAGGATTCATCCTCCGGCGACATGGTCAACTGCTTAAAGCCCGTGCCATTGGCGTTGCACACCCAGACGTTCGGACTGCCGTTGCGGCTTAAAATCATGGCCAGCTTCGAGCCGTCCGGCGAAACGGAAGCGCTGGTGTTCAAGCCGGAAAAAAAGGCGACCTTGGAACGCTCGCCGGTGCTCAAGTTGTGATAAAAAATGTCCGGGTTGCCGGGCTGATAGGACGTGTAATAAACCGCGAGCCGTCCGGGCACCCAGGCCGGCGCGGCAACAATGGCGTTGTCATGGGTGACCTCCCGAGGGTTGTGGCCGTCGAAATCGGAAACATAAATTTCGCCGCTGCCGGTCGGGGCCTGCGCCTTGAAGGCGATTTTGGTCTGGCCGATGCCCTTCCGGCCGGTGATGGCCAGAACGATGTCGTCCGCAAACGCATGGGCCTGCCGGCGAAGACTGGCGCCACTGTAGCTGCGCGAAAATTTCGTCTGCCGACTTACCGTATCGGTGACAAACCCCACCACGTTGCCGACGCTGCTGCCGCTGATGCGGTACTGCGCGGCCTCGGGCGCGACGAAGGAGAAGCCCTGGACGTAAAGGTCAAATTTCAAAACCTCCGCCGCCTCGCCGGTGAAGCCTTCGAGCGACACGGGAATCGGCTTGGTCTGACCCAAGATGTTAATTTCGGTCTGAATGTTGATTTCTTCCTGCGCACGGCAAAAATTCAGCGCGGCGAAGGCGAGGACGACAGGTAGAACGATCAGGCGGGCAATGGTATTTTTCATCCGAGGAGGCGTTTGGCTTTGAGGTTGAAGTTGATGATGTAAGTCCGTTCCGTGTCGTTGGAACCGGCCGGAAAGGGCGCGATGTCCGTGACGCGATCCAACGTGTTTTGGACCGAGCGGTCCACGCCGGCATCGCCCGACGCGCCGATGACCTGCGCGGAAATCACCCGGCCATCGCTGGCAATCGTCACGCGGACCCGGACGTTTGCGTCGTCGCTGGCGGTATCGTCCGGCGGCATCCAGGCCTGCTCATAGACGCTCTTAACCACCTGGGCGTAATTCGCCGCGGCCGCGCTGCTGTTGCCGACGGGAGCCACCGTTGTGGGCGCGGACAAGTTTGCGCGGAGCGCGCGGAGCGCGGACTTAATCGCCTTGGAATTGTCGGTTGTCGTTTTGGTTGTCGTCGAGTTATTTTTAGGCACCGTCCACGTCACGGGCGTCAAATTCACTTTGGGGGTATGCGACGGATTCTCCATTTTCGCAGGCGCGGGCTTTTCCTCGACCGGTTTGAAAAATTTTTCAACGCGTTCAGTGAGCGTCGGCGTGGGGGTCGGGGCCGGAGTCGGCGCAGGCTGGACAACCGGTTTTGGCTCCGGCGGAGCCGGCTGAGGGGCCGGGGTGACAACCGGGGCGGGCGCCGGCGGCGGCGGCTGGGCGTTTAGCAGGCCGGTGGTGGCGGAGTCAACCAGGTTGGCGGGAATCATATCGAGCACCGGCGTGGTGTCCGGCTTTTCCCGCGACCAGAAGAACGCCGGGCCGACAAACAGAATCACCAGCAACAGGAGGTGAAAGCCCGCCGTGGCGATGACGCATTTTTTTTGCAGGCGGTTCATCGGGGGGTCGGATCGGTGCGGAGCGAATAACGCGTGATGCCGTTCTTCTGGCAGCCGTCGATCACCTGCGCGACGAGGTCATAGCGGCTGTCCTTGTCGGCGCGGATATAAACGACGAGGTTCGGATTCGCCCGGAATTCACCGGCGAGCTGCGAAATCATCTGCGGGAGTTGCACGGTTTTTCGATCCAGCTTGTAATAGCCGGTGTTGGAGATTTCGACGGTGCGGATATCGGACTTGTTCAACTTCTTTTCCGGCTGACCGCCGCGCGGCAGCTTGAGATTGATGCTCTGCTCCAGCAAGGGGGTGGTGATGACAAAGATGATGAGCAGCACGAAGGCGAGGTCCAGCAGCGGGGTGATGTTGATCTCACTCAAGGTCACCATGTGACTGCGTTGGGAAAACCTTCTCATGGTTGCAAGTTGCCGGTTGAAGGTTGCAGGTTTCCGGATAGACGGCGCGCGGGTTTGCGCACACGCGAATTTCCAGCAAATTCATCGAGGTAGCGAATGAAGGCGGACAACCTCCGCGACAGCAGAACCGCCGCCTCGCTCAACGCGGAGAATTCTTTTTCGCCGATGTATTTTTGATCCAAGGCAACAAAAAGTTGCGAACGCACCTCGCCATTCGACCCCTTGGCGATGTTCAGAAACTGGACAAACTCCTTGCGCGTGCCGCGCTCAAAACCTTCGGCGATGTTGGACATCGTGGAAACGGCGGCGCGGCGGATTTGATCCCGCAAACCGAAGTCCTGATTGAACGCGCGCGTTTTCGACACCGCATAAATCGCAACGACGAGTTGTCGGGCTTCCTGCCAGACTGACAAGTCTTCAAATTTATGTGTGGTCGCCATTTTTAACTTTCAAACTTTAACTTTCACCCGGCAACTCAATCATCGGCGAGAAATTCGGTTTCCATCTTGGAAACGAGTTCCTGGGCGAAATTGTCGAGGCCGACGGTGAACACGCGGAGATTATGCACGAGCCAGTTATAGCTGAACATCGAGGGAATTGCGACGAGCAGGCCGGCCACGGTGGTGATGAGGGCGGCGGAAACGCCGGGGGCCATGGCGGCCATGGTGGCGCTGCCCTGCTGGGCAATGCCGGCGAACGTGCTCATGACGCCCCAGACCGTGCCGAGCAAACCGATGAACGGGGCGCCGCTGACGGCAATCGCGAGCAGAATGAGGCCGGATTCCAGCTTCAACGATTCCTGGGCGACGACATTCTCCATCGCCCGTTTGACATGCTCCATGTTCTTGAGGGAAATCTGCTGCTTGCTGCGCTCGCCGCCCGGCCCGCGCAACCGCGCATCGAGCGCCACGCAACCGGCCTGATAAACCATGTAGAGCGGGCAGCCATCGACCTGGAGTTTTCGATCGAACATCTCGAGCACTTTTTTCTGGGCATGGTATTCCTGGTCAAAGTAGTAATTCAGTTTCCGGGCGCGGCGCATTTGCGCCGCCTTGTAGAACATGGTGGACCAGGCGATGATGGAGAAAAAGATGAGGCAGACGATGATCGCCTTGGCTTCCGGCGTCGCCTGATCCCAAACATAAACGAGTTCCGACTGTTTGGCAGCGGTTCCCGCAACGGCTAATAGATAGAGTCCACCCATAAAATTACGACGGTGACTTGGACGTGAGGAACCGAAGCGCCAAGCGGCAGGGGGTCGAACCCATTCCTGCCGACCAAATTATTATTCGCCGCGCCGGAAAATGCCAAGCCTTTTTGCGCGAAAAACAAACTTTGTCCCCGCCGTGAAATCGCATACAAAGTGGCCCGATGTCACGTCCGCGCCTCATCGCCCTGCTGCTCGCGCTCGCCACGCTGCTGGTTTATCTGCCGGTGACGCACTTTAGTTTCCTCAATTACGACGACGACGACTACGTCACCAACAATCACGAGGTCCAAAACGGGCTGACGTGGGCCGGCGTCAAATGGGCCTTCACCACGGTCCACGCGAGCAACTGGCATCCGCTGACCTGGCTTTCGCACATGGCGGATTGCGAATGGTTCGGCCTCAATCCGGGCGCGCACCATTTCGTCAACGCCCTCGGCCACGCGGCCAATGCCGCGCTGCTGTTTGTCCTATTGCTGCGGCTCACCAACGCGCTGTGGCCGGCTGCCCTGGTCGCCGCGCTGTTTGCCTGGCACCCGCTGCACGTGGAATCCGTGGCGTGGATTGCCGAACGCAAAGATGTTTTGAGCACGCTCTTCGCGTTGCTGACACTCTTGAGCTACACGCGCTATGCGCAAAGCGTGACAAGTGGCAAGTGGCAAGGGGCAAGTGACGGACAAGACGCGTCACCAGCCACTCGTCATCCGGCGCCGGATTATGGGTGCGCCCTGATTTTCTTTGCGTTGGGGCTCATGGCCAAACCGATGCTGGTGACGCTGCCACTGGTGATGCTACTGCTGGATTATTGGCCGCTGCAAAGGGTTGCAGGTTGCAGGTTGCAAGTTGAAGGTTCACCGACTCCGAACCGGCAAACTTCAAAGTTCAACAGTCTCGCTTTGGAAAAATGGCCCTTCTTTCTACTCACCCTCATTTCCTGCGCGGTCACTTTTTTTGCACAACGCAACGGCGACTCGGTCGTCTCGCTCCAAAAGGTATCCCTGCATTACCGGCTGGAAAACGTGGCGGTCGCCTACGCGGGTTACCTAAAGAAGATCTTCTGGCCGGACCAACTCAGTGTCATTTATCCCATGCCGGAAACGATTTCCCTGCCGGCCGTGGCCGGGGCGGTCGCCGGGCTCATGCTCATTACCGCCGCCGCGTGGCTCTGGTGCAAACGCGCGCCGTATCTGGGCGTCGGCTGGCTCTGGTTTTCGGGCATGCTGGTGCCGGTGATCGGCCTGGTGCAAGTGGGCGGCGCGGCGATGGCCGACCGCTACACGTATCTGCCCGCCGTCGGCATATTCATAGCCGTCACATTTGGCGCGCGGGCGCTGGCGGAACGATGGCAATGGCCGAAACCGGTTCCGGTCGCCGCGGCGGTGCTGGTTCTGGGCGCGTGCCTGATTCTGACCGAAAGACAATTGAGCTATTGGCGCGACAGTGAAACCCTGTTCACCCACGCGCTGGCGGTGACGAAAAACAATGACATCGCCCACGTCAACCTCGGCGTCGCGCTCGAGCAGGCGGGGAAAACCACGGAAGCGCTGGCCGAATATCGCGAGGCCGCCCGACTGGAACCGACGCGTTTTCAGGTACACAATAATCTTGGCAATCTGCTCGATGCGCTCGGCCAACCGGACACCGCGCTGGCCGAATATCGCGAAGCCATCCGGCTGAATCCCAAGGAGCCGTTTCTCCAGGACAGCCTCGGCAGCGTGCTGGTCGAACTGGGAAGCATCGACGAGGCGATGAATGCGTTCACCAATGCCATGCGGCTCGACCCGACCTATCCGTGGGCGCATTTTCAAATGGCCAAGGCGCTGCTCAAGCAGGGCCGCGACGCCGAGGCAATCGGCGAGTTCCGCGCCGCCTTGCGGCTCGACCCCGAAAATTTCCAGATGCTCGCCTACATCGCCCATGTGCTCGCCGCCGAAGAAAATCCCCAAATCCGCGACGGACGGACGGCGCTGGTGCTCGCCATCAAGGCCAACACCCTCACGGGCGGCAACCAGCCTTACGTGCTCGACGCGCTCGGCATGGCCTGCGCGGAGACCGGCGATTTCACCAACGCGACCGCGGTGACGCAACAAGCCCTCGACCTGGCCAGCGCCGCAAAAATGAAAAAAACCGGACCGATCCAGCAACGGCTGGAGCTTTACAAAAACCATCAGCCGTGGCGCGAATCGTTCCTCGCCACCAACACAGCCGCCGCGATTCATCCGTGAAACCAAATCCACCCAGCGTCAACGGACAACCGCGATTCATCGCGTTAGTGCTGGCGCTGGTGACGCTCGCGATTTACCTACCCGTGCTGCACAACGGCTTTGTGAATTATGACGACGACGATTACGTCACCAACAACCGGGTCGTCAAAAACGGACTCACGCCGGCCGGCGTCCACTGGGCTTTCACCACCTTTCACGCGGCGAACTGGCATCCGTTGACGTGGTGGTCGCACATGCTGGACTGCCAGCTTTTCGGGCTCAATCCCGCCGCGCATCATTTGGTGAACGCGCTCATTCATTCGGCCAACGCCGCATTGCTCTTCGGGCTGCTGCTGCGGCTGACCAGCCTGGTCGGGCCGAGTTTAGTGGTGGCCGCGCTGTTCGCGTGGCATCCGCTGCACGTGGAATCCGTGGCGTGGATTGCCGAACGCAAAGATGTTTTGAGCACGCTCTTCGCGCTGCTGGCGCTCTTGAGCTACACGCGCTATGCCCAAAAAGTGGCGAGTGACAAGTGGCAAGTGGCACGGGCCACTCGTTACCCGGCGCCGGATTATTGGTGCGCCCTGATTTTCTACGCGCTATGCCTGATGACCAAGCCCATGTTCGTGACGCTGCCATTCGTGCTGCTGCTGCTGGATTATTGGCCGATTCAAAGGGTTGCAGGGTGCAGGTTGAAAGTTGAAGGTTCACCAACTCCGAACCGGCAGCCTTCAAACTTCAAACTGCTGGTTTGGGAAAAATGGCCGTTCTTCCTGCTTGCCGCCGGGTCCTGTGTCGTGACTTTTCTGGCGCAACGCGGGGAAGCGGTGCGCACACTCAAGCAGGTCTCATTGTCCTTGCGGCTGGAAAATGCGGTGGTCGCCACCGCGACCTACCTGTGCCAGATTTTCTGGCCGGCCCACCTGGCCGTGTTTTATCCCCTGCCGGAAACCATTGCCCCCGGCGCAGTATTCATTTCCGCCGCGGCTTTGATTTTGATTTCGCTGACGGTCGGGCGGTCGCGAAAAAACGATCCCAGCTGGATCACCGGCTGGCTGTGGTTCCTCGGCACGCTGGTGCCGGTGATCGGCCTGGTGAAGGTGGGGGACGCCGCGCACGCCGACCGCTACACCTATTTTCCGGCCATCGGCATTTTCATCGCCGTGGTGTTTGGTGTTTGGAACCAGCTGAGACAACCGCGGGCGCAGAAATTTTTCATCGGTGCCAGTTTGGCCGGGCTCCTGGCCTGCATCGCGTTGACGGAATATCAACTGGCATTCTGGCGCGACAGCGAAACACTTTTCCGCCGCGCCATCGCCGTGACCGAAAACAATTCCACCGCGCACCTCAATCTGGGCGCGGCGCTGGAAACCAAGGGCCGGGCCGATGCGGCGCTGAAGGAATATCGCGAGTCGCTGCGGCTGGATCCAAATTCGTTCGAGACGGCCAATGACATCGGCAAACTGCTGTTTGAACAAGGCCGGCCGGCGGAAGCGCTCAATTATTGCCAAACGGCGGTCCGCCTGAAGCCGGACCGCGCGACACTGCACAACAACCTCGGGCTCACGCTGGAGGCGCTCGGCCGTTTAGACGAGGCGCGGGCGCAATTCGCCGAGGCCGCGCGCCGGGACGGCACGTATGCCATCCCGCGATTTCAAACCGGACGGACTTTGCTCAAGCAGGGCCGCGACGCCGAGGCGCTGCCGGAGCTGTTCGCCGCCCTGCAAATCGAGCCGGACAATCTACAGTTTTTGATTTTCACCGCGCGCGTGCTCGCCAGCGATGAAAACCCCCGAGGTCGCAATGGCGAACAAGCCATTGCGGTGGCCGCCAAAGCGAGCCAGCTGGCCGGTTCACCGCAGCCGGTCATGCTGGACACGATGGGAATGGCACTGGCGGAAATGAAACACTTTGACGAGGCGGAAAAAATCCAGCAGGAAGCCGTCGAGCTGGTGGAAAAGAACAGTGATCAAGAAGATCTGGAGCTGATGCGACAGCGGCTGAAACTCTACAAAAACCGGCAACCGTGGCGCGAGTCGTTCCTGGCCACCAATGCGCCGGTGGAAAATCAGAAGCTGCCCTCACCCTGACCCTCTCCCGTCCGACGGGAGAGGAAACAGCGATTGGATACTTTTAGTTTTTTGGAGGCTGTCCGAAAAATCCAGTCGCGGGTTTCCCCGAATTCGGCGAGCGATTCCCTCCACTCCGCCAAGGGAGCCGGGGGAAGCGGGCCGAGGTGAGGTGGCCGTCAGCCGACCAAAACCTGGAACATTCTTCGGGTGTGCGAATTCTTCAAAACATCTGCAGCGGAAAAATTTTCCCCCAGCCACGGCAGCAGAAAAATTCTTCCGCCCGGAAAAAATTGCTCCAGCAATTTTGTGTTTGAGCCGGTGGCGGCGTCCGGTTTGGGCGGCGACATCAAGATGATTTTGGCTTTTGGCCGGCTGCTTTTGGGCAGCGCTTCGAGCGTGAGCAAAATGTGGTTGACCACGCCCAGCTTGTTTGGCGCGACGATGACGGGCGTGGCGCGCAACGCCAAAATCAAATCGCGCGAATTGAAATTTTCACCGAGAGGACTCAACAGGCCGCCGGCACCTTCCACCAGCAACACATCAAAAATCTTTTGCAGCGGGCGGAGGTGCGCGAGAACCTGCGGCAGCTTCACCGTTTTATTTTCACGCCGGGCGGCGAGCGAGGGCGCGACGGGCGCGCGGAAATGCCACGGATTGATTTCATCCAAGGTGAGCGCGCCGGCCAGGGCAGCGTGCAAGGCACGGGCGTCGGCACGACCGCCGGAGCAGACGGGTTTGAGCGCCGCCGCGCGGACGCCGCGGGCGCGGAGGAAGGACGCCAGCAGCGCGGTCAGCACAGTTTTGCCGACGCCGGTGTCCGTGCCGGTGATGAACAGCGTTTGCTTCAAGCGCCCATATCAAAGCGGAAACAGCATTTATGCGCCATCAAAACCGGCTCGCAACCGCCGGAAGGTGTCCTGATTTAATGGTTGCAGCCCCGACGCGGTGAGCCGATTTCGAGCCGCAGGCTCGACACGACAACAAATCAGGACAGGCTCGAACGCCGCTCCCGCTTGACACGTAGCGCATATGGACGTTATCCTGTCCATATATGAAGGCAATCACCTACACCGCCGCCCGCGAAGGCCTGGCCTCCACCATGGACAAGGTCTGCCGCGACCGCTCGCCCATCATCATCACCCGCAACCGCAACCAGTCGGTCGTGATGCTGTCGCTGGCGGACTATGAGCAGTTGGAAGAAACCTCCTATCTGCTCCGGAGCCCCGCGAATGCGCGGCGATTATTGTCCGCCATCGGCAGCCTGGAAAAAGGAAAAGGCCGCGCGCGGAAAATTGACCTGGAATCATGAAGCTCGTTTTCGCCGAGCAGGCGTGGGAGGATTACCTGCACTGGCAGCAGACGGACCGGCAAATCACACGGCGCATCCACGAATTGATCAAGGACACGACACGCAATCCTTTTACCGGCATCGGCAAGCCGGAGCCCCTGCGCCATGCGCTGGCCGGATTTTGGTCGCGCCGCATCAACGGGGAACATCGCATGGTCTTTAAAGTCGAGGGCGACCGGCTGCTGCTGGCGCAATTGCGATACCACTATTGAACCGCGCGGTTTTGCCGACGCCGGTGGCCGTGCCGGTGCTGAACCGCGTTTGCTTCAATCGCCCACATCAAAGCGGAAACAGCATTTATGCGCCATCAAAACCATTGACGGAATCGGCGTGATTCGGCTACCTTGCACGGCTCGTTAATCGAGAAATATTGTGAATATCACCGTTGAAAACCTGGCCCCGTGCAAGAAATTGCTGCGGGTGGAACTGGACGCGAAGGCCGTGGACGAGATTTTTGATTCGGTCACGAAGGATTATCAGAAGCAGGCGTCGCTGCCCGGCTTCCGGCCCGGCAAGGCGCCGCGCGCCATCGTCATCAAAAAATACGAGGCGGACATCCAGGACGACGCCAAGCGCAAGCTCATCGGCGAGTCGTATCGCAAGGCGATCGAGGAGAAGAAAATCTCCGTGGTCGGCCAGCCGGACATCGAGGAAATCCAGTTCGGCCGCGGCCAAGCGCTGCAGTTCGCCGCGACCATCGAGACGGCGCCGGAATTTCAACTGCCGGAATACAAGGGCCTGCCGATCAAACGGGAAACCAAATCAGTCTCGGACGAGGACGTGGAACGGGCGCTGGGCCTGCTGGCGCAGCAGCACACCAAGTTCGAGACCGCCGCGCGGCCGCTGCAGACGGGCGATGTCGCGGTGGTAAATTACACCGGCACCTGCGACGGCAAGCCGATAACGGAGACGGCGCCGACGGCGAAGGGTTTGACGGAGCAGAAAAATTTCTGGGTGGACATTGCGCCGAACACGTTCATCGCCGGATTCGCCGACCAGCTCACGGGCGCGGCGGCGGGCGACAAGCGGACGGTCAACGTGGATTTCCCCGCTGATTTCGTAACCAAGGAACTCGCCGGCAAAAAGGGCTTGTTTGAAGTCGAGGTGGTCGAGGTGAAGCAGAAAATCGCGCCGCCGATTGACGATGCGCTGGCGAAGCAATATGGCGCGGAAAACCTGGAGAAGCTGCGCGCCGGCGTGCGGGTGGATCTGGAAAACGAGCTGAAATATTCGCAGGCCAAGTCGGTGCGCGGCCAGCTGATCGGCGCGCTGCTGGCGCAAGCCACCTTTGACCTGCCGGAATCCGCGGTGGCGCAGGAGACCAAGAACGTGGTTTACAACATCGTCCAGGAAAACACCAAGCGCGGGGTGGGACGCGAGCTGATCGAGAAACAGAAAGACGAGATTTATTCCGCCGCCGCGCACAGCGCCAAGGAGCGGGTGAAGCTGGCGTTTCTGGTGCAGCGCATCGCGGAGAAGGAAGGCATCCAGGTTTCGCAGGAGGAAGTGCTGCAGCGCATCCAGTCGTTATCGGCGGCGTATCAAATCCCGCCGGACAAGTTCATCAAGGACCTACAGAAGCGCAACGGCATCAACGAGCTGTTCGACCAGATCACCCACGAAAAGGTGCTGACGTTCCTCGAAAACAACGCGAAGATCGAGGATGTGGCGGCGGCGGCGAAATAAAGCCGTCCGACCCTTGAGGCAAGCGACCGGGGTTTGATTTTTGCCGGGGCCGGTTCGAATTAACCAAATGGTTACCTCGACCGGACGCGGGGCGTCTTAAGTTTGACGAATGCGGACAAAAGCCGCAAAATCATGCACCATGAAAGTCCTTAGTGTCGTACCCCTTTTATTCCTGACCGGCCTGACGGCGACCGCGCAGACGAACCCGCCGGCCGGGACAGCGCGCGCGATGTCGTTGCAGGACTGCATCCAGGAGGCGCTGCAGCACAACCTTGATCTACAGATCCAGCGCTATAATCCCCAGATATCGCTGTATAATCTGAACGGCACCTATGGCGGTTACGACCCGACCTTCAGTTTTTCCGGACAGCACAATTACAGCGAAAGCAGCGGCACGTTTCAAAACGGGCAGATCATCACGGGCTCGAAATACAACGAGGACAGTTTCAGTTCGAGTTTAACCGGGACGCTACCGACGGGAACGATTTATGACCTGGGCGGCAATGTTTCGAGCTCAAAAGGCGACAAATCCGCATTAACGAATGCCATTCCATTCCAGAACTCCTCCGGCCAGGTCGGCGCAATCAAACTCACCCAGCCGTTGCTGAATAATTTCTGGATCGACCAGACCCGGCTGAATGTCCGGGTGGCCAAGAACCGGCTGCAATACTCCGAACAAGGCATGCGCCAGCAGGTCATCACCAGCATCACCGCCGTCGAGAACGCCTATTACGAATTGATCTACGCGGAGGAGAACGTGAAAGTGCAGCAGGAGGCGCTGGTCCTCGCGCAAACCCAGCTGGACCAGGATCAGCAACGGGTGCAGATCGGCACGCTGGCGCAACTCGACGTGCAGCAGGACGAATCCCAGGTCGCCTCCAGCAAGGCAAATTTGATCACCGCACAAAACACGCTGTCGATCGATGAGAATGCCCTGAAAAATGTGCTGACCGACAATTATGCGCAATGGCACAACACGCTGATCCAGCCGACGGCAACGCTCGCGGCGACGCTGCAGTTGTTCGACCTGCAGGACAGCTGGAACAAGGGCATGACCGAGCGGCCCGACCTCCTGCAGGCGCGGCTCAATGTTGCGGAACAGGGCATTCAGTTAAAATTCGACTACAACCAGTTATATCCCTCATTGGACCTGATCGGTTCCTACGGCTACAACGGCTCGGGTGGAAATTTCGGCGACACGTTCAACTCCATCAACCAGGCCAACCAGCCTTTCTGGTATTATGGCGCACAGTTTTCCATGCCGTTGAGCAATGTCGGCGCGCGCAACACCTATAAAGCCGGCAAGGTGACCTTGAAGCAACTGCTGCTGCAATTGAAACAACTGGAGCAAAGCGTGATGGTGGAAATCGACAACGCCGTCAAGCAGGCGCAATCGAGTTATGAAAGCGTGCAGGCCACGCAGCAGGCGCGCATCTACGCCGAGGCGGCACTGGACGCAGAACAGAAAAAATATGCCGTCGGCAAAAGCACCACCTTCACCGTCCTACAACTCCAGAAAAACCTCACCGCTGCGCGCTCGGATGAGATCCGCTCGCTGGCCGACTACAACGAGGCGCTGGCCAACCTCGCCGCCAAGGAAGGCAGCACGCTCGAACGCAACAACATCAACATTGAATTGAAGTGATGCCAGCCGCGCACCGCAAGGGGCTCACCAGAAATTCCACGCGTGCCGCCAGACGATCCACACGCCCAGCATTAAATTTGTGATGGCATGCGCCGTCATTGCGTCGCCAAGACGATTTTTACGAATCACGAGCCACTGATACGCCGCGCCGCACACAATTCCCGCCAGCCATTCATTATGGGAAAGGCCGAAGACGGCCGAGGTAATAATAAAGGGCCACGGCAAAAACCGGTTCAGCGGGACCGCGATAAAACTCTGGTTCGCGATATAGCGGTAAAGAAACGAACGGTAAAAAACCTCCTCGAGTGGTGGAACGATGACGGTCATCCCGAATAAGTGCACGATGATGAAAAACCAGGCGAGCGCGGACCCTTCGCCAAAGGTCTCGTTGGGATTCCCGGTCGCGCCACCTTTCATCAAATGCGGATAATGCGGATCCAAACCAACCCAGACCGCAAATATTCCGACGCCGACGATAATGGCTTCCCACGAAACAGCCCAGCGCATCTCCGCAACGAAGGGGCGCATCTCCCAGACGAGCCAGGCGCCGGCGAGGGTTTTCGCGAAGTAAAACCAATAGGCGGAGGCGGCGCCGAATTTTCCCTGGCAAAAAGTCAGAGCGAGGAAAATCAGGAACGGCGCGACGCGCGCGATGGCGGGCGAGCCGGCGAAGAATTGTTTGAGAGGTCGCACAATATAATAAAGAGGGAGGGGTTATGGCTGACCGACATAGAGCGTGTTGGTCCGGCCGTTGCCGACCAGCGTGACGGAGGCGGGTGAAATCGCCGTCACGCGCAGGCCATTCACCAAACTCCCGACCGAGACTGCCTGGCCACCGATGATGGCCGATGGATGTGCGGGGTCATACGCAATGCCCTGGACCCGCAGCGGCTTAGCAACCGGAGGGCTGGGGATGACGGGGGCGACAGGCAGTACCGTTGGATTGGTCACCGGCAAAACGGTAGCGGGCAATTTCGCGACCTGCGGGACAACCGCCGGTGCGGCAACCAGGGTCTTGGGCTCGATTTTTCCGGTGGGTTTGGCCAGGGCGAGTCCGATCAAGATGAAAGCGGTCACCACCAAAAAGGTGATCATGACCGGCAAAACCAAATTAAAATCGCGCTCCGAGCGATGGGTTTCCACCGGCGGCAGCGGCGGCAGACCGGACGGGGCGTCCTCCCGTTGCGCTTCCCGGGCGCGTTTGAGCGCGTCATTGATCAGGCTCATGCGCTTTTAAGAGTTGAACATTGCAGGTTGCCCGCAGGAAAACCTTCAACTGGTAACCGGGGTTTCATGCGCGGATGTCCCCTTCCAATTCCCGGATGGCACGCCCCACCATGGTAAAAGTAACGCGGTGGCTGCGCTGCACAAAGCTGGCGAGCAGCGCCTTGTCGCAAACCGCGTTGACGAGGCGCGGGATGCCGCCGCTGTAATTATAAATGCGCCAGAGCGCCGGGATCGTGAACACCGGCTTGCCCTGTCCGCCGGAAACGTGGAGGCGGTGCTCGATATATTGGGCCACCTCGACCCGGGTCAGCGGCGCGAGATGAAAACGCACGGTGATGCGCTGGCGCAATTGCTTCAGGCGCGGGCTGTTCAAGCGGTCGCGCAATTCCGGCTGGCCCATCAAAACGATTTGCAGCAGCTTGCGATCATCCGTTTCGATGTTCGAGAGCAGGCGGACCTGCTCGAGCAACTCCTCGGTCAGGTTTTGCGCCTCGTCAATGATGAGGACCGTTTCCCTGCCATGTTCAATCTGCTTGAGCAGAAACTCGCCGATGGCCGAAACCGTTTCCAGCCGGTCCCGGCCGCGGACGTTCAACCCGAACTCAGTCGCGATGGCCTTCATCATTTCATCCGGGTTCAAAACCGGATTCAGGATGAGCGCGGTTGAAAAATGCGCGTCCAGCTGCTCCAGCAAGGCCCGGCACAGCGTGGTCTTGCCGGCGCCCACCTCGCCGGTGAGCTGGACAAAGCCTTTGCGCTCGCGGATGCCGTAAAGCAGATGGTTAAACGCCTCGCGATGCTTGGAACTGTGGAAAAGAAAGCGCGGGTTCGGCGTGATGTCGAACGGCGCCTGCTTCAAGCCATAGAATTCCAAATACACACGCGGCTTGTAGCAAAAATACGGCCAAGCGGTAAAGAAAACCTTTCGCGAAACACCCTGTAATTATGGCGGGGTTGGCCGCCGGCGAAACTTTTTCTCACACTATTAATTGCCGCGCCGCTTTTACCAGGGCCGCCGCTTCGGCCGGCGTGCCGATGGTGATGCGCAGATAGTCACTGACTTCGGGCGCGCTGAACCAGCGGACAAGAATTTTCCGGTCGCGCAGCTTCGGCAGCCAGTCCCGGGCCGGAAAGGCCGGCGGCTGCGCGAGAATAAAATTTGTCCGGCTCGGCAGAACTTTAAAACCGAGCTTCGTCAATTCACAGCCCAGCCATTCGCGGGTGGCGATAATTTTTTTGAAATTCGCGCGGTAGAATTCCAGATCGTCCAGGGTTGCGGCGGCGGCAATCTGGCCAAGGCCGTTCACGTTGTAGCTGTCGCGGATTTTGTCCAGCGCCGCGACCAGTTCCGCGTGACCGACCAGATAGCCGACGCGCTGGAAGCAGAGCGAGTAGGCCTTGGAAAACGTTCGCGCCACCAGCACATGCGGAAATTTCAACGCCAGCTTCAGGGCGTTTTCATCGGCAAAATCCACATAGGCCTCATCGAGAACGACCACGCCCCGCTGGGCGCGGCATAATTTTTCCAGCTCCGCCGTATCATAGCCCCGCCCGCTCGGCGCATTCGGCGTCGTTACAAACGTCAACGGGGCCTTGAAATCCCAGGCCAGGCCCCGTTTCAATTCCCCCACGCCCGGCAAACTGAAATCCGGTTTGAGCGACACTGCATTTTTTGCCGCGCCATGAATGTCCGCCAGCACCGGATAAAGCGAATAGCTCGGCGTGAAATACTGAACCGTCGCCTTGGATCGGTCAGCCTGCCTGCCGAAAATGGCGCGCGAACCCCGGCTCGGTTCGACGAAGCACCGCACCGCCAGCGACAGCATTTCATCCGAGCCGTTGCCGACGATGATGTTTTCCGCCTTGCACCGGTGCAGCCGCGCCAGTTTTTCGCGCAACCCCTGCGCCGTCGGGTTCGGGTACAACCGCAACCGCCCGTCCACCGCCGCCTTGACCGCCGCCAGCACGCGCGGCGATGGCGGATACGGATTTTCGTTCGTGTTGAGCTTGATCAACCCTTTGATCTTCGGCTGCTCGCCCGGCACATAGGCGTGGAGGTCGCGGACGAGCGGGCGGATTAAATTCACCGGTGGTTTCATTTGAGTCTGACCTCCGCGGATTGCCCATGGGCGCCAAGGCCTTCGAGTTCGGCGAATTTTTTCACGGATTTCAGCGCCTG
Source organism: uncultured Verrucomicrobia subdivision 3 bacterium (assembly GCA_903822015.1). Classification (GTDB taxonomy): domain Bacteria; phylum Verrucomicrobiota; class Verrucomicrobiia; order Limisphaerales; family UBA11358; genus UBA11358. Next base: position 241 of record CAIJNQ010000055.1, on the reverse strand, counting down.
CTTCAGCGAGGCGCGATTGTATTCCACCACGCTGGTGCGACGCTGGAATTGGTCCACCGTCAGGCCGGCGAAGGAGGCGCCGGCGCCGTCGGTCGGCAGCACGTGGCTCGGCCCGGCGATGTAATCGCCCAGCACCGTCGGCGACCAATTGCCGAGAAAAATCGCGCCCGCCGTCACGATGCCGCCGCTCACCCGGCGGGCATCGCGGGTGATGACTTCGCAATGCTCCGGCGCAATCTGA
>CAIJNQ010000054.1 GCA_903822015.1 uncultured Verrucomicrobia subdivision 3 bacterium | reverse complement strand
GTGGCAACGAGTGATTTCACGCGCTGTTCCATCTGCTGATACGAGGCGTGATTGGCGAACGGGACGAACAACTCGGTTTCCACCATGCGATTGATTTCATCGAGCGTGGGGGTCTTACCCGTCGCGCGGCGGCGTTCGGCCAAAGTTCGCATGACGTGATGAATGGCTTTACCGTAACCAAGTTCGTCCGCGACTTCGCGCTGAAAACCGAATACGCGGGACAGCCGATAGGCGTGGCCGCACTGCTCGTGGTCCGCCAAATCGGAAAACGACAATTCCACCGGCTCGCGTTTGCCATTGGATTTGTCCGTGGCCGGCGGCTTTGGGAGTGATTTTTGCAGGGGAATAACTTTTGAGCCGGCGACTTCCTGAAGGTAGGGCGACGGCTCCATCTTGTTCAATTTGCGGCGAGGGTGGGACAGATAAACCACGTCGCGGGCGCGGGTGACAGCGACGTAAAAAAGCCGGCGTTCGTCGGCATCGCTGCCTTCGTAGCGGGTGCGACGGTCAAGGCCGAAGCATGTCTCCGGCAACATCCACATTTGCTCGCGGCCCGTCATGCTGGACGGAAAACGGCGATTCGTAAGCGATGGAAGAAACACGACCGGCCATTCCAATCCTTTGGCTTGATGGACGGTGAAGATGGCGACTTCATCGCGGTCGCTGGCGGTTTCGCCCTCGAAATCTTCGTAATTATCCTTGGCGTAATTGAGCAGGAAGTTGGAGAGCGAACCCCACACGATTTTGTTGCGGGCTTCCGCCGTGCCGGCGACGGACACATAACGGGCGGCGGCTTTGGGGTCATCCTTGTCCACGGCCCGGTCGCCGCGCCCTTTCGTGGCGTTCTTCCTCCGCCACGCGTGGTAGCGGTCGCATTCAACGAGGCAAATATCCGTCGCCAGAACTTTGTCCCAGAATTTCAACAGCACAGAACAATTCCGCGTTTCCATTTCCAAGGTGCGGCCAGTGCGCGGTTGTTTTTGCCGGTCGGGATAAACGTCTTTCTGGTAGTGCCGGACAATGTCGCCGACGGTCACGGACGCTTTTGCATTGTTGACCTCAACGGCGCGGACACCCGCGCGGCGGCGATACAATTCTTCGCGGGCGTGTTTCAAATTGGCGGTGTCGAGTGACCGCCAAGTGCGCCGGCCTTTGATGCTGGGGCGCTCAAAATAAACGCCGTTGGAGATGTTGCGGTAGAGGCCGGTTTCAACGAATTGGAACCGGGGAGCGGCGACCGTTCCTTGGACGGGACTGATTTGTTTTTTCATGTTGCATTTTTCGTTAGGCAACGATTTGCAACTGAAATTTTGAAGGCGTCGTTTTCCAGTAGTGGACTACAAACTGGACTACAGCGACTTTGTCTGCGGAAGCTGGCGGGAGAAGCACTTTTGCAAAGCCTTGTGGTTGTTGGCTTTGAAGTGGTGCACCCAAGAGGAGTTGAACCTCTAACCTGCTGATCCGTAGTCAGCCGCTCTATCCAATTGAGCTATGGGTGCGAAACCGTTGGCACGGGCGTTTGATCCAACCGACACAGCTTGCACTTCTAGCCGGATGCGCGCGAAGAACGCAACCCCTAGGTCACCAAATGCTGTTTTCTGGCAGAATTCCATATGCGAAACTAAAATCGCCGCGCACCGTCAGATAATCATATTCGCGTGATTCAAAGCGAAAGGCAAGCCCATTTACTCGCACGGGGGGAGAGGCATCCGGACATTGACAATTCAGATTCGCTATATTCGTCATCGTGCAGGTGACAGCGAACGGCTCAACGGTCAGCGACCGGCGACCAGCGACATAAAATATTGGTGAAAGACCAATCGCAAACGGTCCTCAGCCGCAGGCGGATAAGGGACCTCTTTTCGGGCGGTGGAAAACAAATTCATGGTGGCGTTGGCCTCATAGAAAACCAGCCTCCCGTCGGCAGCCACATCGAAATCCACTCCAAAGGCGTCCAAGGGAATCCGATCACGAATGGCCTGGAGCGATTGAAGGACCGATCGACCCAGCGTCGCCTCCGGATCCTGACATATTCGCTGTTCCTCCTCAAGCAGGCGGGCATTGGCCAGATAAAACGCCACCCGCTCATTGGATTTCCGGCCATAAATTTTCCAATTTGTGTCGTAATCGACCCGGAGAACAATAATCTCCTCCCGAACGATCGCGGCCCGGATTTTCCGGAAGAATTTATTTCCCCCCCGGCTATCCACAAACTCAGTCACAAAGAACTGCCCGGGAACGGCGGAGAAAAGCGCCGCCACCAGCTCAGCGCGAGAGTCCACTTTAAGCATCCCGCTGCCCTCCTGGGAAGCAAGTGTCCGCGTGATCAGCGGATAAGCAAAATGATCCTCGATTTCATGCACCACCACCTCACAAGTTTTCCCAACGGTAGAAAAGCGCATGGTCTGCGGCACCAAAATCCCGGGAACATGGTCGAGCAGCTTAGCCGACACATCACGCGTGGTTTGAACAGCCTTGGCCGGATGATTGACAACAGGAACCCCGAAACCATCAACCAGTTCAATTAGCCCCGTCAGGTTGCCACCTGAAAGAATCACCTCGCCGTTGACGTGATTGTTGATCACAAAATCCGGCCGGGGAATTTGCGAGCAAGCCGATTTACCGGCCGCATCACCAACGAAAACGTAGGTAAAATGAAACTCTTCACGAAAACGTTCATAGAGCTGACCGGGAAAGTTTGAGCAATACAGATGCAAATCCTCAAATGACTTCAAGGAAGCATTCAGGTCGGGATGCTGGCCGATGATGAGAGCACCGGCTTTTTGGGACGGGCTCCGTTCCGCAATGAAAAAGGGCGTTGAAGCAAAACTCAGGTCGAGCGACTTCCGATACATTTCCTGCGCCTGGTCGATTTGCCGGAGGGCTTGCAGGATGCGACTTTTGGTATATAAAACCTCAGGTTTATCGGGCTCCAGTTTTTGCGCCCGGTCACAAGCCAGCAACGCTTCAGTATAACGTTTGACCTCGAGCAAAGTCATAGCCTGGTTGTACCAAGCCCGGGCGTAAGCCGGGTTGCAAGCGAGGGCCCGGTCATAAGCCCGCAACGCCGCCTCATGGCGCTCCAGGGCGGCGAGGGCAATACCGAGATTCGACCAGGCTTCCGGGGATTTATCATCCAAGGCGACCGCCTGGAGGGCGAGTTGCTCGGCGGCGGAGAATTGTTTGAGTTTAATCTTAATTACCGCGAGGTTATTCAGAGTCGACACCCGGTCAGGAACCAGTTCCAGGGATTGAGCAAACCGGATTTCCGCGGCTGAATAATTTTTTACCTCAAGAAGCTGAAGGCCTTCAAAGAAAAACCGTTTAGCGGTTTCAAAGTCTTTCATGTGATGGTTTTCAAGTCCCAGCGCATCATCCATAGATATTTAACCGGGGAAATAAAAAGTTAAAGTTTATTACCAAACCGATCCGGAATAATGCTGACAACCCACCGAAGACGGGCTTTGATTTTAGCCGCGAAAACCGTTGGCAAGCCTTTTTCCGATCCGGAAAATTTTTCTTAGACTTGAGGATTTCAAAGTGGCCAAGTGAGGACGGAGAACGATTTAGAAAACCGGATAGCAATATGTGCTAAGGTAAGGCCTTGCATTCAAGGGGATCATTCGGTCACTGAAGCCTTAAGCGGTAAAAAGCTTGCGAGGCTGCGGCCGGGTTGGTGAACGGAGATGTCGCCCCGGTAATATCAGTCCACGGCCCGCTGAGATCCGGAGCCGATTGAAGGAAACCACCCGGCCAACTCAAGACGATATTCCCGCTCAAGGACTGGAAACTCACGCTGGAAGGTGGATTGACGGTCACCACGGTCGTCCCCGGCACGGAAGAGCAACTACCGGTTGTCGCCGTGACGCCGTAGGTTCCGGAAGCACTGGTGGAAGCGTTCAGGACACTCGGATTTTGATTGGTTGAGGCGAAGCCATTCGGGCCGGTCCAGCTATAGGTCGCCCCCGGCACCGTTGAAGCGGTCAGGCTCAAGGTCGTCCCCGCCCAGATCGGACCATTATTGCCGGCGGAGGGAGCCGAGGGCGGTGTGCAGTTCGGGGTAACCATCAAGGGAATAGAATTTGTACTTTCACAGCCAATAATGGCTGCGGAAACCACATAGTAATAAGCCACCCCGTTGGTCAGCCCGGAATCGACATAGTTGGTGGTGGTGAGACCGGTAAAGACCGGGGTGAATGGCCCGCTTCCAGCCACGGAACGTTTCACGTTATACATAGCGCCGACGACCTGGTTCCAATTCAGCGAGGCTTGCGAATCGCCGGGAACCGCCGCCAATCCCGCCGGCGCGCCGGACTGGGGAAGGAGGATTTCGACGCCACTGGACTTGGGCTGATCGGCGGTTCCAACCGTGTAAGCAATGACAATCTTGCCACTGCCATTGGGAGAGGCGGAGAATTCGCGGACGATCGCCTTGTTCTGACCTCCCGCCGCGGCGAAGATGTCGTAGTTCGCCAAGATCTGAGTCCCGTTGATGGCGACATTAAATTTACGGGCGTTGGCGCTATTCCAGTAGAATTCGACAAAGTGCAAGCGCACTTTGTAACTAAGCCCCGGCGTGAGGCCGCCAAAGGTGTAGGTGAAAGCACCATAGCGTTCGGTTTGATAAACCGCCTGCGGTGCCGGGTTGGTCACGGCGGTGGTGTCAATGGCCGAGGTAGTAGGCGCAGCAACCGTGCCACCTGAGACATAGGCGGTATCCGCCACAAACTGACCCGCGGCATTGCCGCCGGAATTAATAGCCAGTGCATACGCGCCCAGCGACGCGACTTGCTCGCTTGAATTGGTGCTTGGACCAACGGAATTGGTCGCGGTGACCACATAGTAATATGACGAGCAATTGGCGAGACCGGTGTCGGTGTAATTGTTTGAGCCAACGCTGGCAATGGCGGTGTAAGGTCCACCGCTAACGGTGGCGCGCTGCACGATATATCCGGTCGCGCCGGAACTTGAGGCATTCCAGTTTAAATAAACTGAGGCGCTGCCGGGACTGACGGTCAATCCCGTCGGGACGGACGGGGCGGTCGGAGGAGTCGGCACGTTGGTGTAAACGCGCACATAATCCACCAACATTTGTTGGGGGAAGACCGCGGTGCCATCCGGATTACCGGGCCAATTCCCGCCGACGGCGACATTCAGGATGATGAATTGCGGCTGAGTGAAGACCCAAGTTGACCCGCCGGGCAGACTGGCGGGCGTGGCCGTGAAATAATTAATCCCGTCCAAGTACCATTTAATCTGGTTGGTGGTCCACTCCACGGCGTACAGGTGGAAGTTGTCGGCGAGCGCCGCCCCGCCCGGCAGGGTATAAGTTCCGCCCACCCCAGAGCCTCCGTTGTAATCCCCGCCCCCCTGCGGACCGTGAATTGTCCCGTGATCAGTGCCCTGATCGCTGATATTGCCGATGTTTTCCATGATGTCGATTTCGCCACAAGTCGGCCAGCTGACCGAGTCAATGTTGGTGCCCAGCATCCAGAACGCCGGCCAGATGCCCTGACCACGCGGGATTTTAATGCTGGCCTCGATGCGGCCGTAGGCGATAGAAAATTTGCCCTTCGTCAGCATCCGGGCCGAGGTGTAACTGTTACCGCCGTAGCTCTCCGGCTTGGCTTCAATCACTAGTTGCCCACCCACGATGCGAGCGTTATTCGTGCGAGAGGTATCATATTCGAGCTGGGCATTGCCCCAGCCCCCGCCGCCAACATCGAAACCCCATTTGGTCGGATCGGGCGAACTGCCGTCTGGCTGATTAAATTCGTCCGACCACATCAGTTGCCAACCTGCCTGACACAGTAGAGGAGACGATAGAACCAGCGCCAGCAATGTTTGCTGAATGATACGCACCGCCTTAATTATAAAATTTTGCTTCATAAAAACAACTTCCCAATACCGTCGCAAACCTATGAGCACAAAAGCATTATGTCGGATGTGTCAAAACTTAAATTAAACCAGAGCACACCCAAGCTGATGAACAGCAGCAGAGCAGTCACCGCCATGACCCCGTGTATGAAATAATCCGAGAACAAAATAGCACGTAATTGTTTGTACTACAAATTTGTTTCAAAATAATTTTCGAGGTGATTGGACTATGGCTGTTCCACGATCCGATAGAAGCGGGTTTGGTTGGTAGTGAAGAGATCTGTAACCGTGTTGGTGAAACCATTGCCAGCCACGGAGGAAACCAGATCCGACCACGCGCCGGAACCCAAATTGCCAGAGGATTGCACGTTGTAAAACCGCCCGCCAGCACCCGGCCAGTCGATCTGGACACCGGGCTGAACCATGACAGCCACAACATTGGTCTGGCTGGCAGCGGGAAATGACAAGGCGACGTCATCGATCAGCACGCCGCCATAACCGCTCTGAACCGCGCCCGTCGCGCCGTAGATTCCCAAGCTGGCATTCACTGTATTCGCCGGGGCAACGAGGTTGTTCACGACAATCTGAGACCAGACGGCGGTATTCGCGGAAAAACCTGTCCAGCCGACGGAACTAATGGTGCCGCCGCCGCTGTTCAGCCAGCTCACGCGGTAGTTCTGCACGTAACTAACGCCGGAGCTGAGTTGCCTGGCCCAAAACGAAAATGTGTAGGTTTGCCCAGCGACCACCGGTGGTCCGCCAGCCGTGCCGATATTCTGGTCAACCTCTGATGTGTTGGGCGTTGTCGCTGTGTTCGTCACGGAGAGTTGCATGCTGTAAATGCCACTATTGGCGTCGGTGCTGACGCGGACGGGCGGCTGACTGCCGCCGGTGTTCCAGCCGGTGGCGGCGGAACCGCTGCCGGTTTCGAAACCAGAGTTCACAACAATGTTGGACAAACCAGAAGTCGTTTGCAGCACTTGATACTGCGAATGCGCCGTCGGCCAAAGCAGATCAAAGTAAGAATTTGTGGAACCGGTGCCCACCGTCGGGCCGAGCAAATTAGACCAGGCATTATTGCCCGGCGCCGCTTGCAAGGTCCAAGTCGTGTTCAACAGGGTGGGCCAACTGATTTGTGCTCCAGTCTGGAGGCTGACTTGAATTTGGTTGGTTACACCCAGAACGGTCCACGCCGTCTGCCCCGCCGGCACGGTCAGGCTGCCAAGCGGCGTGCCGTTATTGTAAATGAATGCAGTTTGACTGGTCGGGGCGGGGTTGAAAGCGATGACCGTGCGCCCGCCGGTGCGGGAATTATAATAGACCTGGCTGGTCGGCAGCGTGGTATAATAATCCGGATCCGGGACTCCCAAACCGCGCAAGGCGTGGGTGAGATAATACGTCACGCCAGAGTAGGTTGCGTCGGTAGCAATCGAAAAGTTGTTGCTGTAACCACCGTCCATTTGCGAGGCAACGCCATCGGGATCAAAGAGCAATTGAAAACCGAGAACGTAGTTGCCCAGATAGCCGCCGAGCGCAGTGGCATTGTTCGAATCCGTGAGCGTGAAGCCGCTTATGCCGTATTGGCCGGCGATGACGCGCTCATTCCACATGTTGGTGAGCTGCCAGTTGGCAAAATTCCGGTCGCGCGCCAAATAATTGTTCCAATGATTTTCCGGCACCCATTGAATGCCATGAACCCACGCAGGGTCACCGTTAAAATAGGTGGCGTAGGCCAGCCCGCCGGAGCCCAGAATACCGCACATACCCTTGCCGTAGCTGGCGGGAAAGTTGGTGCGATACATGTCCTGCCAGTATTCGTTCACGGCAGCGGACTCGGTGACGTAGCCCATCGCGCCGGCAGCCGTCATGGCGTCGTTGCCGAGCGCGTTGCCGAGCATGAAGAGCCCGACCCACGAATTCATCGCCTCGGAGGACGATTCCTGATTTTCCCCGCCCCCGCCGCTGAAGCCGCCGGCCCACGAATGACCCTCCCAGATGTCGAACGTGCGGAACAACGGAAAGTTTGTGTCGCTGCGATCCCAGTTGGCGTATTCCTTGGTGACGAGTTGCGCCATCGGCCCGTATTGCGCGAGGAAATTGGTGTCCGCCACACCGAGCAGCGCCGTGGCCAGCGCGAAATAACCGTAGTGAAAATGATTGTCGTTGAACGCCTCCGAACCGAAGTCAGCCGGGAAGCCGATCAACGCCCCCCAGTTGCTGTAACGGGCAAACATGAAATTTGTTTTTCCTGGATAATAAGTGAACCAGTTGGTCAGCTCGCCGCGCAAATTTGTGTCGAGCTGGGCCACCTGATTAGTCATGCCCAACTGCAAGGCGAAGTCGAGATATTGCGCCGTGATCGCCATGTCCTTCCCACCGTAATAGGTGTCGGCGATATTCTGCGGATGGCTGGCGGCAAAGTTCAAAATGTAATTCGTCATGCGGCTGGCGTCATAATCATTGACCAAGCCGTTGAGGTGTGGCGCGGGCAGCATCGGGGCGATGCCGTGGAACGCGTAATTGAGATGGAATTGCGTTCCCGCCGCCACTTGCATCACGCCGCGCGGCGTGAGATATGAGTAAGGTTTGAAGACGAGATCGTTTTGCGTCGTGCGATAATGATGCGGCAGCCAGCCTTCCAGGGTGTTGGTGCCAGCGCCCTGCAGCGGCGTCGTGGTGAGCGTCCAGGTGGTGTCCACCTGGCCGTTGGTCCGGTCGTAAGCCCAGTCAAACCGGGTGCCGGTCACTTCGGCATAGGCGTAACCGGCAAATTCATTCAGGTAACTGCGCGCCGGCAACAAGCCATAAACCAGATAGTTGTTGGTTCCCGACAACTGCGCGGTCGCCGTGGTGCCGGCAATGGTAAACGTGGTGTTATCCGGAGCGAACACGCCAAAGGTGCGGCCCGAATAATCGAAGGAAAAGGCGCTCGCCACAAAGTTGCTGCCACTGATGAGGGGTATGGCATTTCCGTTGGTGTCGTAAAGGGTGCTGGAGCCAAAGTTGATGGTCGGTGCGACGCCCGTGCAGGTCGTCCAGACAAACGGAACACCGCGAGCCAAAGTAATGTCCATGTGTCGTCCCGCCGCATCTGGCAGGCTGAATTGAAAACCCCAGTCACTCCAGCCGGTCACGACGGATTGTGCAGCCGCGTAAGTGCGGTTGTAACGCGTGGCGGGATTGCCACCGTCGTCCGTGGCCACGATCCACGAACACATGACGTGACCCCAGCCGCCGGTCGTCGTGTCCACGACTTTGATTTGCGCCGTCTGTCCCGCATAGGCCGACACATCCCAGATGTTCCAGAACAGGGCACCCGACTGGTTGCCCGCCGCCCGGAACACCACTTGATTGCTGATGACCAGCCAGACGGCGTCGTTGGTCAGGTCGGCACCGCCGCCCACCAGAAGGTCGAGGTAATGTTTCTGAATGGTGAAAGGCGGGGAAGTCAAGGTGCCGGTGGGAGCGTCGCTGCCGCGATAAGTATTCACGCAGGCGGCACCCAGAAAACCCGTGACGGGCGGGCTTTGACCGGTCCAGGAACCGCCGGCAATCGGGCCAGTGCCGAACGCCGTGCCCGTCACCACCCAGCCGGCGGGATAGGTCGTCCCGTCAAAGTCCGTGATCAGGATATCATTGGTTCCCACCGCCAGCGGAATCGAACCGGTGATGGACAGGTTCGGGCCGGGGCTGAAGCCACCCTCGGGGAAATTTGCATTTGACCGCGGATTCCATGAATCCGGAAAATACAAATTAAAGCCGGCGCTATTCGGGGCGAGCATCACCGGATACGACCAAAGCTGGCCGCCGTAGGGATCCTGCTGGATGATGCGCGGGCCACCGTTAGTCGTTTGATAGGAACGGTCGGCCACCAGCACATCGGTCCACCACTGATTGCTGGGCAGTGGCGGGTAGGCGCGCGGGGCGCTGAGATGCAGGTTCACAAACTGCGTGACCACCTGCTGGGCCGTCATCGAATAATAGCCACCAAGAAATTGATCCACCGGCGGGATGCTCGAAGCATAAGCGCCGGCTCCCACCGGCACCGCCGTCTGGGCGGTGGCCATCAGGGGAGCAAAATAAATCGCAACGAGTGCGAAGAAAAAAAGAAACCGCAGGGGAACCAGCAGGCGCAACAACTTCATGACAAATCCGGTCAAATATTTTTCCCGCCGAAATTCCGGAGCTACCGGCGACGCGCCGACTTTCCGTCTAGTTTAACCTCGGCCAAATTCAAGCAAACGTCAAGGCGCAGAATTTTGCCGGTGCGCTCAAAGAGCCATCGGCTGGTCGCGGCATCGATCCGGAGTTCCACGGTCCGCCTTTTCGAGCCATCCGCCAAGAACAGCGTCAGTGAATTTTCCCCGGCCAACCGGAACACGACAGGCACCTGGCAATAAGTGAAGGCGAGTTCACCCGGCTGCAAACGCAACCGCTGCCGGCGGCCCGTGACGCCATGATAATGAAACTCCTCGCGGCCGGTGACAAATTCGTCGCGTCGTAGCAGACCCGGCAGGAAATGAATCGCCCCGTCCCGCACCGTGACGCCCAACTCGCCAAACCGGCTGATCACATCCTCCTTCACCTGCCCCGTGAGGCCGGGCTGACGGGCACCGCCCTGGCCCGGCGTGTGCGAATACGGATCCATCGGGAAGGCGCCGTAATTTTCCGGCGTCTTGTAATCGCCGATGCCGGCACGGATGTCGTAATAAGCCGCCGCCAGACCCTTCACCACTTTGGCCGGCGCGCCACATTCCACCGCGTGGAAATAGTTTTCCTGCGCGGCGAGCAACAACTTTGAAACCATGTGCCAATAGATGCAGCCCAAACCTTCATAGCCGAAAAACGTGCCGGAGCGACCGGTGAAGGATTCGTGATCAAAAAGCCGCTCAAAAATGTCCAGCACCAGCGCGGCGTCGCGATTGACCAGCGCGGCGTAACGCCCGGCGGGAAGTTCCGCCAACAGGCGGCTGAGGTCCTGGGCATTTTTCACCGTAGCGTGGAAATGGACCCGCCCCGCGACATCGCGTTCAATAAGCTGGCAGTTCCCATCGGCCAGCAACTTCCGGAGCAGGGTCGAGCGGCGCAATTCCCACGCCGGGATATTGTTCTTCTCAACAAAGCGCGGCAATTGACGGTCAGGATAGAGCAAATAACTATGCTGGTCGGCGCGATACATCCGGCTGTGCTTGAGAGCGGTGAGCAGTTTCAGCGCCGCCTCAGGCGAGAGATATCCCGAGCTGAGCACGGCGACCTGACCTTCGAGCATTTCGTAAAGCCGGCGGATAGACAACGTTTTAGGGTCATCAAAGCGGATCAAGTTGTAAGAATGATACAACCCGTCGGGCCGGCGGTTGGCCTGGATGGAATGGTTTATCCAAGCCAAAGCGAGTTGCAGGAAATCGAGCAGGCGCCGCCCGGTGAGCGGGGCTTTGCGCGGGGAAAACCCGGCATAGATACGCTGCCGATATTCGCTGCCGGCGCGACCCAGGTCATCCACGACGCGCTTTCGCTGGACATCCGTAATGGTTCCCGACAGCAATCCGCGATGCCGCTGGAGCGTCTGGCTTATCCGCTCCAGAAAACCGGCGACTTCAGCGGACAAGGCGAAGGATTCACCGGCAGCAGGGCTGAATAATTCCCGGCAGAACGTCAGATACCGACGCAGATAGTCAAGGGTGACCATCGACGTGCCGTTGCCGACGAGCGCGTTGTTAGCATCGTTCCACTCCGGACGCTGGGTGTTCAGCCAGATCCCCGCCCCGGGCACAAAATTGGACAACTTGGCCAGCAGGGGTACGAGGAGTTTTTCAGTCAGGTTCACCAGGCGAATGCGGCCGGGCTGGTCCCAGACCAGCTTGCCGTCAGCGCCTTTGGCCTGGACACGCTGATGCACCAGTTTTTCCTGATGCTGGTCGAAGACCACGGTGTCCTTCGGATTTTTGAGAATTTCCGCATAAGGCTTGATGCGGTAAGGCACGTTGGCGTAGGCGAAGATTTCCTGCTTCAGGAAGCCGCGCAATTCCGCCGGGGCGTGGCGGTCGAGCAATTCCAGAAGCTTCAACAAATAAATGATCTGGTGATCGCCCCAGTAACCGATGTACGACCACGGGTCATGCGGGTCCACCACCTCCCAGTCAATACCATGGCGGGTGATCCGATAAGGATTGTAGCCGTCGGCGGTGGAGGCATTCAAAAACCGGCAGATCATGCCGGAAGTGTAGCCGGGAAACGACAAGGCCAGCGCTCCCCAGTTCTGGAAAATGTCGCGCCAGTTGCCCTCGTAATTAAGCTTGGGAGTCCCGTCGGCGTTGCGCGTGGCGATGGAAAATTTATTCCACGGCCGGCTCGGATCGCCGTGCCGACGACTGAAGGTTAATGGAAGATATTCACGGCAGATGCGTTCGAGCTGCGGGTCACCCACTTTGGCCGCAGCCACGATCATCTGACCATAGAGAACGCTTTTGGGCAGTCGCCGGAAAAATGCGGCCTGACGCGCGGCAACTTCTGAATTCGCGTTTTTGACGAAGGCCAGCAAATCAGAAGGATCGAGCGAATAGCCGTCGTGAAACACGCCCCCGCGCATGATATTGAATAGCGTGTTGCCATAATGGCGGGCGCAGCCCAGCGGCCGGGCGGATTTCTGCAAACCATCCGCCGTCGCGACGATCCGCTGCAACTGCGCCGTGCCGTGGCGCACATCGGCCAAGACGGATTTTCGCAACCGGGAAGGCTGCTGCAGCAGTTGATTCAGACGGGCAACATCCGACGAACTCTGATTCACGTCGGCAACAATCATCCAGTCGGCGGATTGGCCCGGGCGCAACGGGATTTCACTGTGAATAAAATAGGCACCGCGTTCCGCGCGGATCCCCGTCTCCGGGCGCAACGTTTCACCGGTTCGGAACCGGTCCAATTGCACCGACGAAAGCAGGACGTTGCGTCGCTTCAGGCCCACGGACCAGGCGACGGTGGTGCGCAGCGCTTCGGCCGGTTCCGGGCGATCCACCGGTATTGCGCTGAGCCGAAACAAGCCGAGGCCGGAGGCGGAAATCAGTTCGCTTTTTTTATAGGCGTCCAGGAGCGTACTGTATTCGAGGTTGAACTGACTACCGGTGCCGCACGGCATCAAGTTTTGAACGCCGTCCAGCAACTCAACCCGCGCGGAAGCGGTTCCGAAATTGGCCAGCCAGGCACGGCGAACAAACCCGAACTGCCGGCTGTTGAACCAGCCATAGCGGAAGGTGAGGCCAAGATCCCCGTTAATTTCCTCAAAGATGAGCTGATTGCCCCAGAAATTTTTGTAGAGGTTCCGGCGCACGCGATAGAGACCCTGGCCGCGCTCTGAAAACGGTTCCCAGAGGAAAACCTTACCCTGACGGCGGACGCGCAGCAGCGTTTTGCTCCCGGTAACGTCAGCCATATCCCGAAGTTTGTCGTCGGTGTAATAGGGAAAGAGCGCGAGGTTGGCATCGCGGCGGCCGGCGGAGAGGCCACCATTGCTCGAGATGAACAGCCAATGATCCGCGTCGCTGACGACCGTCATGAAGAACGGCCGCATCCGGTCATAGTTGGCAATCTGGTAGAAGTCTTCGCCGTCGAGCACGACCTGTTTTCCTTGAACCGGGTCGTGATTGACGCGGCGGGGACTATTGCCGAGATACAATTGGTTAGCCATTACTCGTGAGGGTTCAACGCGGTTCAGACCTGAGCCCGGCGGGCATCAAGATCCTTTTTCATCAAGTCCGTCGTTTGCGAATCAATGGTATAGAAGAACATGAACAAGGCGCAGGACATATAGAGCACGCCGGGAATGACGGAGACCAACAATTTGATGCCGTGGATGGAAGTTGCCGTCTGAATCGCGTCGGGAACGTAATTATAAACGGTCAAAATCCAGCCGGCGATGGCCGCGCCGATGCCCCAGCCGGCTTTCTGGGCAAAAGTTGCGGCGGAAAAATAGAGCCCCGTGGCACGGCGGCCGGTCCGCCACTCGGAATAATCCGAAGAATCGGCAATCATCGTCCACAGCAAAGGCACCGCCGGGGCATAGGCCATCTTGGCCAGGATGTTCAGGGCGTAGATGGATACGATGTCCTGCGCGCCGGGCAGATAGAGCGCAATGAAACAAAGGCCAGAGATCAGCGAACTGGCGATGAAGACGTTGCGGTTGCCGAAGCGCCGGGCCAGCGGCTTGGACAGCGGCAGCGCGACGATGAGCGCCACGGTGCCAATGACGTTGAACCATTGAACATTGTCCTCCTTGCCGATGTAATATTTGAAATAATAGGCGATCGCCGCGTTTTGCATGGCGAACATGACGAAGGAAATAATGCCCACGCAGGCCAAGATGATCCAGGGCCGGTTCTTAAAGAGATTTTTCAAGTCTTCCTTGAGGGAACTGGGCAGGGCGGTTGAGGGCTGGACGCGTTCCTTGGACGTGGCGAAGGTGATGAAGAAAAAAACCACGCTCAAAAAGCCGAACATGATCAACGTATACTGAAAACCGGCAGCCTTGTCGCCATTACCGAAAAATTTTGCCAGCGTCAGCGCCAGGCCGGAAACCACAAACTGGCCGGTGAAAGCGCAGATGAAACGGTAGGTGTTCAAGCCGGCGCGCTCGTAGGTGTCCGAGGTCATCACCGCCGCCAATGAGGAATAAGGCAGGTTGACGGCGGCATAGGCCGTCATGAGCAGCACATAAGTGGCGCCCGCGTAAATGATCTTGCCGGTGGCACCCAAATTGGGGGTCGTAAACGTCAGGATAGCCAGCACCGCATACGGTATGGCCCCAAACAAAATATACGGCCGGAATTTGCCCCAGCGCGTCTTCGTGCGGTCCGAGATGATGCCGATGACCGGATCAATCCCCATGTCCCAGAAGCGGGCGATGAGCATGATGGTGCCGGCGGCGGCAGCCGGGATTTTATAAACGTCCGTATAAAAAAACAGGAGCCAGAAACCCACCATGTCCCAGACAAAATGCGAAGCGGTGTCGCCCAAACCGTAGCCGAGTTTTTCCTTGAAGGACAACAGGGCGGGAGCCGTGGTCCGGCCGCTTACAATGGGGGCAGCCGAAAGATCGGCCACCGGCGAAGTTGGTTCGGCAGAGTTCATATTCATTTAGCTGGAAGGGTTGAAGGGGCCCCGGTCGGGCTGACGGATGGCGGATTCTTTGCCACCTCATCCACATAGAACGGGATATTCGCATGGGCGGCGTGACCATGACCGTCAAAAACGTAGGCGAAGAGACGGTAGGCTCCGGATTGATTCGGAGCTTGCAGGGAAATATTGCCGGCGGCAGGCACCGCGATCAAGCCCGGCAACGGCGCCAACCTGGACTCGGCGTCGCCGCCGACCTTGGTTTCGGTGCTTTCAGGCATGACCTCCCAGCGATAAGTGAGCGGATCCGAATCGGGATCACTCGCCGCCACTTTAGCAGGGTAAATCCGGCCGGGTTGCAGGTGAATATTTTGCACGGCAGTCTTCCCATCCAGCCAAGCACCTACCAAGCGCGGACAACGGTTTGCGGGCCAGACACCCGTCCAGACATGGTGCATCACGTCCACCGGCGCGGTTTCCTCGCCGGAACCCAGGAACATGCCATACCAAGTCGGCGTGCGTTCCTGCTTGTTACCCCACAGAAAAACGAAGGACCCGAGACATAACTTTTGATCCGGTTCAATAACGGCATGGAAACGTTTGTCGTAAAGATCCGCCTTGGTGGTGCTGTCGTTCTCGATCGGCGCGCCCCAGGCGGTTTTGCCGCATTCCCAATGGCCGGTGGCGCCCCATTCGGTGACGATGTAGGGCTTGTCCCAAGCCGCTGCGCGCAGATATTTTGGAAGATTGATGATGTCGGAATACATCTGGAAAGAAATGAAGTCCAAATCCGGCGCACGCGTTTCCACCAACTTCACCGTCTCCGGATCAAAGCCAGCCAAGGTCGTGGTGGTCGGGTGGTTCGGATCGATTTCGTGAATCATTTTCGACACATCATTGACGGCATCCCACACCTTGGGATTTTTTTCGAAATTCAATTCGTTGCCGACCACCCAGATGAGCAGGGCGGGATGATTGCGATATTCCATCACCTGAGATTTCAACAGGGCCAATTGTCTGGCCACCCGGTTGGTATCGCTGTAATCAAAGCCGCGGCGCTCATGATCCACGTCCAAGCCCATGGCCACCATCAAGCCGTTGGTTAGGGCCCGATCCAACACATGCTTGCCGGAGTCACGACCGTTGTCCGTGCTCCAAGTGCGTAAGGAATTGGCCCCGTGCGCCGCCAACTTCTCCTGGTCGCCATATTCCAAGCCGGCCCCCTTGATATAAAACGGCCGCTGGTTCACATATAGGAGCCAGCGCCCCGCCACCTGGCGGAGTTCCACCTTCGCGGGACCGGCGGCCGGCAAAGATTCCTGAGCGGGGCAGTTCCCAGCGAGGATGAGGCCGGCCAAAAGCGCCAGTATCCAGTCGACGGTGGTAAATCGCGGGAGAGTCATAAAATCGTTATTTCACCGCAGACTTGTGGCCGACGAGAATCTGCTCAAGTTCCTCCAATGATTTGCCCTTGGTTTCAGGAATGGCGACCAGCACAAAGACCAACGCCGCCAGGGCCATGAGGCCATAGCCGAGAAAGGTGCCCGAGGCGCCGAATCGGGACAGTTCCCAGGGAAAAACCATGGTGACCGAGGCGCTCACAACGGAGTTCCAGAAGCCGACGACCGAAATGGCGGCGCCGCGGTAGGCGTTGGGGAAAATTTCCGACAGCAGCACCCACATCACCGGCCCGAGTGAAATGGCAAATGACGCCACAAACCCGATGATGGCGAAAAGCACAAGCGATGCGCGGATGTTCAAGCCGGCGGCGGTCAAGGCATCGTGGAACGGAGCCAACCGGTCCGCGCCCAACCGGGCATCCAAATCGGCCAGAAACTCCTTGTCCGCAGTAAAAACTTTCGGCTCAAGTTTCTGGAGATCGCCAATCAAATCGGCCGGGACTTTGCCGGCGGTTAAAACCGCAAAGGATTTTTCCGTCAGTTGATAATTGGAATTGTGAAAGGCCCAGGAGCAGGTCAAGAGGGAGATGGCCATGCCCGCGGCGCCGATGACCAGCAGCGGCTTGCGCCCCAGCCGGTCAATCCACTTGATGGCAACAAAGGTCATGCCCAGATTGACCAAACCGACAATCACAGCCTGTTTGAAGGCCGCGTTTGTGCCGCCGCCCGCCTGCGAAAAAATGGTGGGCAGATAATAGAATATCGCGTTGATGCCGGTGATCTGCTGAAAGAAGGCAATGGTCAGCGCAAGCAACATCACGAACCGCAGGCGCCGGCTGAACAGGGCACCCGCCCCGACGCCGGCGACCTGTTCCGCCGCGTTTTGGCGGACACGGCGCATTTCTTCGGCCGCATGTTCGGCCCCGGCGACCTTGGTGAAAATTTTCAGCGCCTGGTCTTCGCGGCCCCGACCGAACAGCCAGCGCGGACTTTCCGGAACGAAAAATAGCAGGAAAAAATACAACGCCGCCGGAATGGCTTCCACGCCCAACATCCAGCGCCAGCAATTATCACCGAGGCTCAACAGAAAATAATTCGAAAAAAACGAAGCCGAGATGCCGATGACGATCATCAGCTGGTTGAACGAAACCAAGCTGCCACGCAGCGCGGACGGCGAAATCTCCGCAATATAAACCGGCGCGATGAGAATGGCGCCGCCCACAGCGATGCCCCCGAGAATCCGCGACAGGACGAAGATCGTGAAATTGCCGGTGGTCGCGGAAAGCAAAGCCGAAACGGTGAACAAAATGGCCGTGAGCATCAGGACTTTTTTCCGGCCGAAGGCATCACTCAAGAATCCCGCGAGCGCGTTGCCGCCCAGCGCACCCCAGCCGAGGCAACTCACCGCCCAGCCGAGTTTCAGATCACCGCCGGTACCGGTCAGCGCGAAATAATTTTTTATAAACGGCACGGCACCGGAAATCACCGTGGCATCGAAGCCCAGCAGGAAACCGCCCACGGCCACAATCAGGGCCACGGACACCGTAAATAATTTGCCTTGCTTCATTGTAAGGATTGTCGGACCCGTTTAAGTGTCTCTGCCATCCGATCGTTTCAGCGTCCGTTTTAAAACCGCGACATTGTCACATTAAAAAACTAAAGCCGATCCGATGAAAATCTGGTGTCTTATTCAAATTAAGATTCGATGAAATGACACAGAAAACTCGAAATAATTGCGCCATAGACACATAAATGACGATAATTACTACTCGCAGAATTCATGGAATCAGTGGGCAATTTTTATCGCAGGGTGGCGTTTATGTCAACGATTATATTACAACAATCAGACTGGCAATGGGAGAAAATCCCTCCGGAAAATAAGAGGGCGCGCAATGCGACACTGGCATAAACGGCCGTGATTGGGATAAGATAGCTAATTACCAAAAGAGGTATCCCAAGTGATGTCGCGATGTCACCAAGGTCAGGAGTCAATAAATCGGTGCTGACGATCCTGGCGTGGGAAAAGGTCGCGTAGTAAGCTGGCGCCTTTATCTTCCGGGGGGGGGAGGCCAAAACGAATTGGAAATTATTTTTGAATAATGGTTGATCTTTGTTGCAGCCAAAGGGCGTCAAAAGAGGAATCACCCAGGATCTGACCCGGTTGTTTACCCGGTGGCGGTATGTAGTTTAGAATTTTGCCATCCTTCCAACGTTTGATTTCCGAGTGACCATCGGCGTAAGACATTCCGCCGGAATTGCCATGGCGCGTGCCCGGAACGTCCTGCCAGAAATTTCCCTGGGCGGGATCGCTGACGAAATAGGCATCGTTAATGGCATATTCATTCTCGTCGATCAGCACAAAGGTCAGGGCCGGGCCGGGCTGGGTTAAAGACGTGTCCTTGTAGAAATTGACCGTGCCCTCGCCGAGATGCCATTCCCCGCCAACAATGGGGGACAGGTAGCAATTCATGGAGTAACTGCGGACGTGCGGAAAAATTGTCGGGCCAAATTTGTAGCCGTTGTGGTCGGCCGCACAATGATAGACGCTCATTGAATTTACGTAGGGATAGATCGCACCGGCCTGAACAAAATTAGTGGCATAGGGACTGTAGGAGCTCATATCCCCCGGACACCATTGGTACCAAGCCGCCCCGGGCTGCAGTTTGGGATCCGTCGGCGTAAGCGGGGTAAAGCCGGTCCCGCCGTAGGCGCCGCCGTTAGGGGCTAATTTGCTGCTGTTATCGCCGGTGTACATAATCCAGCCCAAAGTCAATTGTTTCAGACTGTTCATGCACGAGATGGCCTGGGCCTTCTGCTTGGCTTTGCTGAGGGCCGGCAGCAGCATTGCCGCCAGAATGGCAATGATCGCAATCACCACCAGCAACTCAATCAAGGTAAAAGCAGGGCGGTTACCGTTGCGCGGCCGAATTGAAAACCCGCGCAGGTGACCACCAAAATCGCGGTCACGGTTTATATTATTTTTTGTTTTCAATTGATTTTAGACAAACAAAGCTTTTCAGCAAAAACATCCCCAACCAAGCCACACCCACCGGGCAAAAAAAATATTTAAGAATAAAAGCGAATCTCACTGGCGGCCGATTTGGATCGACCAAATCGGCCGCCAGTTTCAAGACTCGAACTACTGCGATTGCACCCGGTAAAACCGGGTTCTGGCACCAGGAGCATCGGTCACGGTCATCGGATAAGAAATGCCGACCGAGGCGGTGTTGGTCTGCCAGCTCAGCGGGGCGGCGATATTATTCGACAAGATATTCCAAGCGGGGTCCGCCAGGTTGGTCTTGTAGAGAACTGAGTAGGTCAACGCCGGCCCGACCGAGAAGGTGAGATTGACATTGCCGCCGCTCAACGAGGCTTTCAGATCCGGCACGGGGACAACCTGGAACAACCGCATTTCGTCCCAATAAACCGCATCGGCGGGATTGCCACCGGGGTTGTTCTCATATACCTGGAATTTAATATAGTTAGCGCCCGCCGGAACCTGGAAGTAGCCATTGGCGAGGGTATTGGTGGGCAAATCGGGACCGTCGGGATAAAGCCCGGTAAAATACTGACCGGTTATATTGGTCACGCCCAAGTAGACCCACTGATTTCTCGGCAGCTGGTCATGGAGCAGCACCTGGCCATAATTGGAACTGCTCACGTCAATGTTGGTATAGAGGTAGTCGGGGGAATTCGTATAATCCAGACCATAAATCTTGAAGGATTCCAGGATCGGGGAGTTGGTAACCGGGCTACCGCCAGTGTCCTGAACGAACCAAATTTGAACCCGCTCAGTATTGACACTGATAAAATCATTCAAGCTGGAAATATAGGCATAGCCACCCGCCTGGATCAGTTCACCGGGAGTGACCGGATAAAAGAGGTAAAACCCATTGTCAGTATTACCACCGCCCACCAGGGCAGTCCAACCACCGCCGTAAGGAGCCACCGGCGTGCTACCATCATAGGTATTATAGGGGGAAGCTGCGAGCGGGCCCGCAGCGTTGCACCCGTTAAAAACATTCCACGGAAGCCAGGAGGGCGAGTTTTCGAAGCCGGCATTCGGCCCCAGAAGATTGACTTTTTGGATCGGATCCAGCACCAACACCTTCAGCGGCACCGGCACACTGCGGATTGAATTTACCGGAACCCCCGCAGAAGTGAGCGTGACCACGACATCATAAAGGCCGGAAGAAGAACCTTGCACGTTGGTAAAATTCAAGGTCGCCGCCGTGGTCGAACTGGAGATTTGATTCATGCCCGGAGTCAACAGGTTGGTTTTGTTGAAATACCATTGGTATTTAAACTTCTCCGTCGGATAAGCACCGGTATGCGTCGCTGTTACCGAGAAGGTCGGCGCCCCGCCGGCATATAATGTAGCCGCCACGGGATTATTAATAATATCCGGATCGCTCCCCAAGACTTTATTCAAAACGCAATCATCGAAATAAACCGGCTGGCCGGCGGGAGCGGCCGTATCATCATATTCCAGCTGGTAGCGAACATAAGCGGTGCCGGGAGGGGCCGTCAAGGTGGCCGGGTACGGACCAGAGGTATCAAAGTTGTAATTTAAAATCGGATAGGAAGTGAAAATGTTGGTGGGCTGGAGATAGACCCAACCACTGGCGTCCACCGCCGGCGGAAGGATCAGGTCATAAGGCGGGGCAGCGCCAACTGAGTCAAGAATCACGGACCCAAGCGTTCCATATGAGCTGGGAGGATAGGGCACCACATTGTCGTTGGTATCAAAAAAGACCACCATCATGTCCGCCGAGGAACCACCGCCACTAAAATAGTTCGACGCGTAGCCGATGGCGTAGCAACTGGCCGCCCACTGGGACCCCGCGATGGCCGGAAAATCCTGAAAGATATATGATGAATCAACCGAGGTGTCGAATAACTGAATGGTAAACTTTCCCGAGTGGGCCAAATAATTTGAATTGCCGCTGTTGGGAATAAACTGGTTGGTGGAAACGACGTATTTGTAACCAGTGGGCGATTGACTCCAGCCGGTCAAATCACCGGTTTCGGCACCGGGATTGACCAACACATTGGTTTGGGCCTTGATCCCGCCGCACAAGGCCAGGCTGGCCAGCAAGAGCACACAGACCAATTTAATGGCTCTTGATTTTTTCAAGATCACAGCGGGCTGAATGGACAAACCAAACTTTGAAGTGTTTTCAGTTATGAGGTTCATAAAAGATGGTCGGAATTGATGGGTTATTATTTCAACTGGGTGTAATACATATAATCACACAAATATTTTGGCGTCAAACAAAATCCTGCTAAAAAAAATCCAGGCAACTTCTTAAGAAGCCTTTAAGATACCACCATAGTCATGATGGAATGGGCCGGGCTGGTACTCTTCACGCTTTTTCCGTCGAGCCAAAGGTTGAACGGCTGCGATTGACCGGAAAGGTTGAGAATCTCCACAGCGATCCGGCCATCGGGATTCAAGAATGCCGTGGTCTGGAGGGTATCGGTCATGGAGGAACTGATGATCCGCCGAGCACCCGGACGGATGAACTTTGAAAAATGGCCGATGTAGTAGTAGCTATTCTGGTAATATAATTGCCCGGTGGCCGTATCGGCATGGATCGGCGCGTAACAATAATTCTGAACATGGTTCGGCCCCCCATGCTGATCCAACAACACGTTCCAATCCGTCCAGCCTTCGACGCCATTATTGAAGTCATTGACCATGGCCCGGCCGTAGTTTTCCCCCCACTGCCAATCGTTGATTTTGCTCATTTCAAAAGGGTAGTTACAGCCCTCAGTGAACAACAGATGGGTTTTGGGATAGGCTTCCTGGACGCGTTTAACATTCTCGAAATTATCGCCCACATACCAATGAAAACCGACGCCCCAGACATAGCGGGCGGCCGCGGGATCATCCAGAACCGTTGAAGCACGAGGATATAACAAGGCGCGGTTGTGGTCCCAGACGATGATTTTTTTGCTTTTCAAGCCGTCTTTCCACAAAGCCGGACCGAGATAATTTTTGACAAAGTCACGCTCTTCCCCGGCGGTAAAGATGCAGGATTCCCAAGTCTGGCTGGCCAACGGCTCGTTCTGCACCGTCAGGCCCCAGATCGGAACGCCCGCCTTTTCATAGGCATGGATGAATTTGCCGTAATAACGCGCCCAGGATTCAAAATATTCGGGCAGCAATTTACCGCCGTGCAACATGCTGTGGTTATCCTTCATCCAAGCCGGCGGACTCCAGGGACTGACAAACAGCGTGAAATGATCGCCGGCTGCCGCCATCGCCGCCTTGATGAACGGAATGCGATATTTCAGGTCATGGGAAATGTCGAAGCTGTCCAGATTCGTGTCGCCATCCTTGACGTAGGTGTAACTTTCGCTGGAAAAATCGCAACTGTGAATGTGGGTGCGGCCCAGGGTGTAGCCAATGCCGTTTTGCGGGTCGAAATAGGCCCGCATGATTTCCTGCTGCTTATCCAAAGGCAGTTTATAAAACGTTTCCGCCGAGGCATCCGTCAAGGCGCCGCCGATGCCGATGACCGTTTGAAAAGTTTTGGCCGGATCCACAAAAATGGAGTCCTCTTTTTCGCTCACCGGCAGCCCGGCGGCGAGCTCGGCCTCACCGGCTTTCGCCAGCCGCTGGCCGGTATCCCTGGCGGTGACATAAATATCAACATGGCCGGGGGATAAGACAGCGCCGCGGGAAAGGTCTGACAGGAACAGGAGCGACGAGATTGAAGCGATAAGGGTCTGTTTCATATTAACATTGAGAATTTATGCAAAATGAGCAGTGGCTTCCGGCAGAAAGCCGCACATTTAACTGCCAAGGCTTGCGGCGCTCTGCCGAGAAGCCGCCACTAACCAACGAACGCGTTCTGATCCGCCAACAACGGCGCGCACGGAGTGACACGCCCTACCTGACCCAACGTTGCCAAGAACTGCCAGACCATTAATCTTCGGGTCGGGCGCGGATTCCACGGCACGCTGGACGGAACAAATCTTCAAACAAAAATGCCACCCGATTCGTCATCGGGTGGCATTCGCGAAAAACGAATCTACTCAAGCTTTCCGACGGCGGATCAGCGAGAGCGCCGCGGCACCACCCAATCCCGCCAAGGCGAGGGTGGTTGGTTCCGGAGCTGGCGCCACAGTCAAGGAGGCGTCGTCAAAAAACACATTTACTGTTCCTGACGGAGCAGTAGCTCCAATCATGGCCATATCATACACTGCTATATACGCTGTGCCGACCGGAACAGTTCCAGTAACAGTATATTGCTGCCAAACATTGTTTGCGGCAATGGCAGACCAGCCCGTCTCAATCGTTGATATATTGGCCAAAGTTGAATCAAAAAATTGAACCTGAAAGTCGACTGGACCCGCGCCTGCAACGGATGCGCCTAAGAGACCGGTATCTGTGAGCGCATAAATACTTGCCGAAAAAGCGGAGCCAACGCTGGAATTAGCGATAAGCTGATATGTCCCTTGGGGATTCCAAGCATTGGCTGGCGCATTGGCTGCCAACAAGGCATAGCTGCCGGTCCGAGGAGAATCAGGCGAGGAAGTCATGTCGTTCGGTGCTTGCACACTACCGCCAAAATAATTATTCCAACCCACACCGGCTTGCGCAGCGGTAAAAGCGCTACCTGCGCCAAGACCAGTCACGAAAGGGCCATTAAACGAGGGATCCGTAAGGAGGTTTTGCGCCTGAGTGGTTGACGCACTCAAGCCCAGAGCCGCAGCAACCGTGCTGCAACCGATTATTTTTTGAAACATTTTCATATACTTAGGTTATTTTTTTTGTCGTTTTTTTAGATGGTAACGGGTTACGTAGAACTTTTTACTATATCTGGATTTTATTGTCAACGGGTATTTTTGAAAAAAATGTGACAAATCTACTACAGCCGCGAGTTGATATAACGTTTCAGTTGCAAAACACGCCGTTTATTTTAATTTCAGCCGGCATTTAGCTTTGATGTGGAGCCGGATGGCAAATAATTGGCCAGACATTTACATTTTTACACGGACGCACCATTATTTATGATCCCCCCAAAGCCAATTCCCCAAGGTCGCCTTTGGCTGATGCGGTTGTGTGCCATGGTTTTCCTCCCGTTGCTGGTGCTGGGCGGCCTGGAACTCGGGCTTCGACTGGCTGGATACGGCTATGACCCCCATTTTTTCCGGCAAATTCAAATCAATGGGCTCAAATATTATGTACCGAACGAGACCTTCAGCGACCGTTTTTTTCCGGCGGCGATCGCCCGAACGGCGCTGCCCATTCGGTTTGCCGCCGCAAAGGCCACGAACTCATTCCGGATTTTTTTGTTCGGCGAATCCGCCGCCAACGGCGACCCCGACAGCACTTATGGGGTCGGGCGCTATCTGGAGATTCTGCTGCGCGAACGTTATCCCGGAACAGACTTTCACGTGATCTGCGTAGCCATGACGGCGATTGACTCGAGCACGATCCTGCCGATCGCCCGCGAGTGCGCGCGGCATCAGGGCGATTTGTGGCTCATATACATGGGTAACAATGAAATGGTGGGACCCTTTGGCGCCGAGACGAGTTATGGCTTGCGCGCACCCAACCTGGCGGTCATCCGCACGATGCTGGCCATCAAATCCACCCGGATCGGCCAACTGCTGGATGCCCTGGGTGGAAGATTGAGAATTCACGCCGCCACGCCGAAAATGTGGGGCGGCATGGAAATGTTTGCAAACAACCGTCTCGGACATGACGATCCCGCCCGGTTGCGGGCTTACGCCAACTTCAAAGGCAATCTGAATGATATCCTGCGGGCCGCACATAAAGCCGATGTGCCGGTCATCTTGAGCACGGTGGCGGTCAACTTGAAGGACTGCGCCCCGTTCGCTTCTGTGCATGAGAAAGGCCTGACCACCAACCAGGAAGCCATCTGGAACCAGCTTTATCAAAAGGGAATTGATCTGGAAACGGCCGGATCGTTTGCCGAAGCGCTCGACCGGTATCGGCAGGCCGCGAAGATTGACCTGCAATTTGCCGACTTGCAGTATCGCATGGGAACGTGCGACCTGGCGTTGACGAACCATGATCAAGCCCGGCGTGATTTTGAACTGGCGAGAGATTATGACGCGCTGAATTTCCGGGCAGACACGCGAATCAACGCGGCGATCGAGGATGCGGCGACCCGACATGCCGGTCAGGGCGTCTATTTATCCGACGCCGCCAGGGACCTGGCGCAAAATTCCCCGGGGGGGATTCCCGGCTTGGAATTATTTTACGAGCATGTGCATTTGAATTTTACCGGCAATTATCTGCTGGCGCGAAACTTTGCCGAACTGGCAAAAAAAATCCTGCCCGATTCGATTTCAGCGCATGATAAAGGAAATTGGGCTTCCGCTGAACGGTGCGATTCCCGGCTCGCGGTCACCGTGTGGGACCGCGAGCGGGTCTGGGAGCCCATCATGACCCGCGTCAAGTCGTCACCCTTCACGGGACAATACAACCATGACGCCCTGCTCAAGGTCTATGCCGCCAAACTGGAGGAAGCCAAATTCCGGATGAACACCCAGACCCCCGAGCAAGCCCGGCAAATGTATGAAAAAGCACTAGCGCTGGCACCGAACGACTACTTTTTGCATGGAAATTTTCAAAGGTTTTTGGAAATGCGAGGCGACCTGGAACAAACCATCGCCGAAGCCAAACGCTGCTGCGAACTAGTGCCCTGGCTGCCGGGGGGATTTTATTATACGGGCACGTTGCTGGTTCGCGCCGGAAAAACCACCGAAGCCGCCGATTACCTATCGCGGGCGCTCGCCCTCAAGCGCGACAACGCGGAAGCGCTGGACGCCCTGGGCGAGTCACTGGCGAACCAGCAGAAGCCCGCCGAAGCGATAGATTATTTCAATCGGGCAATCCGGGCCAATCCGGATTATGTGGATGCCTATATCAACTTGGGATTTCTCCGGCAGAACCAGGGAGAGAATGACGCCGCCCTGGCCAGTTATCAGCGGGCGGCGACCCTGGAGCCGGAAGGACCAGCGGATTACTTCAACCGGGCCAATGTCGCCGCCGCCCGATATCATTGGGATGAAACGATTGCCTGCCTGCGCGGCGTGGTAAAAGTCAAACCGGAATTCTGGCAGGCCCGTTACCAGTTGGGGGTGCAACTGGCAGCCAAAGGAGAATTGGAAGAAGCGGAAAAACAATTTCTGGCGGTGATCCATTATCGACCCAATTTCATCGCGGCACACCAGGACCTGGGAACCGCCCTAGCCACTCAGGGGAAAACCAGTAAAGCCCTGGCTGAATATCGGGCGGTCCTGGGACTTGACCCGGCAAACACCACAGCGCAACAGCAGGTTCATTTACTCGAGGCGAAAATGAACCAAATTCGTCAACCCTCTGCTTTCTGATAAAACCATATTGATTTGACACAGTTGGAGCAGCTGTGATGTCCTGAGAACAGGGAAGCCAGCAATCATATTTAAAACAACAAACCGGGGCCACAGAAACCTGATCGATTTTTCCCAGAAATCCGGGTTAGCAATTTAAAATTTAATGGAAAAATTAAACCGCCGCCTGCCGGTGCAGATCGCTCTGGTCGCGCTGGTGATCTATGGGATCACCTTAAGCCATGGCGTGACCATCAACAGCCTCCCCCTTACCGCCAAAGTGGCGGGGTGGGACTGGGTCCCCATGGCCGGGCAGCCGCTGCTCTGGCTGCTAACCCTGCCGCTGCGGTTATTGCCCACCGCCGCCATACCCGGGGGACTTAATTTATTTTCCGCCGGACTCGCCGCGCTGACCCTGGGCTTGCTGGCCCGCTCCGTCCAACTGATGCCGTGGGCCCGGCCTTTGGAAAAGCAAAGACCGCGGGCCGCCGCCATCCCGGTTTTTCTGGCGTGCGCGCTGTGCGGATTAGAATTTAGCTTCTGGCAGGAGGCCATAGCCGCCACCGGAGAAATGCTTGATTTACTATTGGTGGCAACCGTTCTTTGGCTGCTGCTGGAGTATCGCCGCCGCCGTCAAAACCAATGGCTACAGGCGGCGGCCTTGGTCTGGGGATTGGGGATGACGGAAACCTTGCTGATGCTGCTGGCCTTTCCCCTGTTTGTCGCGGGGGTGATCTGGGTGCGCGGCATCTTTTTTTTCCGGTTAGATTTTTTGCGGCGAATGGCCGGCTGGGGGTTGGCAGGGCTTTCCTTTTACGCCTTACTCCCACTGATCAACGGACTGTCACCGCACTCACCCTGGAGCCTGGGCCAGGCCTGGCTGGCAAGTTTGAAACAGACCTGGGGGGTAATCCGGCTGCTTTACTACCAATACAGCCAGGCGCACTGGTTGATGGCCATTGCGGTGGCGCTCTTTTATCTGGTACCCACCAGCGCCTGTCTCTTGCGGTGGCGGGAGGAAGACGCCGGCAACAGATTTGGGGTGGATCGGTTCCAAGTCTGGATTTTCCGAGTTTTTCGCATCTTGCTATTGCTGGCCTGCTTGTACCTGGCCTTTGATCCCCTTATGGGGTTGCGGCAGATCCTCCAACGGCAACTCAACGTTTCGATGCCACTGTTGACCCTGGATTATTTGACCGCGCTCGGAGCGGCGTTTCTGGCCGGCAATTTTCTATCGCTCTCCCAAGTGCAAGTGGAGAAGCGATACAAGCCGTTGCCGGGCAGGATTGATTGGTGGCGGCTGGCCGACAAGCTGCGGCGATGGGCGTTACCGGCCGGCACCGCGGTTCTCATTCTCGCCAGTGCGGTTCTGGTCGCCAGAAACTCCCCGGCCCTGCTGCACTTTAACTTTTATCCGCTAGAAGGTTTCGGTGAATTGGCGGTGTCGTCGTTACCGACCGGGAGCCGGGGCGTAATGCTGAGCGACCAACCCCAGAAACTGGCCGTCTTTCAGGCGGCCCTTGGGCGACACCACCGGGATCGGGATTGGCAGGCAGTGGATCTGCGGGCCTTGCCGGTGGTGGAATATCGTGCGTGGCTGGAACGCCGCCAGCCCATCGGCTGGCTGACGGATGAAACCCGGCACGAACTTGACCGGATGGAAACCGTGGGACTGCTCGCCCTCCTTGCCCGCACCAACGACCTGTTCTATCTGCAACGGGGCTATGGCGACATGTTCGAGCGGTTTTACGCGGAACCCATAGGTTCCGTCTACCGGCTGAAGTTACGGGGAAGAAATTTTCTTGAAATCCCCCCGCTGAGCGGGGCCGAAGCGGAGGCGACGGAAACGTTTTGGAACCGGAGCTGGGAAAAGGAACTGGCCCCGCTGGCCGCCGCCGCCCCAAGCCGGGAACCAACCCCCTGGCAGAAAAAAATCCAACAACTTGGCTTCACTCCGCCGCCATTTTTTCAAGACCGCCTGCTGGCGGGGTGGTATTCGCTCGCGCTGGACAGCTGGGGGGTGGAATTGCAACAGATCGGGCGCTGGCCGGAGGCCCGGCAGCGCTTTGAGCAGGCGCTCCAATTGACCACCAATAATTTTTCGGCGAGAATCAGCCTTGCCTGCAATACCAACCTTCAGTCCGGACACAAACTGAGCCTGGCCGGGGTGGATCAGCTCGCCGCACAATTTCCGGACTTCCGGCATTTGAAAGCGGTCTTGAACAGTTGCGGCCCGTTTGATGATCCCATGCTTTGTTATCTGCTGGGCCATGCGTTTCAACAAAACGGCCAGTGGTTGCAAGCCGTGCAGCACTATGAACGCACCCGTACACTAGCCCCCGGAGTGCCCCTGCCGGAATTCGCCCTGGCCGAACTTTATACCCAACTCCATCTAAGCGAACGCGCCTGGCCACTCATCAAGAACTTACGACAAGAAATCAAGAATCCCCCCCCCAACAAGTCGATCGATTTTCAACTGACTATGCTGGAAGCGGATTGCTGGCTGGCACAAACCAATCCGGCCAAGGTCCGGGCCGCCTTGCAGGGAGTTTTGGAGCGGCATCCCGGCGATGCGGAGTTGGCCAATCAAGTGATCGCAGCGTATATCAACCTCGGCGATTTAACGAACGCCCAACGGCTAGTGGAGACCCAGCTGGCCAAGCAGCCGGATGACGTAACTTCCCTCCGGAGCCAAGCCCTGATTTTATTTCAAGCCGGTAAGATCCCGGCCACCATTCCGATTTTAGACCATATTCTCTCACTCACCAATATGCCGATGGTGCGGTTCAACCGCGCCATCGCCCAATTCGACTGCCAGAATTGGGCGGCGGCCGAAACCGATTATCGCGAGCTCGAAAAATCCGGCGACTATCTGGACTCGGTCAGTTATGGCCTGGCGTTGATCGCCGAGCATCATCATGATTCCAATCAAGTCGCGTATTATCTCCGGCTCTGTCTTTCCAACACCCCGCCCGGAAGGCCGCTGTGGCACCAAGCCAGCGCCCGCATGCAGGAACTGGAACGGGGCCAGCCATTCGCGACCGCGATCACCAATCAACCTTAGCCGGAACGATTCAGTGTAGGATGAAAGGGCCGCGCGACCCGCCAGGTTTCAATCGCACAGTTCCGGTTAAATCCGGCGTTATCCAGCATTGATAGATGGGTTAAGATTTTGCAAGCTTGCCGGCGGCATTTTTCAGGGACCCGTTCGAAATGCAATGTATTTTTTAACGTTCGGTTTTTTAGGTAGTCATACAGGATGAAATCTGGCAATAACCGAGGTCAGGATGGCATGGACGAGACCGGCAGAAAATATTGTGAAAATAAAAAACCATCACCATGAAATCATTTTTTAAAAAATCAATTCCCGCCGGCCTGACGGTTGTAGCTTTATTAAGCGCAACGCTTCAGGGAAATTCACAAGTGACGCTCCTGGTTGATTCCACGCAGACTTGGGTAGGCTACATGAACGTTTTCAACATGCCCACCACACCCGGTTATGGCAACGAGGGTGTATATGTTCAAGGCGGTGTTTGGGGCACAAGTGCATTAACAGACTTTTTCGATGTGTACGCCACGAACACGCTGACGATCACCCCTTGCACCAATGTCTGGAACCCCAATGATTCATTTTGGGTGAACACCAACGGCACCCCAAACAAAATCATGGATGCCAACTTTTACGTTGAAAACAACGCTTTGGCGGGACAGAGCCTAACCTTTACCGGCGTTTGTGTGAGCACTTCGCTGGTCTTCCCTTATACCAACACCGTCTTCATAAAAGACTTAAACTCCAGTGATGCCATTGTGCAGCAAGCGGTGACCCAGCTCATACCCGGGCAACCATTCAGCATCAGCCTCACTCCAAGCGTGGGCGACCATGTACAATATGGTTTTGAAACAATCGGACCCGACGCTAGTCCGTCCAATAATTTCGCCAGTCTGGGTCAGGTTGTGGTCAAAGTGCAGATTCCTGCCCTGCGGGTCGCGCCGATCGCCAACCAGGTGTTGGTGGGAGGGCAAAACGCGACCTTCACGGCAGTTCCCGGCGGCAATGCACCGTTTCATTATCAATGGGCATACATTGACAATACGACCACGCCGCCCACCACGAATAACCTGAGCAATGCCGGCAGAATTTCCGGCGCGACCACCAACGCGCTAAACATTTCGAGCATTTTGGCAACTGACGCGGGGACCTACCAGGTAACGGTCACGAATGCGAATGGCCTGGTGGCATCAAAAGCCTCCCTGGTGGTGTTGCCGCTGGCTCAAGCCCGGACGAATCTCCTGATCGATCCGAGTTTTGAATTGGGCCTCATTGATAACAACGGAGGGACAGCGGGCTGGGATTATTACAACGGCTCATCCATTCAAAACACCAATAATTATTACTACCTGTCAGCAACCCCCGTGGATGTTCTGGACGGCACGAATTGCGTGCAGGTTTACAACAATGGTCCCGACAACGGCATATTTCAAGACCGCCCCGCCACCCCGGGTGCGATTTACACGGCCAATGCGTGGATGTATACGCCATTTCTGGATCAGATAACCAACGGAAGTTGTTTTCTGGAAGTTCAATTCAGGGATGCCGGAAAAAACCTGCTGCTTGATTACCAATCCGTCAACCGAGTGACCACCAATACCCCGGCGGATACATGGTTTTTATACAACATGACGAATCTAAATGTCTATTCCAGCAGCTTTGCCTTGCTGGGCACAGCTTCTTCAATGGTCGCGCCACCGGGTACGGCCTGGGTGCGCACGCAAATCACCTATGCATTATCCGGCAGTGGATCCGTTTATGTAGACAACCTGGACTTGATGTTAAAATCACCGCCCGCAAAAGCGACAGCCAGCGGTTCCAATATTCTCATCTCATTCCCGACTTTGTACGGCCCGACGTATCAGGTGCTCTACAAAACCAACTTGACGGATGCCTCCTGGACGCTGCTGACCCCGGTGGTCGGTGATGGGACGGTGAAGAGCGTGTCCGATGCGGCCAATTCAAAGACGCGCTTTTACACGGTGCAAACGCATTAAACTGACCACCGATTACGAAATTAAGAAATACTGTAGCCGCTGAAAAGTTAGGGGGGGTGAAGCGCCACGCCGCTTTCGACCGCCCGCGGGGTTGGTTTCCATTCGAAAATCTTCACCCGCTCGAAAGCGGTGTCGCGGCTCCCGCCTTGCCACCGCAGTC
>CAIJNQ010000053.1 GCA_903822015.1 uncultured Verrucomicrobia subdivision 3 bacterium | reverse complement strand
GGCGCATCAGGTCCAGGCTTACTTCAATGGCCACGATCACGATTTGCAGCATCTCATGGCTGGCGACGTGAATTTGTTCGATTCCGGGGCCGGCTCGCAGCACACGCCGACCATTTTCACCAAGCGGTCTAAATTTGCAAAATCCTGTTCCGGATTCACCACGATTTCCCTGCACGCGGACAAAATGAACGTGCGCATGATCAATGATGAGGGCGCATTGGTTTATGCCGCCGCCGTCGCCCTATCTTAGCCGGAGCGATTCAGTTCCGCCACCGATGGGCCCGGATGCTCACCGGTGCAAAACGCGGGGAAAGGCTGTTTCCGCCGGGGTTGAGATCGGTACCCGATTGGTGGTTAGGTTTTTCCGGCCCCCAAATTTGCCGCATCCGTTTTCAACTAGCCCATCTGTGGCTGATTTTTGTCTATCGCCTCTGAACCGGGTTGGAATCTTTTACCGCTCCTGATGGAGGCTCGCCGGCAAGGGTAGGCTCTGACTTGTCCCTCTTTCAGTTTGTTAGCGTTTCAGCGTTTCGCTTTTCGTGATCATTGCGTGTCTGCCCTTTTGTTCCTTCGTTCCTTTGTTGTTCAAAACCAGTTCCCATCCGGGACTGATGATACCGCCGTTTTTGCCCTGCATATTTTCTCAATTCGCCTGCACCACGCCCGGCGGCTTCCAGGTGCCTTCGCCCGGCGGCAATATCGAAGGCGCTTCGGTCTTCGGCCAGTAGAGACGCATCGCCATGTAAATCGGACCGTCGGGCGCCGGCAGCCAGTTGCTTTCCTTGGCCGCGCCCGGCGAATCCTTCTGGATGTAAATCGTCAGCGACCCGTCGGCGTTCTTCTTCATGTCCGGCAGCATCGGCGAATTGATCAGGTAACGGTTTATCGGATTCCGGATGAGCAGCTGCGACTTGCCGTCATACATCGTCACGGACCAGAAGGCGTCCACCGGCGGCAGCTCGCCCGCGGGGAACGTGAGGGTGTAATTATGCTGGCTGCCGTCGAGTGTCGCGCCCGTGGCGTCCGCGCGCGTCATCGGATACATCGCCTCGTCCGCGCTGTTGCCGTAGATGCCCGCCTTGGCGGCGGCGGCCCGCAAGAGCCAGTCGCCGTGGTAATAGTCGCGGTCGCCAAACGCCGAGCCGACGCGCCAGCCGTTGATATCCTTGCCCAGGGTCGCAACCCGTGCGGCCACTTTCTCAGTGCCCGCTTTCATGCCGAGGCCGATTTCGAGCTTGTGTTCGAGGTCCAGGGCGTCAAAGTTGAACCGGTTTAAGAAATGAATTGTTTTCGCGCACGGGCGCGACCCCGGGGTCAGCCGGTTCCATCATCACCAGGCGCTTCAAATAACTGGCCTGATCATACTCCGCCTTGTCCTTTTCATACTGCGCTTTCTTGTTGGTGTAAGCCGCCATTTTTGCATTATAGGCGTTGTCAATCCGGGCTTGTTCCACGTTCCATTTGGCGGCGAGGGGCAGCTCGGTTTGGCGCCGGGTGCGTAAATCGGCGATGGCTTTGGTGAGCTCGGCCGTGTCCGCGTCAAATTGCTTGATCAGGTTGTTCTCGCGGGATTGCACTTCGGATAGCTGTTGCTTCTGGTAATCCGTCAGGGAAATGGCGTCCTGGCGTGACTCATCATTGCGCTTGATCTGCCCCTCCAGCTCGGCGTCGGCCTTGGCCTTTGTCGCGGTCAATTCAGCGAGCTTGCGATCGCGGTCGGCTTTTTTTGTGTCGATGCCCGCCAGCTCGGCTTTGAGTTGGGCGATTTTGGTTTCCTCCACGTCTGCCTGCACGAGCAACTGGCTGGCGGGTGTCAGGGCAACGCCCATCTCATATACTGCCATGTCCTTGACCAGTTGAAATGTGAGCAGACAAATCACGGGCAAACCAATCACCAGCATCATCCCTTTCTGCCAGCCCTTGCGGGAGGCGGTCCAAATGGCCAGCGGCAGCTTGAGTAACTCCACCGCCAGGATGGTCGCGCCAATCGGGCCGATGCCAAAAAATGTGACACCCATGCCTTTGGGCAGGCACACGACCTGTTGATATTTCCAGCCGGTTGCCAAAATGACGAATTCCGTCACCGTCGCCATGATGATCAATGGCAGGGTTAAATACGAAATGCGTTTGCTTTTCAAATGCCGCCACGGGGTAAACCCCGTGTTTTGTGCCGGCGCGGAATCGGGGGCGGATTGGGAATCAGGTGAGTGGGGGTTGTTCATAAATAAATAATTTTAAAGCTGCAATTGTCGTTTTCTTATACATCAAGTTGTTATTGAATCGTTCCTCCCATGTGCTGACCAAATGGTTTATTCAACGATTCAAGCCACGACTTTATTAACCACAAACCCCGCAAGCAGCTTATATGCCAACACACGTTGAGGGTCGGTTCTCTACTCTGCACTCATTCTCCTAGCGCTTTATTGCCATGGCCACCCTGCTTCGCTACGACCGCTTCACCAGAAATAATCTCTCTTCAGAGGCCCGGTTGGCCCGTGGTGCTGCCACCCGCTCGCACTTTTGGTCTTTCAGTGTTTCCTCTGACCTCCGCCTCCGAACTCGGAGCCCCAAGCCCTGCCTGTTTATCCCCTGAGACTCGATCTTTCGGTTTTCGGGTGTTTCTTGTGTTTCGTGGTTAACCTCTCTGCCCCGCTCCGCGTTGATTAGGTGCCGGCATTGACCCTGATCCCCGTTTCGGGTAACCACGATTTGGCTTGCGCTTTGATTTGACGATTCGCCGCACGGCTGGTAATTCTTTCCCAATGCTTCGTCTGCGTTCAATTTTATGACTACCCCAAAAAAGCCCAGATATTCCCGCGTGCTGCTCAAATTGAGCGGCGAATCCCTCGGCGATAAGAGCGGCGTCGGCATTGCCCCCGAAGCCGTGCAGCACATGGCCGGTCAGATCCGCGAGGTCCGCGAACTCGGCGTCCAGGTGGTCGTCGTCGTCGGCGGCGGCAACATTTTCCGCGGCCTTAGCGGCAGCGAGCGCGGCATCGAACGCGCCACCGGCGATTACATGGGCATGCTCGCCACCGTCATCAACGCGCTGGCCTTGCAGGACGCCCTGGAAAAACTCGGCTGCCCCACCCGGGTCCAAAGCGCCATCGCCATGGCCCAGATCGCCGAAACCTTCATCCGCCGCCGCGCGGTCCGCCACCTGGAAAAGGGCCGCGTCGTCATCTTCGGCGGCGGCACCGGCAACCCCTATTTTTCTACCGACACCGCCTCCGCCCTGCGCGCCAACGAAATCGGCGCCGAAGTCATCCTCAAGGCCACCAAGGTGGACGGCATCTACGACAGCGACCCGAAGAAAAACCCCAAGGCGAAGCGCTTTGCGGAAATCTCCTATCTCGACGCGCTGCAGCGGCAGTTGAAGGTCATGGATTCCACCGCCTTCTCCCTCTGCATGGACAACAAGATGCCGATCATCGTTTTCGATTTCAACAAGGAGCATAACCTCAAGCGGGTCGTGCTGGGCGAAAAAATCGGCACCCTCGTCAGTTGAATTATTCCTTCGCCCATCGGAAGGTGCGGCGGGCAGTCCACGGCGCGCCGCTGTTGCCGGGTAATGGTTCCTGATTAACCGCACCGCAACCGGTCCGGTGACGCCCCGGACTGACCCCGTCGGTTTTTCACCGGAATGAATTATGCCCGAACTGCCTGAAGTCGAGATTCTCGCGCGCCATCTGCGGCCGCTGCTGCGCGGACAAACCATTCGCCGGGTGCTGGTCCGGCGCGAAAAAGTTTTGCGCCCCACCCCGTTGCGGCGGTTTCAGAAAACCTTGACCGGTGCGACCTTCACCGGCTTGACGCGACGGGGAAAATATCTGTTGTTTAAGCTTAAAACCCGGACCGCCGCGCAACCCGTCACCCTTCTCGGTCATCTGGGCATGACCGGCCGGATGTTTGTGGCGCCCCGGACCGGATCGCTACCGAAGCATGCCGCCGTGGTTTTCGAGCTCGGCCGCAAACGCTTTGTTTATGAGGACACCCGTTATTTCGGGCGGCTGACGCTGGATTTGACGGCCTCCGGAAAACTTGGCCCCGAGCCCTTGGCCGCTGATTTTACGACTGAATCCTTTGCCCGCGAACTCAAGCGCTCCCGCCAGGCCGTCAAAATCAAGTTGCTCGATCAAACGCTCGTGGCTGGAGTGGGGAACATTTATGCCAGTGAGGCCCTGTTCCGGGCGCGCGTTTCCCCCCGGCTGGCGGCGAACCGGCTGAAGCTGGATCAGGTTAAAAGGTTGCGGCGGGCTGTTCGCGAAGTGTTGGCGGGGGCGATTGCCGGCGGCAGCACCATCCCGTTGAACTTTGGCGCGGGCAAAACCGACGGCCTCTTTTATTTCGGATCGGTGGCCGGTGCGACGGATTATTACGAAGAGCGGTTGCGGGTTTACGACCGTGCTGGACAGGCCTGTGTGCGATGTCGCGGACCGATCAAACGCATTGTGCAAGCTGCCCGGAGCACGTTTTATTGTCCGCAGTGCCAGATTTTTTGATGAAACGGTTTGACGCGGCGGTCCGTGGTTTGTAGATTACGCGTCCGTTTGCGTTCCAGAGTAGCTCAATGGTAGAGCACGCGGCTGTTAACCGTGTGGTTGTAGGTTCGAGTCCTACCTCTGGAGCCAATTGTTATAGCTTGTGCTTCAATTGTTTAGGAGGAGTTGAGTCCAAAACGGACACCGAAACGGACACCAGTTCGTTCATCCCGTCAGAATTCGCGATAACCGGTGTGAACTATCCGGCTGCTCGCTAACTCTGCGGGCTAGGTCTCGGGTATCCTTGCGATTGCGTGAAACCATGAAAACACGTTATCGCCTGATTCGCCGGGGCATTCGCGGCGGACTTTATTACTGTGTGGATTCCAAGACCGGCAAACGCACCAGTCTTGGCATCAACGACGAAGACGAGGCGCGCCAAATCATCGAGGCGCGGAACAACTCCGAACGCCAGCCCGCCTTGAATTTGCAAATCGCCCGTTCCTACCTGATCGCCAGTGACGCGGCATGGGTGCAGCGCACTTGGCGGGATGTCATCGAACAGATTCAGGTTCATGGCAAGGAATCGTCCAAAGACCGCTACCGCCGCGCTCTCAAGAGCAGCGCGTTTGACCGACTTCGCTCAAAAAAGTTACTTGAGACAAACGCCGAGGATTTTCTTGTCATGTTGAATGAGGGTAAAGTTTCCGTCGCGCACTATTTGCGACGCATCCACAATTTCGCCCTCGGCGTCGGCTGGCTTGCCGTGCCAGTGCTTGCGCCCCGTTTCTGGCCGAGACCGCGGACCAAATCAAAGCGTGCCGTCACGCAGGCCGAACACGTGCGGATTCTTGAAGCTGAGAAAAATCCGGAACGCAATCTGTTCTACCAATTGCTTTGGGAAATCGGTGCGTCCCAAAGTGACGCCGCCGCATTGACCCATGAGAACATTGATTGGCCGACGCAAACGTTGACTTATTTTCGGATGAAGACTGGCGAACAAGCGCAGTTGGTCATCAGCAAAAAGCTCGCCGCCATTTTGAACCAGCTTCCCACCGTCGGCCCATTGTTTCCATCCATCACCGCGACCAACGCCAACGCGCGCGCCGCTGAATTTTGCCGCCGCTGCCGGTTGCTCAACATCAAAGGCGTGTCTCTCCACAGCTATCGTTACGCTTGGGCGGAACGCGCAAAATGCGCCGGTTATCCTGAACGGTTTGCACAGGCGGCGTTAGGACACAACAGCAAGGCCGTCCACCGTGCTTATGCGAAACGAGCGCTGGTGAAAATCCCTTCGCTGGATGATTACGAAGAAAGAACCAACCCAATGCTCGCCAACCGGGGAACTCAAAAATGAAGCCGGTGCCTCGAATTGAAGTTCAAACCGATGGAGGTAATGGGTCTTTTAACGCCGCCAAAGCAGCTGTGTTTTGACCACGACGCTTATTCTTTGACTGACAGCAGTTCAAATCCTCATGCTGCGCGATTGTTTTTTCGGAGCTTCCGCTTGAATTTGCTCGGTTTCAACTTTTTGCCCGACCGTTTCGGTTTGGGATTGTTGCGCCTGTTGTTGTTCCGGCTTTTGTTGCATCTCATAGCTGCTCCTTGTCGCTGGTGAAAATATGGATGCCCTTTTTGCCACGCGAAATGGTGACATACCATTGTTGCTGGCTCGTCGCGGCCTTCGCCAGCGAATCTGAAAACAGCACATGATCCACTGATTTGCCCTGTGAAGCGTAGGACGTGATGGCGTAACCGCGGACAAACTGGCGGAAGTTTTTGTCCAGCACCCGGCCG
Source organism: uncultured Verrucomicrobia subdivision 3 bacterium (assembly GCA_903822015.1). Taxonomy (GTDB): domain Bacteria; phylum Verrucomicrobiota; class Verrucomicrobiia; order Limisphaerales; family UBA11358; genus UBA11358. Next base: position 210 of record CAIJNQ010000053.1, on the reverse strand, counting down.
TCCACCAGGGCGATACGACCGTCAGAATGGACGGTCTTGACCGTGACCAGTTCCCCATTGACCAGCTTGCGGTTCTCGACACTGCGGCCATTGGCCTTGAGTTGCAGCCGGTCGCCGGCGGCCAAAGCCATTTCTTGGCACTGGCACGCCGTCAGTTTGTCCAAATGTTTGAATGGAATTGAAACTTCACAAGTGTCGGTTGCAACCAGC
>CAIJNQ010000052.1 GCA_903822015.1 uncultured Verrucomicrobia subdivision 3 bacterium | reverse complement strand
TCGGCCGATGAATTTCCTGGAATTCCAGTCCATGCAAAACCAGACGATTTACGTCAGCGCGACGCCATCGCCGCGCGAAATCGAATGGTCGCGGCAAAGCGCTTTGGTGGGGCGAGCGTCCCCGCGGGCTGAAATCGATGGCTCATCTGAAGCTTTGCCCAATCGATCCATTCCCGGCGTGGTGGAACTGGTTGTCCGGCCCACGGGACTCATTGATCCGAAGGTGACGCTCAAGCCGCTCAAAGGCCAGATTGACGATCTGATGGAAGAGGTCCGCCAGCGCGGCGACAAAAAAGAACGCACGCTGGTCACGACCCTGACCAAGCGCACGGCGGAGGAACTCACGGATTATCTGCGCGACATGGGCATCCGGGTGCAATATCTGCACAGCGAAATCGACGCCATCGAACGCGTGGAAATTTTGCGTTCACTGCGCAAAGGTGAATTCGACGTGCTGGTCGGCATTAATTTGCTGCGCGAAGGACTCGATTTGCCGGAAGTTTCGCTCGTGGCGATATTAGACGCCGACAAGGAGGGCTTTCTCCGCAGCGAAACGAGTTTGATCCAAACCGCCGGCCGGGCGGCGCGCCATCTGAACGGCGAGGTGATTTTGTATGCCGATGTCATGACCGACAGCATCCGGAAATTCCTTGCCGTGACCGAATACCGCCGCAGCCGGCAGATTGCCTATAACCTTGAGCACAAGATCACGCCGCGCAGCGTTGTCCGCGCCGTTGAGGACAGCCTGGCGGTTTACCGGGCCACGCGCGAGGAGGCCGACGCGGTTTTGCACGATGCCAAAATGGACGGGGACGTAACCGAGACCATCCGGGAGCTGGAGAGCGAAATGCTCAAAGCCGCGGAGGACTTGCAGTTTGAAAAAGCCGCATTGCTCCGCGACCAGATCAAGGAGCTAAAGCGCATTGTGGACGGCGGCCGGCCTGAAGATAAGGCCAAGCCGGTGAGCTATCGGAAATCGAAACGGGCCAGAATGTAGGGCAGGCATCAAGCCTGATCGTAAAGGGATGCGGTGTTGTGTTCGGACAAGAACGGTACCTATCCCATGATGTTTTACATCGGCTGGAGCACGGCATTCTCAGTTATTCAAAGTGCGATTAATACTTCGAGCGATGGCGATCCGGTTTGGGCGACAACGGGATCAATCAAACTGTCGGACGGGTGCTTTTGCCTCCTCGCTTCGGCCTTTTCCATCTAATACACGGTTGGATACATCTTTCCTTCGGTTTGGCTCATACCCAATCCAAAAAATCATCGAACTGGCCCGGCATATGCTTTAAAATAGTCGTCTGCAGTAAAAATTCGTTTTTTTATATGTCCTCATCTGTTTCTGCCCCTTTGCTCAGCCGAATCAAATCCTGGCAACTGGTCGGGCTGGGTATCAGCGGTTGGGTCACCCTTTACAGCGTTGCCATCCTCACCTGGGGTGCCAGCAGCACGATCATTGGAAATGCCCAAGGCGGTTGTTTCGCCACGACCATGACGTTGGCGGGGCTGGAAGTCAGCCGTTTCCGGAAGGGTGGTTCGCTATCGATTGACCCGCTTCATTGGGTTCAGGGCATTCCAACCGAACAGCTTAACCTGACCCTTTCCCGGGCGATTCAAAAACAGGAATATCAGATTGAAGCCACCAATGCGCTTGAAATTGAACTGGGATTTGGCGTGCGTGCAGTTAAATCCGGCCGCACGGTGGTGTTTGAAACCGCCAACTGGAAAGACCCGGTCATAGATCTGCCCCATGCCCAAACCACCGAGGGCAACCGCCAAAAAGTCCGCGCGGATATTGCGTTTCTCGTCGTCGCCGGCAAGCCCGATGAAGGGACGCGGAATTTCGTCAAGCAGCACCCCCTCCAACTGCTCACCGGCGAGCAGCTCAAGAATCTAGTCGCGGCGGATTTGCCGCCGGCGAGCAAGCCGGAAACAGGCTCGCCACCGACGGCCAGCGGCGGCGCTCGGCCGATGGATTAGGACTGTTTCCACAAACTGCCGGCCTTAACAATGCTGGTTAGTGTGTGTTGAAGTGCACATAATGAAGACACTTTATGTAATCTCCGGTGGTGGTTGAGCGGCGATACGGTGTTGCCGGTGATGAGCAGCGCGCTGCTTCTGGCAGCGACAGCGGTTGGTTTGAGACAGGCCCATATCGTTATCGGCCGGGCCCAGTGAATTCCTGCCGGGAAAGACACTCTAGCCTTGCACAGGGAATGACGCTTTGCCAGCATACGCTTCACACCCGCTGGCAGACATGAAAAAGTTTCTTCTCTTCGGACTGACACTGGCCTGTTTCAATGCGTTTGCCGGAAGCGAAACCAATTCACCCGCGTCATCCCCGGCGGAAAATAGCCGAACTTTAACCTTCCTCATCGTGCATGGCGCGTGGGGCGGCGGGTGGGATTGGAAGCACGTGGATCATTTGCTCACTGCGGGCGGCAATACTGTCTATCGACCCACCCTCACCGGGCTGGGTGAACATTCCAATCTTGGCACCACCAACATTGATCTCGACACGCACATTCAGGACATCGTCAATGTCGTTCTGTGGGAAGACCTGTACAATGTCGTTCTGGTCGGACACAGCTACGGCGGCATGGTCATCACCGGGGTGGCCGACCGGATTCCCGGCCGGATCCGGCATCTGGTTTATGTGGATGCCAAGCTGCCCGAAAACGGCGAGCATTCGGATTCCCTCATGGCTAAAGAAACCGTCAGGGTCATCAAGGATGGCTATCTGGTTCCATTTTGGGTCACGAATAATACCCCGCTGCCGCATGATGTGTTGATGCCGGCCGAAACCTTCAGTCAGCCCATCAAGTTGACCAATCAGATTGTCGCCCGAAAAATTTCCACCACCTACATTCTGACTGTGGATCCCGGCAAAACGCCGGAGCAGGACGAATTCTATCCCTATTACCAGCGCGCCAAGGCACGCGGATGGAGCACGCTCATCATGGAAGGCGACCATAATGTTCATCGTTCCCACCCGCAGGAACTTGTCAAATTGTTAGAGCAGGCACCGTAAGGCGGCGTAGGGTGCACGGATCAGGCCAGCGAGCCCGGCTGTTGACCGCGCAGGGGATTTCCCGAATCCGGACGCAGGACTTGCGCTGATGACGGATCACGGCAAGACTTCCGCGTGAAATTTGCAATCCGAGAATCGTGGTGGCGCGAATGGCCGCTCGTCGTGGCCGTCTTAACGCTGACCCTGTTGCTGCTGGGCAAAGGTAGGATTGCCACCGCGCTGGACCAGCCGGCGTTGCTGATCCTTCTGCTCACCATCATTTGCAGCGTCATCCTGGCGTCGGCTATCGCCATCGTGCGCCATGCGGAGGTGCTTGCGCACCGGCTGGGCGAACCGGCGGGCACACTGCTGCTGACGCTGGCCATCACCGGTCTCGAGGTGACGATGGTGGCGTTTGTGATGTCCACCGGCACGGAAAAACCGGCACTCGCGCGCGACACGATGTTCGCCGTGGTGATGCTGGTGCTGAATGGATTTCTGGGGCTGGCCCTGCTGCTCGGCGGCCTGCGTCATCACGAACAGCGCTTCAATCTGCAGAGTGCAAATGCTTTTCTGGTGATGATTCTGCCGCTCACGGTGCTTGGGCTGATCCTCCCGAATTTCACGCACGCCACGGAAGGTCCGACGCTTTCGAAATTTCAAATGGTGTTTCTCTCCATCATGTCCCTAGGCATCTATGGGGTTTTCCTGTTTGTCCAAAACTACCGGCATCGGGGTTTCTTCATGGCCCCCGCGGAAGCGGCCGAGGAGGCGGTACCGGATCCGGCGCAACACTCGGCGCGACCGACCGTTTATCACGCGGTGATGCTGGGGTTTTACGGTTTGCCGCTGGTGCTGCTGGCCAAGCAGATGGCCGCGCCGCTGGACGCCATCGTGATCAAACTGGGCGCACCGCCCGCGCTCGGCGGGTTCATTATGGCGCTGCTGGTGCTGACGCCGGAATCCATCGCGGCCATCCGCGCGGCGCTGGCCGACCGGCTGCAGCGTTCGGTGAACATCCTGCTCGGCTCGGTGCTGGCGTCCATCGGACTGACCATTCCGCTGGTGATCGCGGTTTCGCTGGCCTCCGGCCGGACGCTCGTGCTGGGCGTGGATGCGGTGGGCGCGGTGATGCTGGTGCTCACGCTGCTGACGAGCATCCTGACTTTTTCCCTGCCGCGCACCAACGTGCTGCTCGGCTGCGTTCACCTGCTGCTCTTCGGCGCCTACCTCATGCTGATGTTTGACTTTTAAGTTTTTGCGGACGCAGGCAACTTCTGGGGACGGTCAATCAGGCAACCGCAATTCCGCCGGATGAGACCGCAGTAGAACCCATTCATCCATCACCCGCGCGCCGAGGCGGGCATACAGCGCCAGCGCCGGTTCATTCCATTTCAAGGCCGTCCATTCCATTCGCCCGCAGTCGTGTTCCTTGCCGATCCGGGCCACCGCCGCGATCAACCGGCGGGCAAGGCCACGTTGGCGAAAGGGCGGTCGCACATAAATGTCCTCCAGCCAGATGCCCCGCCGCCCGGTAAAACTGGAGAATGTGAAATAATAAATGGCATAGCCGGCCACCTCGCCATCGCAACGGACGAACAGCGCCCCGGCTGACGGTTGCGGGTCATGCAAGGCGCGCTGCAATAATTCCGGCGTGGCCTCCACCTCATCTTCCAGTTTTTCAAACCGGGCCAGTTCGCGGATCAGTTCCATCAGCTGTGGAATCTCTGGCGGGGTGACGGGCGCAATCGTAATGTCCATATCTCAGTTTATGGACGCGACTCAGAACCGGCAAGGGGATGTGCCAAAAACTCGTTTATTAAATCTTCGGTCAAATTTAATAAATATCTAAACAAGAGGTCACGGCGAATGTCGTGGCGGAATGCACGCCAAACAAGCTGGAACTCGTAATGGACGCCGTCAGCGTTGGTTTGACTGGTGAAGTTTATGAATTCACTTGCATTTATGTTTCTTGGCCGATTGCCGTGGTGTTCACACGGAATTAACAAACATTTTTGTTGTATTAAGTTAAAATGGGGCGTAAAAAATGCCCATTAGCAGCAACGCCGTCTGCACGAGGCAGTTCATCAAAAGACGATATGAAAACAAGGATTCAGTCATTAATTATCTTGCTTGCTTGCTTACCACAAACCACCCAAGCCGCCGTAGCTGTCACCGTCACGCCGGCTGCCGTTAGCAACACCTACTCAGGCGTCATCACCCTGACGATCACCGGGCTGACCAACACCGAAACGGTGCAGGTTCAGAAATATCTCGACAGCAATACCAACGGGGTCATTGATGGCGGGGACACCTTGTGGCAGCAGTTCACATTGACGGAAGGCCAGGCCGGAATGGTCATCGGTGGCGTAACCAACTCAGCGGTGCCCGGCGACACGGATGGAGCGGTCAACGGAAGCATCACGGCGAAGCTGGTTTTTCAATTTGCCTACTCCCCCATCATCGCCGGCAAATATCTGTTCCGGGTATCCAGCCCGGGGACGCATTTCGCGGCGCTGACGAATTCGTTCACGATCACCAATTTTCCCTACGCGCAAAAGTTCACCGGCACGGTGGCCAGCGGCGGCACGGCGGTGTCCGATGCCGTGGTCATACTGTTCCAACCTTTGAAGGATGGATTGAATCCGGTAGGCGGTGCCGTGGTCAACAATGCCGGCGGTTACACACTTCCCGCGCCGACTGGTACTTATCTGCTGGCGGCGTTCAAAAGCAATTATGTGGCGGACACGACCGTGGCGGCCAATCTGGTGCTGGGCAGCGGTGCGACCCTCAACACCAATCTCAATGTCATCGCCGGCACGCAAACCATTTCCGGGAAAATGGTGGACACCAATTCCGGTGCCGGTCTGCCGGGAATCTTGATACCAGTGGAAACCCATTCCGGGCTGATCGGTCTCATGTTTTCGGACACCAATGGTAATTTTGCTGCAAGAGTGACGGGCAATGCGTGGCGGATTGACAGCGACGGTGCCGGGCTGGCGCTGCATGGTTATGTGGGCTATCAAAATTCCACAGTGGTGGATACCACGACCGGCAGCGTGGCCAACGTCACGCTGGCCCTTCCCAAGGCGACGGCTTTATTTTATGGCACCGTCAAGGACAACCTGGGAAACCCGTTGCCGGGCGTTGTCGCCGTTGGTGCCAGTGACTCATATAACAGCCTTTATTACGTGGATGGTTATACGGATGCCGGCGGCTATTATGTCACAACGGCGGTGGGCGGTTTGAGCAACGATCCCTGGTGGGTGTCAATTGACAACTCGAGCAGCTTTCCCAATTACGTTTTTTCCCAACCGGCGTTTGATCAAAATGGCGGCACGAACCTGGCCGTTGGCGCAGCGGTGCTGGCGAATTTTACGGCGATTCCGGCGACCAATCACATCACCGGCAATGTCAAATTTAACGGCAGCAATTTGGCCGGGGTTGGAGTATATGCCAGCGCAACCCTCAGCGGTGTGCAATACAATGCCAACGCGGATACTGACAACAACGGCAATTATTCGCTGAATGTCGCCAACGGCACCTGGAGTGTCGGGGTGAGCCAACAAGGCGGCAGCGACAGCCTAGATAACCTTCTGGGCAATGGCAATTATCTCCCGCCGAACAACCAGAACGTCGGCATTAACAATAACACCGGCGCGGCAAACTTCACCATCCTGCCGGGCGGTTCAGGCCAACTTTTCGGCTATATCACGGACACGGGCGGCAGTCCGATAGTGGGCGTTTCGGTCAGCGCCCAGGACCAGTCCACCTTGCAAGGTTATGGCACCACGACGGACGGTACGGGCTATTACAGCTTCGGGACCGTTCCCTATGGCACCTATGACCTCAGCGTGGATTGTGGCGGCTTGACCACGTTTGGTTATAATTGTGTGGCCGATGTCATCACGAACCTGACCAGCAGCAGCGTCGAAGTGGATTTTACGGCGCAGTTCGTCGCCGCGCCGCTGCAGATCACCACCGCCTCGCTGCCCAACGGCACCAACGGCACGTTTTACACGCAGACGTTCCAGGTTTCCGGCGGCACGCCGCCTTACAACTGGACGGTGGCCTCCGGCTCAGCCAACCCACCCGCGAATTTAAGCTTGAGCAGCGGTGGCGTGTTGTCGGGGAACGTTTCGGTCAGCCCGGCAACTTATTACTTCATTGTGGAAGTGACCGATTCTGCCCTGGGCACGAATGACGCAACCTTCGGTCTGACGATCGTCAGTCCGCCGTTGCCGCCGCTGGTCATCACAAATATCTCCCTGCCGAACGGCAACGTCGGCGCGGTTTACAGTGCGCAACTCGGCGCGAACGGCGGCCAACCGACTTACAATTGGTCGCTGGCGCTGGGTTCCGCCAATCCGCCGCCGGGACTAACGCTGAACTCCAGCGGGCAGATTTCCGGCACACCGACCACTAACGGTTTTTTTAATTTCAAGGTGCAGGCGACGGATGCAAACTCCACGGTCACGAACAAAGTTTTTGGCATCATCATAAATCCCCGGCCGGTGCTGAAGCTGCCTGCGCGGCTCGCCGGACAGTTCCAAATGACATTGCAGGGGGCATCCAATCAGAATTACACGGTACAGATGTCCTCCAACCTGGGTTTGGGTCCGTGGAGTTCTCTGTTGGTCACGAACAATGCGACGAGCAGTTCGTTCAATGTAGTGGATCCGAACGCCACCAATCAGCAGCGCTTCTATCGAATTTTGATCGGGCCGTAAATAAGCCTGTAACTTTTTATACTGCACCGGCGAATTTGGCTATGCCATCGTCGAGTATGGTCTTGTTGATTAAAATTCACCGACGAACCCTTATCAGTTCTACCTGGCTGTGCCACATTAATGGAATCGGACTGCACATGGCATTTTTGTCTTCGAAGATTGTCATAACCTTCAGGGCGGTGAACTTTTGTGAATGGTCTGCGAGGCCAGAGTTTGTAAATAGATTGCCTCGTTAGTAGTCAAGTTACCGTGACAGGCGACGTCGAGGTCTGGCGGATGGTAGATGGTGCCATAAATCACCAGCGCCGCTAAGTAGGAACCTGCATAGGCGGGATGCGAATTGTCCCCGGCATGCAGGCGGATGGCCTCCGGATTTTTATAATTCATTTCCCAGGCATCACCAACCGGCGCGATCTGGAATCCGGTTTTCTGGGCGGCGGCAATTTGATGCCATTTGCGGATGCGCGCCTGCATGTCGGCGGGATTGGTGCCAAGGCTCCGATCGGCTTTGGGGTCGCTCCAGTAGTCGGCGTGCCGCGCCCAGGTCTGGTAGAGAATGATTTTGGCGTGCGGGTTTGCGGTTTTGATGCGGTCGTAAAGACCCGCGGCCCCTTGAAGGAAATTGGCTCGCGCATTCGGGAGTTGTTCGGAGAAGGCGGCTTCCTGGCTTTGCGCCTGTAGGACGACAATATCCCAGTTGCCTTCGTCGATCTGTTTCAATGTGCCTTGGGAATTCAGGTGTTTATGCAAGGTTGCCCCGCCGGGCGTGACGGACTCGATCGCAGCTGGCGGGTGGCCGGCGCAGGCGGCGATGTCGTGGAAAATTTGCGGGAGGTTGTTGACGCTGGTGTAACTGTTGCTAATAAATAGAATCCGCGGCGCAGAAAAATCGGCCATGGTTTTGAACGGCAACAACGAGGCGAAAACCATCAGGAGGAGAAAATGCAATCTGGCTTTCATGCTTTCTGAGGCTAATCATATATCAAACGGCCTACTTGACAATCGGTTCATTCCCGGTTTCCGGTACGTGGTCAGCGCGCCAATAATTTTCTGCCGGTGCAGAAAGAAGAGGTGCAACTACCGGCGGGCTGAGTTTTTCCAGATAGTCGCATCCGCCTCGTTCGGATTTTTTTAAAAAACCTGGCGAAAGCGTTTTTGAATGGAAGTGAGCTCGGTCAGCCGGGAATGGATCTGGTGTGAAAGGCACCAATTTCTACATTTTCATTCCCGCCCGCAAACCGCCATGGTGATCGAACTCACCCATGAAACAGTTGAATGCCGTCAGTGCCATGATAGCAGCCGGAGCCGGTGCGGCCCTGATTTCGTTCCCCTCGGCGGTGGTGAAATTGTTGCTGGGAGTCCCTTTAGACGCGCCGGCGGCGGTGGCCCTCGGACGATTGACCGCCGGGTCGTTAATCGCGCTGGGCATCGCCTGCTGGTTCGCTGGTGGCGACACACTGAGCCGCGCGGCAAGTGGGATCGTGGCCGCGCTGTTATTTATAATCTCGCCGCTGTTGCCGTTTTCCTGCTGGCCGGTCTCGGATTGAAACTCGCCGGCGCAGCTTTGTGGCCGGCAATTTTACTGCACGCGGCGATAGCAGTCTGGTGTCTGGGGTGGGTTCGGTGCAGACCCGCCTGAATCACACGGGATAAACGTCTGGTTTTAGCTGGCAGTCCAAGTCACTATCAACTTTTGAAATGAAATACCGGTAAGCAAAGTGAAAGTGTACCCATATGAAACGAAAGGTAAAATGCGTTCTGATCACCGTGTGGTTTCCCCTCGCGGCCCTGACGTTGGCCGGATGCTTGACGCCGCCGCAAATCCTGAGCCAACCTGACGGGGCCCCGAGCCTGGTCGGCGGCATGACGTTCGAGGAAAACGCCACCACGACGGCGACGGTCCGGTCCATTGATACCAACCAGCGCGAACTGGTTCTGCTCCGCAATGATGGCAGCACCGTGACGTACAAGGCCGGACCGCAAGTCATCAACTTCGACCAGATTAAAGCAGGCGACAAAGTCAAGGCCACGGTGGCGGATGCGATCGCCATTTTTCTGGTGAAAAACGGCCCGCCGCCCGGCGCCGGTCAGGGCGTGGTGGTCGGCCGGGCGGCCAAGGGAGCCATGCCCGGCGGCATGGTGCTGACAACGCAGGATTTCAGCGCCCGGGTAATCCGGGTGGATCCCAGTTATCGCCTGCTGACTTTGGAATTCACGGATAGAACGATCAAGACCTTCAAAATTCCGCTGCCGTTTACGTTGCAAAATGTCCGGAAAGGTGACGATCTGGTTGTCCGGTCCACGCAGTCCCTGGCGGTTCACGTGGACAAACAGTGAGTTCTGAAAGAATTTTAAACGCGAAAATATCAGCCGAAAAAAAATAAAATATTGAGTTAGCCCGGGAAACAATTTAAATCAGGAGGTCGTTCGGGCCAAACCAGCCATCAGGTACACCATTATGAAAATTCAATCGCGTTCTGTTCGTTTCAATTTTTATTCGGGCGTTACCGCCGGATTTGCCGGCGGAATGCTGTTGGTTTCACCGGGACATGCGCAACTGACGCAGGATCAAATCAACGAGTTTAAAAACGTGGTCGGCAGCCGGATCGAGGCGGCCACCATTCTGGGCGGCGATTACGGCGTAAGCGGCGGCGCCTACAACAACGTCAACGACAATAATAAAAATGTAAATATCAACATCAGCAAGTTCGGCGGCATGGGGGTCGTCGGCGCGCCGCAACAGCTTGGCACCTTGGATATCGGCTGGCAGCCGCAGGTGCAAGGCAGCATGGGTTACCTTACGGCCAAGAATAATTTTCAATCGGGGGATTTGAATGGTGACACGAGCGAATTCAAAACCTTCGCGATTCAGTTCGGCGGTGGGGCGCGGTTCTGGTTCAACAACAACTTCAGCATCGCCCCGACCTTCATGGGCATGTATGGACATACCGAACAGAGCTACACCGCGAACAGTACCTTTGCAAAAAACAACCAGGCTCAGGCCCAGCAACTCGGACTTATCGACTGGAACGCGAATACCTGGACGATCCGGCCCTCCCTGAACCTGCAATACCAATACACCTGGCATCGCACGATCTTCACGTTATCCTCGGAACCCACCTACTTTCATACGGAAAGCTTCAGCAGTTCCTCGGCGAACGTGAGCGTGAATGGCGACTCCTGGGTCTGGGAAAACAAATTTGACGTCGATATACCGCTGGGCGTGGAATTGTGGGGACATGAACTGCGCTCGGGGGGGTTCTTCAGCCGGCAGGAGCTTTATGATGGTATTCAACAGGGATTGCAGTCGGATTATATCAACGAAGCGCATGGCCGTATCGTGCTGGATTTTCTGGATCAGTTGTGGAAAGTGCAATGGATCGGCGTCGGCGTGTCATATATGTGGGGCAGCAGTTTCAATGGCTGGTCCTACGGCGCCGACGTGACCTTCCGTTTTTGAAACCCGGAGCTTGAATCCCCCCGGCAAGGTCAGTTTGCCTTGACTCAATTTGCATAACATAAGTACTATCAATTTAATTATGAAAACATCATCAATAAAAATCGTTTCCATCAATCTCGCGTTGGCGGCGGCGCTGGCGGCGGCGGCAGGCTGCATTTCCAAGAGCTACGACAAAGGTTCCGCCACGGCTTCGGCATTGCAGAACTCGGCCGATGCGGTCGCCCAGACCTCCTCCCGGGTCAACGACGTGCTCGCCGCGTTGAACAATTTGACTTTCAGGTCGCAGGGTGATTTGCGCAACCAGTATGATGCGTTTGTTTCCGCCACCAAGAATCTGGATCAGGCGACCCAAAACCTGGACACCAAGGTCGTTCAGATGCGCTCCGCTGCGGCGGTTTATGCTGAAAGCTGGAGCAATCAATTGTCGGCCATTCAAAGCCCCGAACTCCGCCAGCGCAGTTCGGATCGCATGAATCAAGTCACCGCCAAGCTGAATGACGTGGAAACCAGTTATCAAGGCGTTAAAATCTCCTTCAAGCCGTTTACCTCGGACTTGAAGGATATTCAGACTTATCTCGGCACGGATTTGACCGCCGCCGGTTTGAGCACCATCAAGGACATTGTTTCCAAGACCAAGGTGGATGCCGTGCCTCTGCGCGACTCCATCAAGCAATTGCAGGGGAGCTTCAGCAGCCTCAGCACGGCGTTATCGCCGGTGTTGCCGAGTACTGAACAGAAATAATGATCTGTCGGTTGGTTGGCTGATTTTTCAAAATGGGTAACGCCCGTCGTGAAGCAAACGACGGGCGTTTTGCTTTTAAACCAGGCCACCCGCGGACGGAACACAACTTGGTTTGCCCACCATAGACATTTAGAAATTTTTGGGGTTTACCTTGAGAAAACTTAGGCAAAATTTTCATATTCCAGATTGACTAACCGACGGGACCAGCCTAGAAAGCGTCATGAAAACCAATGAACGATTTGTGAACTGGACCCAAGTCCTGGGTCTGCTGGCGGTCTTCAGCCTGGCATGGGGATCCCCCGATTTGGTCAAAGCGGATGTGCTTCTCCTGCAAAGCGGTGCGGTGGTTGCGGGCAAGGTTTTGCAACAGGATGGCAACGGCGTGCTCATGCAAACCGAATTCGGCACCTACCGTTATCCCGCCGCGTGGATCAAGGACGTGAAAAAGGAACCGGCCACCATGCCGCATGTTTCCAACAACGGGCAGACGATTCCCGACTGGGCGCAGATTGTCACCTTGCTGGCGGATAGTGGTTTTGCACCGGAAATCAAACAGGTTCCGGCTCCGGTAATCGGTTCCGGGAATTTAAAAAATGTTCCCTATATTTCCTTCCGGTGTGCCTATGGCGGCTACGAAATCAACATCTACGGCGATTTGAACCAGCCGGCAGCCGTCCAAATCGGTGCGATGAAGGATCTGCAAAACAACGCAGCGGCCAAAACCAACTGCGTCAACTTTATGTGTTCCTTGCTCGCAAGGCCTGATGCCCGAAAGATGGTACGCGCCTTGAGCTGGAGCCAGAGGGATGTGCAAACCCAAAATGGATTGACGGTTGAAACGCTCCTGCCGGGCGAGAGGGGGGCGATGGGCGGCTGGTGGGTGTCGGTTTATGATCCAGCCGCGCTTGCCAGCGCGCGGGCATCGGACGCGGAATTGCTCGCCCTCGCGCAACCCCGAACGGCCGCGGCCCAGCCCGTTGCGGGAGCCACCAACACCATCATCATTATTGACACCAACGCTCCGACAACGACGGCGGCTCCTCAAGCGGGTCAGGTGATCACTTACGGATCCTACCCGCCGGCTTATGGCTGGACGGCGGCGGAAATGGCCGACACACATCCCGACGCGGCGACCGCCGTGGCGAACAACCCGGGCATGGTTTATCCACGGACTTATGACCGCTCGGCGGGAACCTACGGCGCCCATCGGCGATAGCCCGCAAGTTTCCAATAACGGAACCGGTAACTACGATTAAAGCGGCCGCAACCAGCTCGATGAAACTGATCAAACTTCTCCGCTTATCCCTGGTCATCTTAATCTGGCTGGCGCTGGGACTGGCGACGCTATGGGCGGTGGCGGCGCTTTACTTCGATGTAAGAATTTCCTGGCTGCGAATTCCGCTGGCGGCAATTTATGGGCTGGGAATCCTGGCGTTATGGGTTTTCGTGCGGCGTCCCTGGAAAAGGGTGGTCACCGCCGCCGGCTTCTTGATCATTCTTGCCTGGTGGTTTTCGTTGCAGCCTTCCAACCACCGCGACTGGCAACCGGATCTGGTAGAGCTGCCGTTCGCGGACATCAATGGCAACCAAATCAGCATACACAATGTCCGCAATTGTGATTATCGCACTGAAACGGACTTCGACGTGCACTATTATAACCGGGCTTACGACCTGGATGCCTTACGCACGGTTGATCTATATCTGGTCACCTGGGGTTCGCCCGACATCGCCCACACCATGATCAGCTTCGGTTTCACCAACGGGGATTACGTCTGTTTCTCCATCGAGACGCGCAAGGAGAAGGGCGAGGACTATTCCGCGCTCCGGGGTTTTTTTCGACAGTATGAGCTGACTTATATCATCGCCGATGAACGGGACGTGGTGCGGCTGCGCACGAATTATCGCCAGGGCGAAGAGGTTTGCCTCTATCGTTTGCAAGTGACCCCGGCGCAGGGGAGGAAGCTGTTCCTTGATTATCTGCGCCGGGCCAATGAATTGCACGAACACGCGGAATGGTATAACGCGCTTACGGATAATTGTACGATTGCCATCCGTACCCAACGCGATGCGTCCGATCGGGCGCCGTGGGACTGGCGCATGCTGCTCAACGGCCACCTCGACGAACTCCTCTACGAACGCGGTACGCTGGCGACCAACTTGCCGTTTGCGGAACTGAAAAAATTGTCCAATATCAATTCGCGCGCCAAAGCGGCAAATCAGGCAGCGGATTTTTCGCAGCAGATCCGGAAAGGATTGCCCGGTTTCGAGGAAGCACCGCCGGCGGCACATTAAAAGGAAGCATATGAAACGACACCTGCAGAATGGATTCGCGCTCGCCGCGTTGCTGGTGATGGCCGGTTGCACGACGCCGATCGGCGCGGACAAGGTGTCGCCCCGGCAGGCCTACCAGAACCTGCATGAGAACGCGCTCACCAGCGGTCAGTTCAGCGCGGATGCCAGGAGGGTGCTGAACCGGTATGGGCTCGAAACGGCGTTCAAAAAGAATCCTGACGCCACGCTGGAAAAACTTCAAGCGATTGCCTGCACCGACGAACGGCGGGACGTGGTCTACGCCCTGAGTGAATTGAACTACTGGAATGCGGAGCGTCAGAGCCGATGCGTCAAGCCGGGGGTGCCCAAGCAGGCCCGAGACAGCTATTTTGCCTCGGCCATATATGCGTATCTCTACCTGCTGGGCGAGAGCACCGAAGGCCACCCGAATCCATTCGATATCCGCTTTCGCGCGGCCGGGGACCTGTACAATCGCGGTCTCGCCCAGGGATTGATGGTTAATACCAACGCGCTGGTCGAACTGGCCAGCGGGCCTCGCCAGACGCCACCCGGCGTGGTGGAGGTGCAATTCACCCAGCCGGGATTTCCGTGGAATCTGGATTTGATCAAGGCGTATTATTCCGCCGATGAATTTGCCGTGCGCGGCCTCTCCACGCGCAACCGTGATTCCGGCCTGGGTGCGCCGCTGATCGCGGTCACGGACAAATTCGGCAAATTCAAGGAATCGGTGCGCGCGCCCGCCACGGTTTTCCTCCGCGTGTCGGGGGGCGTGCGTGACTGGAGCGCAGGTAAATTGACCGCCACGCTTGAACTCTATTCCGCATTCGACACCAGCCACGTTGAAGTCAATGGCAAGCAGGTGCCGCTGCAGACCGACACCACCGCTCCACTCGCCCAGTGGTTGAACAACAGCCCCGTTTGGAAGCTTGGGCTGGCCCAGTTCTTTTCCGCGGAGCTTCAAAACAAGACCGGCATCCGGCGCATGGAGCCGTATACGCCCGGCCAGATTCCGGTGGTGTTTGTGCATGGCACCGCCAGCAGCCCGGTCTGGTGGGCGGAAATGTGGAACACGCTGAACGCCGATCCCGTGCTGCGCAAGCGCTACCAGTTTTGGATGTTCAATTATGCCAGCGGGAAACCAATCACGATGTCGGCGGGGATCTTGCGCAACGACCTGATGAACAACGTCAAGACGCTCGATCCGGACGGCAGGGACGAGGCGTTGCGGCACATGGTGGTCATTGGCCACAGCCAAGGCGGCCTGCTGGCCAAGCTGACGGCGACGGATACCGGTGACAAACTCTGGCAGCTCGTTTCCAAGACCAATCTGGACGAACTGAACATTGATGTGCCGACCCGCGAACTGTTGCGGGCCAATTTTTTCTTCAAGCCGCTGCCGTGCGTTTCGCGTGTGATTTTCATCTCCACGCCCCACCGGGGCAGCTACCAGAACACTTCTTTTGTCCAGAATCTCCTGAATCGGTTCATCACGCTGCCCAGCGACCTGATGGAAGCCTCCGCCAACCTGATGAAATTAAATGACACGTTGGATCTCCCGCCGTCGTTGCGCCAGGGCGTGCCGACGAGCCTCAATGGCATGGCGACGGACAACCCGTTCATGCTCACGCTGGCGGAGATTCCGGTCGCCCCCGGCATCAAATGTAATTCCATCATCGCCATCAAAGGCAATGACCGGCCACCCCAAGGCGCCGATGGCGTCGTGAAATATAACAGCGCCCACGTGGATTATGCGGAGTCGGAATTCATCGTGCGCAGCGGCCATTCCTGCCAGGGTAATCCGCTGACGATTGAAGAAGTTCGCCGCATCCTGCTCGAAAATTTGAACGATGCGAACACCGGGAAATCGGCCACTCAACCGTAAATTCGATGAGTCTCAACCAGCAATCCAAGTCGCGATCCTCCAGCTATCTGGCGCGCACCCAGGGATTTCTTCGCACGCAATTGTGGGTTTGGCCGCTGGTGGCGGCGGTGCTGCTGGCGTTCGTGGCGGTGACGTTGCGCCTAAAAATGGAGAGCGCCATGAAGCAACAGATTGCCTCCAATCTTCAGGTCATCCTCAACGCCAACGCGGAGGCGTTGCGCGCCTGGTCGGCTACCGTGAAATCCGATGCGGAAAATCTGGCGGATGAAGAACCGCTGCGCGCCCTGGTCGTTGGGTTGTTGCCGAAGACCGCCCCGGGAACGCCCGTTACGGCGCAACTGCTGGCCGCGCCAGAACTAGCGGCGATGCGCTCACATTTGAATCCCTGGCTCGACCGGCGAGGATACGCCGGGTTTGTCGTGCTGGACACCAACTGTCTGGTCATGGCTTCCCGGCGCGATCAACTGGTCGGCATGGTTTCGCCGCCCGGCTACGCGGAGCAATTTTCCAATTGCCTTGCCGGTCGGGCCCTCGTCACGAAGCCTTTTCCCAGTTTGGCGATGCTATTGGATGCGAAAGGCAAGTTGCGTGCCGGAGTGCCCACCATGTTCGCGGCTGCGCCGGTCAGGTCGGCGGACGGTAAGATCATCGCGGTGCTCGGCTTGCGCATCACGCCGGAAAAAGATTTCGCCCGCATCCTGGCGACGGCGCGCGCCGGCGAAAGCGGCGAGACCTACGCATTCTCGCGCAACGGGCAGTTGCTCTCCCAGAGCCGTTTTGACGATGAACTGCGGCGGCTGGGTTTTATTCCCGACACCGAAGATTCATATTCAACTCTCGCTTTTCAAATCCGCGACCCGCTGGTGAATTTAAGCCAGGGTAAATCATCACCCAAGCGGCCTGCCGAACAGCCATTGACCCTGCCGGTGACGGAAGCCGGCGCCGGTCACGCCGGGTTTAATGTGGACGGCTACCGGGATTATCGTGGCGTGCCGGTGGTCGGCGCGTGGCAATGGTTCCCCGAATTTGATTTTGGTCTGGTCACGGAGATGGACGTGGCCGAGGCGTTTCGTCCGCTGCACATCATGCGCGTGGGTTTCTGGTTCATCTTTGGATTACTGGTTGCCGGTTCGGTGGCAATTTATTTTTTAATGCGCCTGGCCAATCGTTTGCAAGCCTCGGCCCGCAAGGCGGCGTTACAGGCGAAACAACTCGGCCAATATGCCCTCGATGACAAGATCGGTGCGGGAGCGTTCGGCTCGGTCTATCGCGCCCACCATGCGCTGATGCGGCGGCCGGTTGCCTTGAAACTGCTGGAGTCGGAGACCGCCGACCCCAACACCCTGGCGCGCTTTGAGCAGGAGGTGCAGATGACCAGCCAGTTGACGCACCCGAATACCATCGCGCTTTTCGATTACGGCCGCACGCCGGAGGGGATTTTTTATTACGCCATGGAATATCTCGAAGGCCTGACGCTCGACAGGCTGGTGAAAAATTACGGCCCTCAGCCCGAGTGCCGGGTGATCTCCATTCTTTGCCAGATGTGCGGCTCACTGGCCGAGGCGCACGGCATCGGGTTGGTTCACCGCGACATCAAGCCGGCAAACGTCTTCCTGACGCGGCGCGGCGGCCTGCCGGATTTCGTGAAAGTGCTCGACTTCGGCCTGGTGAAAGCCCGGGCGGCGGCCGGGCAGTTGGAGTTGACCGGCGCCAACACCACACTGGGTACGCCGCTATACATGTCGCCCGAGGCGGTGGAGCATCCCGATAAAGTGGATGCGGCGGCCGATATCTATTCACTGGGCGCTGTCGGCTATTTTCTTGTAACCGGCCACCCGTTATTCGACTGCGCCACCCTGGGCGAAGTGCTGATGCATCAGGTGAAACATCTGCCGGCGAAACCGTCTGAACGCCGGGGCAAGCCCGTTTCGGCCGAATTGGAAAATCTCCTGATGCGTTGCCTTGCCAAAAAACCCGGCGAGCGTCCGGCCAGTGCCCGGGAACTGGCCAACGCATTGATGAAATGTACCGGCGCGATGGACTGGACGCGCGAACGGGCCGAGGAATGGTGGGGCCGGCTGGCGGCGGCGCAATCTGACAAAACGCTCGTGATGACGGCCAAATAAGATGCGCGATGATTTAAAAAAAATCTGGGGCGCCCTCATTTTGGGAGCGGTGACCCTGCTGGCAAGGGCTGACACGCTGGTCAGTACAAATGGCGAGCGGTTTATCGGCACGGTGATTGCGGAAACCAGTTCCAATGTGGTGTTTGAGTCGGAAATGGCCGGCCGGCTGGTTTTTCCCCAGGAAAAAATCAGCGACCTCAATCGCACACCGGGGCTTCAGGCAACCAACCTGGCATCTGCTTCAATTGTCACCACCAACATGTCGACCAACGCCATTTCCTGGAAGCCGCCCGGTGTCGGGACGGACGGTGCCGACTGGGTCCAGCTCAAGTCGGGCGAATGGCTGCGGGGCCTAATCAAGTATATTCAAAACAAGGAAGTGGAATTTGACAGCGACGAACTGGAGCAGCAGACGTTGAAGTTGAAGGACGTTCGCAATCTTTATACGGCTCACCGGATGTTCACCCGGTTTGATTACGGATTGCCGCTCTATGGCAAGGTGGTCATCAGCAACGACGTCGTGACGGTTGACGCACAGCCGCCCGTCAATCGATCCCGTGACGACCTCATCGGTATCACACACGGCGGCGGACAAACCGGATTGCGCAACTGGTCGGGGGACTTCAGCCTGGGCATGAACCTCCAGTCCGGCAACAACGAACAGACCACGGTCACCACCAGCGCGGAACTGGCGCGCCGCACGCCCAGCACCACGCTGCTCTTTGATTACCTCGGGAATTACAGCCAGGTCAACAATGTCCAAAGTGCAAACAATGATCGCGTCAACATCTCCTTTGATGTTCGCCTTAACCATGACTGGTTCGTGCGGCCGGTTCAGTTTGAATATTATCACGATTCGCTGGCCAACATCTCGTATCGCCTCACCGACGGCGTGAGCGCGGGCTACTATATTTTTGACCGCACCGGTCTGGAGTGGACGGTCTCAGCCGGCCCGGGCTATCAATTGACGCGATTTGCCACCGTCGAACCGGGCCAATCCGATACCGCAACCACGCCGGCGGGCGTTTTCAATTCAAATTTCAAACAGGACATCACGAAACGTCTCACCTTCATCCAAAACTGGCAAAGCACGTTTACGGATGAAAAATCCGGAGCCTATACCCACCACGCGGTGACCACGCTGGAGTTCGAAATCAAACGGCATCTTAATCTCGATGTGTCTTTCATCTGGGATTATCTCCAGAATCCCGAGGCGAAATCCGGCGGCGAGGTGCCGCAGAACAGCGATTATTACCTGACCGTTGGATTTGGTGTGCGGTTTTAACTTCGTTGTTACCGAGGACGAGATAATTTCAAAACTTAACTTGCCATTTCCGCCGGTTTGTGAAAAATTTCACAAAGAATTATGGCACACGTCAAACTGCACATTCCGGGACCGGTCGAAGTCAGCGAAAAGACCTTCAAGGCGTTTTGCTCTCCGATGATTGGTCATCGCGGTCAGGGGTTCAAAGACCTTTACGCGAAAATCCAACCGCAGCTCCAGCAACTGCTTTACACCAGGCAGCTCGTTTATTTGTCCACGTCGTCCGCGTGGGGCGTGATGGAAGGCGCAATCCGGAACCTGGTTCAGAAAAAAGTCCTGAACTGCATGTGTGGCGCGTTTTCGGACAAATGGTTTGATGTCTCCAAAAAATGCGGCAAGCCGGCCGAGGCGCTTCAAGTGGACTGGGGTTCCCCGATTCGCGCCGAGGCGGTGGATAAAAAACTCGCCACGGGCGAATTCGATGCGCTGACACTGATTCACAACGAAACCTCGACCGGCGTGATGTCGCCGTTGGCGGAGATCGCCGCCCTCAAGAAAAAATATCCGGACGTGATGTTCATCGTGGACGCCGTCAGCTCCCTGACCGCGCTGCCGATCAAGTTTGACGAACTGGGGATTGATGTGCTGCTCGCCGGCACCCAGAAAGCGTTTGCGTTGCCGCCGGGACTTGCGGTGTTCGCCGCTTCACCGGCCGCATTGGCGAAGGCTGCGACGGCTAGGGACCGGGGCTATTATTTCGATTTTGTTGAATTCCAGAAGAATGCCGAACAAAGCATGACGCCCAGCACGCCGAGCATCGGCCACGTTTACGCGCTGTCGTCCAAGCTCGATGATTTCTTTGCCGAAGGTTTGGAGAACCGTTATGCCCGCCACCAGAAAACCAACCAGCTCACGCGGGACTGGGCGGCCAAGCACGGTTTCAATTTGTTTCCCGAAAAGGGTTTTGAATCCGTCACGCTCACCTGCGTCAGCAACGGCGCACGCCCCGGCGGCCGCACGGTGGACGTGGCGAAGCTGCAGAAACTCGTCAAGGATCAGGGTTTCCTGATCGACGGCGGCTACGGAAAGATCAAGGGCACCACGTTCCGCCTTTCCAACATGGGCGACGAAACGGAAGCCACGATGAACCAGCTTTACGCCGCGCTGGACAAGGCGATGACGCAACTTTGATTTAGTTGACGGTTGGTTTGGGTTGGACCGGCAATCCGTGCGGACGGGTTGCCGGTTTTTCTTTTCGCCGGCATCAATTCACGCAAGACTGAACCATGCAAACCGATTCCGGTTATCAACTTGTCCGCCTGAACAACGGCATCTGTTCCGTCCGTTCGCTCGCGGACGCGGAGACGTTTCATCCGGTAGTCGGGCCGGTCGCCGAGGCGGAGGCGCTTTACCTTCACCAACTCCGGCTGTGCGAGCGGCTGCAAAATCATGCGGGGGAATTTGTGATCTGGGATGTCGGCCTTGGCGCGGCGGCTAATTCTCTGACCATCCTGCACGCCACGCGGGACTTAGCGTGCCGGATTCGCCTGGTCAGTTTTGACCATACCTTGGAACCGCTGGTGTTTGCGCTGAAACACGCCGCCGACCTCGGGTACTTCGGCGGCTACGAAGCACATCTTCAAGCATTCATCCATAAGCATCGCGTGGGGTTTCAAGATGGCCCGCAAACGGTGAACTGGGAATTTCACCACGGCGACTTTCCATCGCTGCTTATTTCTCAAATGGTGGGACGGGAATCCGTCAAGCCGTTGCCAACGCCGCATGTGATTTTGTTCGATGCATATTCCCCCGCGAGAAATCCAGCCATGTGGACGCTGCCTTTATTCACAAACCTGTTTCAACTGCTCGATCCGCGGAGGCCCTGCGCGATGCCGACCTATTCACGCAGCACGATTCTGCGCGTGACCTTGCTGTTGGCCGGATTTTTTGTCGGCGTCGGCCACGCCACCGGCGAGAAGGAGGAGACGACGATTGCGGCGAATAATTTGAGCTTGATCGCCGAACCCCTGGACCGCCGCTGGCTGGACCGCGCCCGCCGCTCGCACAGCGCCGAGCCGATGGTGGAACCGGTTTATCGTATCGCGCCGTTAAGCGAGGAAAACTGGGAGCGATTGCAGGCTCATCCGCAGTTTGGGCGGGTCTGAATTGCCGGACGGCACATGACCCGTTGACTGATTTGGCGAAAATCATTAAACCAAAGCCGTTAGATCAACCGTCAACACCTATGAGCGAAAAAATACCCGGAGCAGACAAAAAAGTTTTGTGCGGAATTCTCGGCATTTTACTAGGCAGTCTGGGAATACATAAATTCATCCTCGGCTACACCAAGGAAGGAATCATTCAAATTGTTGTCAGCGTTCTCACCTGTGGCGTCGGCGGCATAATCGGTTTTATCGAGGGTATCATTTATCTCACCAAGAGCGACGAGGAATTCGTCAATACCTACATGACTAACAAAAAGGGCTGGTTTTAAAAACCGCTGTTTGCCTGCCTGCCGCCGCGTTTTGGAATCCGGGGCGGGGCCAAATTGAAAAAAAGGAGCTTGTGAAACTCGTTTTTATTTCGCACGGGCTCATTCTGCTGGTTTTGCTGACGCTCACCGGGTGCGCGTCAAATGGTTTGATCAAAAATGCCACCCCGGTCACGACCAGCACGCCGGTCTCGATTGATTTCGCCCTGATAGAAACTTCCACGGCCCTGGGCGGGTTGGAAAATGAAACCCATCTGCTCAATGATCAGGTAATTTCAGGTTTGCGGGAAAGGGAGGTGTTTGGCGACGTGGATGAGGATCCCGCAAGGGCAGGCTCAAGTGGCGGAATCAAAGTGGAGATCATAATTCTTCAGATCAAAACCATCTCCCGCGATGAGCGGGATTGGGCCGGGGCTTTGGCCGGACGGGCGCGAATTTCGGTTCAAGCCACGGTCACGGATTTAATTTCAAGAAAAACGATTGAAAAATTTGAAGCGGAAGGGCAGTCCTCCGGTGGCTCAAATCTGGCAGGCACGACGAATGAGGCAATCCAGCAGGCGGCCGAGCAAGTGGTGGCGGAAGTCATCGCCATCAGCCGGCGAACCGGGTCTTGAAAAAAGTCCGGTTACCCAAGATCGATGGGATTCAAAGATATTACCGGCCAATCGATCAGCGCTGGATGGATATCTGCGTCCGGGAAGGGCCATCTTCGCTGCCCGTGGGCGGGAAATTTATTTTTGAACTTTCACCCTTGGAAAATCGCTCTAGACTATCCGCATGAAAGTTTTTGTCACCGGCGGAGCTGGCTACATCGGTTCCGTCTGCACGGAGGAATTGCTCGACGCCGGCCATGAGGTCACGGTGTTCGACAACCTCACCGAAGGCCATCGCTCGGCGGTGGATCCACGCGCCAAATTTGTCGAGGGTTGCCTCCGTGATGCTGGACTGGTGAAACAGTCCCTGCGCGATGCGCAGGCCGACGCCATCATGCACTTCGCGGCCAGCGCGCTCGTCGGCGAATCCATGACCGACCCCAAAAAGTATTTTCACAACAACCTGGTCAACGCCCTCAAGCTCGCCGACGCCGCCGTGGAATGCGGTGTTAAGAAATTTGTCTTCAGTTCGACGTGCGCGACCTATGGGCCGCCGGACCGCGTGCCAATGACGGAAGATCTGCCGCAGCGTCCGATCAATCCCTATGGCGAGGCGAAGTTGATGTTCGAGAAAGTGCTTATCTGGTATGCCCAGATTTACAAGCTGGAGTTCATTGCGTTCCGTTATTTCAACGCCGCCGGCGCCAGCAATAAATTCGGCGAGCATCATCGCATTGAGACGCATTTGATTCCGAATGTGCTGTTCGTCGCGCAGGGCCGGAAGCCGCAATGTGAAATCTTCGGAACGGATTATCCGACGCCGGATGGCACCTGCATCCGTGATTATATCCACGTCAAGGATCTGGCGCAGGCGCACATGCTCGGCCTCGTGCCAGGTAAAACGGGGTTTTACAATCTGGGCAACGGCGACGGCTATTCCGTGCGCGAAGTGATTTCAATGTGCGAAAAAGTCACGGGCCAAAAAATACCCGTGGTGGAAAAGCCGCGGCGTCCCGGGGATCCGCCCCGGCTGGTAGCCGCCGCGGATAAGGCGATCCGTGATCTCGGCTGGCAGCCAAAATATCCGAAACTGGAGGATATTGTCGCCACCGCGTGGGCGTGGCATCAAAAGCATCCTGCCGGTTACGCGGATTAAATAATTGCTTGCCAAAACCGCCGGCCGGCAGGCATTTTCTGACATGGCAGCGACGCGCAATTCCACCTTCGACGATCCGTTCTACCAACCGGCGGATAAATTTTTCCCTGCAAACACCAAGATCGGTCTCACGTTTGATGACATAACGCTGGCGACGCTTTATTCGGAAATCCTGCCGCGCGACACCCAGCTCGACACCTCACTAACAGAGGGATTGCATCTCCATATACCGGCGATCTCCTCCGACATGGATACCGTTACCGAATCGCGCATGGCCATCGCGATGGCGCTGAATGGCGGCCTCGGTCTGATCCATTATAATATGCCCGAACGCGAGCAGTTGTCGCAGGTCAGCCGGGTGAAAAATCACGTCCACGGCCTTATCCAGGAACCGATCAAGATTGCCCCGGACCAGCTCATCGGCGATGTGCTTGCCCTGATTGAACAGAAAAAATTCGGGTTTAGCACGTTTCCCGTCGTGGATGCGAAGGGAATGCTGGTCGGTCTTCTGTCCGGCCATGTGGTGAAGCCCCGTTACGCGACGAAAAAAGTTTCCGAGGCGCTCACGCCGCGACAGCAGGTCCACACCATCACCAAAAAGGAGCTGGGCCGGGACCCGATTGCCCGGGCCGACAAATTTTTCACCGAGCATATCGGCATCCACAAATTACTGGTGGTGGATGACGACGATCATCTGCACGGACTGATCACTATGAGCGACGTCGAGCGCATCACGCAGGAACGCAAGGCGCAGTTCAAGCCTGCGCGGGACGCGCACCATCACCTTATTTGTGGCGCGGCGGTTTCCGCCACCCGCAATGCCTTTGGCGAACTTGACAAAAAGAGAATCCTCGAACACGTCGGTGGGCTCGTGGAACGCGGGGTGGATGTGGTCGCGGTATCCACGGCGCACGGTCACACGAAGGGCGTGGGCGACATGGTGCGCGTATTGCGTGACGCGTTTCCGGAATTGCCCATAATCGCCGGCAATGTCACGAGTGCGGCGGGTGTCGAATTTCTGGCCGACTGCGGTGCGAACGCCATCAAGGTGGGGCAGGGGCCGGGCTCAATCTGCACCACTCGCATCGTCGCGGGGGTGGGCATTCCCCAGATGACCGCGCTCTATATCTGTTCGCGCGCGGCGGCCAAGAAAAAAGTCTCCATTCTGGCCGACGGCGGCATCACAAAATCCGGCGACATCGTGAAGGCGTTAACGCTTGCGCAGGCCGTAATTTGCGGCGGCATTTTTGCCGGATGCAACGAGGCCCCCGGCGATGTGGTGGAGATCAGCGGTAAACTTTACAAGCAGTATCGCGGCATGGGCAGCCTGGCGGCGATGCGCACCGGCTCGGCCGCGCGCTATGGGCACGACAAAAATCCCACGCAGAAAGTTGCCGCCGAAGGTATCGAGGCGCTTAAGGAAGCCTGCGGCTCGGTGGATCGGGTGCTGGCCCAACTCATCGGCGGCATCCAGAGCGGCATGGGTTACCTGGGCGCAGCCAACCTCACGCAACTCCGCGACAAGGCCCGCTACATTCGTGTCAGTCCCGCAGGCATGCGCGAAGCTGCCCCGCATGACGTCGTGGAATTGAAAACGGGAAATTAAAACTCCATCGGCACGTTCATTTTGCCGCATTGTGAACAGCGCGAGCGATCCACATCGGCGTCGTCGGTATAAACAAAACCGCATTTGGTGCACCGGAATACCCGGTCTTCCGGGTGTGCCGGGCCGAAACGGCGGCGACGCAGTTCCGCATAAATACCCCAGCCGCTGAGCGTGCCCAGCAGCCCCGCCACATAAATCACAATGAGCCAGGGAGCGGACATATCACGGATTCGGAATGGGTGGCATCGTCTGCCAGTTGATAATAATCCGGCCAAAAGTGAGGTGCGTGGACGGCGTGAAGCGTTGAGTGCTGGCCAGTTCGAGTGCCTTGTCATCGGCATTTTTGTAATTGCTCGATTTCAGGAGCACCGAGGAAACCACATTTCCTGCTGGATCCACGAGTATTTGAACCACGCATGGCGCAAGCACCTCTGCATACGGCCAGTTCGTCAGGCTGATTGAGTTGGGCAATTGCCGTTGCGCAAGTTCCCCCGTGGTTAGCATTGTTGAATTCCGTATCGGCGCGGATAAAACCGGCAGCGTCGGGGCAGTGAATATGGCCTCGGGTTTATAGTCAAAAGCATGGCCCGCAGAAAAACTGTACTTCATGAAATCCCCAAAGACCCCACCCAAGCTGTTGGTGTTCAGTGGCAGCCAGCGCGGCGATTCCGTCCAGCGGAAAATGGGCGGCGCCTGAGTCTCCCGATTCAGCCACACGGCGGACGCGAAATCTTTCGGGTTGGGCAGGACAAATAGCGTCGGGTCGTTCAAGGCGATCTGCTCCCCGGTGTTGTCCGCGAGTTTAAGCGTGGGAACATGGAGTGCCGCGCGTGGATGTATCGCCTGCTTTTCACCGAACACGAAAATCAAGGCGATTTGTACGGCAGCAACCAGCGCGATGACGGTGATCCGGCGGGGGGTTGACCAGTTCTCGCTGCGCCTTGACCCGGCAGATTCCAGCGCTGGCAGATATACCGGGGCGTCGTTCATGGGAGCAGATCGGGCGTGGTGACAATTCGGGGCAAAGTGGCGAGCAGCGCGGTCTGGATGCCGGCGTCACGCGCGATCAATGTCAGGCGGACAAGCTGTTCGTAGGTCACGCTCTTATCGGCGTGAATGACCAGTGTAAGCGGCACGTTGGAATTTTTTACGGCCGCCATCAAATTTGATTTTAGTTGTGTCGCGCTAACGATTTGGTTGGCGAAATAAAAACGGCCGCCGGCATCAACCGCCACGGCTAATCCCGGCCGGTCCGTGCCGGGTAAATCACTGGCGACCGGCAATTGCAGCGGCAGGCCGGGTGTCGGCAGCAGGGCCGCCAGCATAAGAAAAATAACGAGCAGGAAAAAGACGGCGGCGAACGGCGCAACATCGAGGGGATTGCGCAGCAACCGGGTGTTGCGGGGAAATTTCATCTGGATTGGCCGGGACCGTTGCCGTTGCCGTTTTCGGTGACAATGTTGACGATTTCGCCGGCGGCGCGTTCCATGTCGAGCACGATTTTATTAATGCGGCTGACGAGATAATTGTAGCCCGCGTGCGCCGGAATCGCGACGGCGATGCCCGCCCCCGCGCAGATGAGCGCCTTCCAGATCCCGTGCGAAAGCTGTTCGATATTGGCGTAGAGACCGGCTTCCTGCATCTGGTGGAAAATTTCCATGAAGCCGAGAATCGTGCCGAGCAAGCCGAGCAATGGCGCGATTTGGGCAATGGTGGCCAAAAGATTTAGGCGGTCTTCAAGCAATGGAACTTCGGTCAGGCCGGCTTCTTCCACCGCCTCGCGCACGCGGTCGCGGTCCTTGTCGCGGTTGAGGATCGCCGTCTTCACGAGCCGGGCCACGGGTCCGGGTGTGGCGTCGCAGATCGAAATGGCCTCCACGACATTGTCGCGCTTGAGCACGTTCCGCACGCCGCTGAGAAACTCGGCGGAATTGATTTGCGCGCGGTGGCAGTGCAGCACGCGTTCAATGAACACGACCAGGGCTACGGCTCCGGCGATGAGAATCAACCAAATCATCGCGCCGCCGTTGGCTAAAAGCGTTGGCAACATGGGCTTGTTATACGGTTCGCGGCGGTAAGTTCAAAGCCAAAAAGAAAAGGTGGCGCGCCGCCAGGCGGCTGGGGACAACTTTCTGCTTACCCCTGGCCCGCGGCTCAGGTATTTTTCCCGCATGGAAAATCCAGATCAACTCCGCGAACTTTTTCGGATGCAGAAAGCGCTCAATCAACGCATCGGCGTCAAAACCGACGGGATGAGCGAAGAAGAAAAAACCCGGTGGATTCTGAATTACTGCCGTGCCATGTCGCAAGAAATGGCCGAACTCACCGACAGTGTGCCGTGGAAATGGTGGGCCAAGTATCAAAAGTTCGACGAGCAAAATGCCCGTGTCGAGGTGGTCGATTTGTTTCATTTTTTGATCAGCATGGCGCAGGTGCTGGGCATGGACGCGGATGATGTCTTCGCGGCCTATGTGAAAAAGAACGAGGTGAATTTCAAGCGCCAGGACACTGGTTACACGCAAAAGGACGAGAATGATTCCAAACACATCTGACGAGTGAGTGTCATATTAAAAAGCTCCAAAACCTCCGTCCCGCTGCGGTGGCGTAAGGAGGTTGAGTCCATCCTCATTACCGATGATCAGCTTGCCCGCCGCATCAAGGGGCTGGCGCGCGAAATTGAGCGGGATTTTCGCGGGCGGGAAATGGTGGTTGTGTCGCTTTTGAGCGGCACGGTAATGTTCCTCGCGGATTTGATCCGCCATTTGAATCTGCCGCTGCGTTTGGATTTCATTGGTGTTTCCAGCTACGGCCTGGGCACGGAATCCGGCGAACTGGTGTTCACCAAGGAATTGCGTCTCGACGTGCGCAACCGCGATGTTTTGCTGGTGGATGACATTCTGGATACCGGCAAAACCATGAGCCGGGTTTTGCCCAAGCTGCGCGCTTTGAAGCCGCGCACAATCAAAACCTGCGTCCTGCTCGACAAACCCAGCCGGCGGGTTGAAAATATCCGCGCCCATCACGTCGGCTTTTCCATCCCGGATTTGTTTGTCGTCGGGTATGGACTTGATTTTGCCGAGCGGTACCGCAACCTGCCGTTCGTCGGCGTGCTGCATCCGCACATTTACCAGGAAGTTTCCAAACAGATCTGTAATGATTTGAATAAATAGATGGAACTCAAATTAATCAGTCTGCTCGGCTGGCCGGCGATGCTTCTGCTCGCATGGGCGGTTTCTTACAACCGCAGAAAATTCCCCTGGCGCACGGTCCTGTGGGGGCTGGGATTACAACTCACGCTGGCCATTCTGATTCTGGACACGCCGTGGGGCGGCAAGTTGTTTGAATTCGCCGGCAAAGTCATCCAGAAGCTGATCCAGTTTTCCACCGAAGGGACCGGGTTTGTTTTCGGGCCGCTGGCGGACGGCAATTTGCTCGCGGAAAAATTTGGCCCCGGCAATTCCGTCATTTTCGCCATTCTGGTCATAGGCACGGTGGTCATCGTGGCCGCGCTGTCATCTCTGTTTTATCATTGGGGCATTTTGCAGCGGGTGGTGCGCGCGGTCGCGTGGGTGATGCGCAAGGCTCTCGGCACCAGCGGCAGTGAAACCCTTTCCGCCGCCGCGAATATCTTCATGGGCCAGACCGAGGCGCCATTGGTCATCCGCCCCTACGTCCCGCGCATGACGCGCAGTGAACTGATGACCATCATGGTCTGCGGGATGGCTCATATTGCGGGAGGCGTCGCGGCGGTTTATGCGGCGATGGGCATGCGTGCCGGTTATCCCGACACCGCCGGCCATCTACTGACCGCGTCGGTCTTGAATTGTCCCGCCGCCCTGCTTATCGCCAAAATCATGCTGCCGGAAACGGAGAAAAGTGAGACCGCCGCCGGTTCCCCCGCGATGACCCCGCGCACCACAGCCAATTCTATTGACGCCATCTGCCGCGGGGCGGGGGACGGCTTTCACCTGGCGCTGAACATCATCGCCATGCTCATTGCGTTCATCGCCATTATCGCGCTGGTGAATTTTGTGTTCGGCTGGCCACAGACGCAGCTTGGCCTGAAAAATCCTGTGACACTGCAAAATATTTTCGGCTGGGTCAACGCGCCGTTTGCGTGGCTCATGGGCGTGCCGGCGCAGGATTGCGTGGCCGTCGGGCAGATTTTAGGCGAACGTATCGTGCTGAACGAATTTGTCGGGTATCTCGATCTCACCGCCAACGCCAGACACCTCGCGCTGGACTCGCGCAGTTTTACCATCGCCACCTATGCGCTTTGCGGTTTTGCAAATTTTTCCAGCATTGCCATTCAGGTCGGCGGGATCGGTTCACTCGCCCCGGAACGCCGCAGCGAAATGGCCCGCCTTGGTTTTCGCGCGATGCTGGGCGGTTTGTTGGCTGCCTACATGACTGCGGCCCTCGCCGGGTTTTTGCTTTAAAAAAAATTCTCGCGGCTATTTTGCTTTATTCCGGTGCCTGAATTCTGGATTCTAAATCCATATATTATGGCATTGCTCAACGACAATTTTCTCAAACTGAAAGCCGGATACTTGTTTCCCGAAATCGGCCGGCGCGTTAAGGCGTTTTGTGACGCGAATCCCGAAGCGGCCAAACGCCTCATCCGTTGCGGCATTGGCGACGTGACCGAACCGCTGCCGCCCGCCGTGATTGCGGCGATGCACAAGGCCGTGGATGAAATGGCGGCCCGCTCGACGTTCAAGGGCTATGGCCCGGAGCAGGGCTACGACTGGCTGCGCCACGCCATCGCGCAAAATGATTTTCGCGACCGGGGGCTTGACGTGGCGGATGATGAGATTTTTGTTAGCGACGGCTCCAAGTGCGATTGTGGCGCCATTCTCGATATCCTTGGCCGTAAAAACAAGATTGCCATAAGCGATCCGGTTTATCCGGTTTACGTGGATACGAACGTGATGGTCGGCCACACTGGTGAGGCGAACGAGGTGGGCGCCTATGCCAAACTGATTTACCTGCCCTGCAAGCCGGCGAATGGTTTCATCCCCGCGCCGCCGAAAAAGCATGCGGACGTGATCTATTTGTGCTCCCCGAACAATCCCACCGGTGCGGCGGCCACTCGCGAGCAGCTCGAGGCCTGGGTGAAATACGCGCTCGGGCACAAGTCGGTTATTTTATTTGACGCGGCCTATGAGGCATACATCACTGAGCCGGGCATTCCGCATTCCATCTACGAAATCCCCGGCGCGCGGGAATGTGCCATTGAGTTCCGGAGCTTCTCCAAGAATGGCGGTTTTACCGGCACCCGCTGCGCGTTCACCGTGGTGCCGAAATCGCTAAACGGTTTTACCCAGTCTGGCGAGGCAAAGCCGCTGCACCCCCTGTGGAATCGACGCTCGACAACGAAATTCAATGGCGTGAGCTACATTGTGCAGCGCGCGGCGGAGGCGCTGTATTCGCCGGAGGGTAAGATGCAGGTGCACGCGCTTATCCAGCATTATCTTGGCAACGCGCAAGTGTTGCGCCGGGGTGCGAAGAAAGCGGGGCTGAAAGTATTTGGCGGCGTGAATGCGCCGTATATCTGGGTGCGCACGCCGAAAGGCGTCACGAGTTGGCAGGCCTTCGACAAGATTTTGAACGATGCCAATGTCGTTATCACACCGGGTTCCGGGTTTGGCTCAAAAGGCGAAGGTTATTTCCGCATTAGTGCGTTTAACAGTCGCGCCAATGCCGAGGAAGTTGCCCGTCGATTGCAGGAATTGAAGTGGTGAGGCGGTTTGCGCTCATCATTTTTTTGCTGGTGTCGTTAACGGTTTTCGCCGCTCCGCCGGATGGCCACGCTCAGATTCGCGCGCGCGCCGGCAACTCGGACATGGTCGTCACCACGACGCGGCGGTTGGCTGGGGCGATTGACTCGCTCACTTGGAATGGCCAGGAATTCGTCAACAGCACCGACCACGGGCGTCAGCTGCAATCAGCGTGTTCCTTTGATGATTCGCCGGCGGCCAACGCGGAGACGTTTAATCCCACCGAGGCTGGTTCGCGCGATGATGGCGCCGGTACCAACACGACGAGTCGGCTACGGCAG
This sequence comes from uncultured Verrucomicrobia subdivision 3 bacterium, assembly GCA_903822015.1. Classification (GTDB taxonomy): domain Bacteria; phylum Verrucomicrobiota; class Verrucomicrobiia; order Limisphaerales; family UBA11358; genus UBA11358. The sequence goes on along the minus strand of CAIJNQ010000052.1, from coordinate 5,850 downwards.
ATCCGGGCCAAGGGAAACCGTCTCCACACACGGACGCAGATGGCGTTCTGGCTCAAGCCGGGCGAATCCTCGGGTGGCGAACTGGCGCGCAATACCAACGCGCTTTCGGATTATATGCTGGCGAAGGATGTGCGGATCGGGTTTGACCGCTGGCCGCAGGCGTTGGATTATCGCGTCACCTTTAAGTTGCCCCAAAGCGCACATCATGCCTCCGCGCAATTTGAGGCGTTGACGGCTTATATGCCGCCAGAGTTCAGCCGGTTTTGGGAGTTTAATCCGCGGATTGGAATGCTTCAGGCGTTGAGCGCTGATCCGGGCGAAATAAATAATCCCATCGTGCTGGCCACGCCTGACGGGCGGTTCGCGATGGGCATTTTTTCACCGCCGCAAAATCAGCCGGGCACCACTGGGCCAGGTTATGGCCGTTGGACTTTTCCAGAGGCTTCCGTGGTGAAATGGAACTGCGTCTTTCGCGTCCGGAGGGATAAGGGACTTTGCGGCGGCGATTATTCCTACCGGATGCTGGTGCCTGTGGGCACGCTCGCACAGGTTGAGACGATGTTGCGCGAATGGCGGGACGTGAATTGGTGATAAATTTCAGCATTGCAGGGGGGAATGGATCTGGTATTCTTACCGCTCGTTTTTTAACGGAAATTTAACTCAAAAATTTATGTCACAGCATCGCAGTCTCCGCGCGGCGTCCACTTTGGGCGGTAAGCGCAATGTCCTCAAGCGTTTTGAACGCACGGCGCTCCTCGAAAAGCGCGGCCAGCGCAAAGCCGGCGACCGCATCACCGGTCTCCGCAAGACGAAGCCCGAGGCGTAAACTGTGGCCGGTGACGAGTGACAAGTGACGGGACTTGTGCTCGCGTCCCCCGCCACTTGTTCCATGTCACCTTCAGTTCGTTTGCAGAAATTTCTGGCGGATGCCGGCGTGGCTTCGCGCCGCGCCGGCGAAAAACTGATTTTGGACGGGCTGGTGCGCGTCAACGACCGCATTATCCGCGCGCTGGGAACAAAGATTGACCCGGATCGCGACGAAGTGATGGTTGACGGCAAAATTGTTCGCGCCAAAAATAAGGTTTACATTGCGCTGAACAAGCCTACGGGCTGCGTGTGTTCGCACAAAGATGAGCATGACCGCCCGACGATTTATGATCTTTTGCCGCGCGAATGGCAGATTGCAAATTCCGTGGGGCGCTTGGATTACAACAGCGAAGGATTGATTTTTTTGACCAATGATGGACAATTTGCGTTGCACCTGACACATCCGCGCTACGGCGTCCGCAAAAAATATCTCGCGACGGTGGAAGGCGAAGTGACCCGTCCGATGCTGTCCCAGTTCGTCGCCGGCGTCTGGCACGCGGGTGAAAAATTGAAGGCGGAGAAAGCGGTGATCGTCTCCGGGGGGCGCAGTCGCAGCGTGGTAGAGCTGGAATTGAGCGAAGGCAAAAACCGCGAGGTTCGGCGGTTGTTTGAATCACAGGCATTAACGGTGAAACGGTTGCAGCGGATCCAGATCGGGAAGATTAAATTGGGTGAGTTGAAGCCCGGCAAATGGCGGGCGTTGACAGCGGCTGAAATTAAAACTTTACTTGCATTACTATGAAAACGAATGGCTGGTTGATTTTAGGAATGATGATGGCGACGAGTTTGCTCGCGCAAAACAACACCAACACTTTGTCGCCGATTCCGGCTCCGGCGGTTTCGCCCACGGCGGAGGTCGCGCCGGTGGCTACCAACGCGCCGGTCAAACATAAAAAACATGTGGCGGCTCCGAAGCGGGCCGCGCTCGACGAGCCTTCGGTCACCTTGGTTTCCGGCGCCGCCCAGGTCGCCGTAAAAAATTTAAATGTGCGTGGTCAGGCCGGCCTTAAGGGCGAAGTCATTGCGCACCTGAACAAAGGCGATGTGGTGACGGTGATCAGCCAGCTCAATCTGGACAAGCACGCAACGGGTGAGCCGGCGCAATGGGCAAAAATCACGCTGCCGGGCAGCACCCATATCTGGGTAAACACCAAATACATTGACCCGGCCAATAAGACAGTAACGGCAAAGAAATTGAACTTGCGTGCCGGTCCGGGGGAAAACTACAGCATTCTCGGTGTCATAGAAAACGGCTCCGCAGTTAATGTCATCAATACCAAGGGGGCCTGGTCCGAGATCGACCCGCCGGCGACCGCCTACGCGTTTGTTGCCGCGATGTATTTGAAACAGGAAGCATCAGGAAATCTGGCGGCCAACCCGCCGGCTTCGTCGGAAACGACCCCGGTTCCGGTGCCCGTTCCGACGCCAACGCCGGTGACTGAGGCCGCACCTGTTGTGACCACTCCACCGGCTGCCATCCCGGCTACCGGGCCAGCCACATCGAATCCCTCATCCGCACCGCCGGTCAGCCCGGCCCCTTCGGAATCGAACCCGTCCTCCGTGGTGGATACGAATCCGCCGCCGCCACGCATCGTGACTCATGAAGGTGTGGTCGGACCGGTCGGCAGCATCATCGCCCCGACGGCGTATGTCCTGTATGACCCGTCCACGAGACAGAACATCAATTTTCTCTACACCACGTCCACGAACCTCGACATCAGCCGTTACAGCGGGATGCGTATTTATGTGACGGGACAGGAAAGCCTTGCGGAGCGGTGGCCCGATACGCCCCTCCTGACTATTCAGCGGATTGAGGTCCTTGATACCAATGCCATCCCCAAAGTCTATTTACCCACACCCAGACAACGTGGTTGATGGCCGCGCCATCGCTGTGCAAATTCAGCGTGAATTGGCGCAGCGCGTGGCGGAATTGAGGCGACGTGGCGTGACTCCTGGTCTCGCGTTTGTACGCGTTGGCGAAGATCCGGCATCCAAAGTCTATGTCGGGCGCAAGGAAAAAGCCTGTGCCGAGCTTGGTGTTGCCTCTGAAACGCACATCGTGCCGGAGTCCACGAGCGAGTCGGACTTACTGGCCTTGCTCGCAAAATTGAACGCCGATACGCGTCTGCACGGCATTCTTGTTCAGGCACCCCTGCCGAAGCATATCCGCGAATCCGTGGTTTTCTCCACCGTCCTCCCGTCGAAAGACGTGGATGGTTTTCACCCGGTCAATGTCGGCAAGCTCATGCTCGGTGACGCGAGCGGTTTCCGGCCCTGCACGCCCGCGGGCATTATGGAGCTCCTGGTGCGGTCGGCAGTGCCGACCGACGGCGCCGAGGTTGTTGTTCTCGGTCGCGGCAACATTGTCGGCAAGCCGATGGCCGCGATGTTATGCCAGAAAGGTAAAAACGCGAACGCAACGGTGACCATTTGTCATTCGGCCACCCGCGACATTGCGGCGCACTGCCGGCGCGCGGATATATTGATCGCGGCCATGGGCGTGCCGAAATTTGTGAAATCCGACATGGTCAAACCGGGGGCGACGGTGATTGATGTCGGAGTGAACCGCGTTCCGGATCCCGGCTCCAGGACGGGAACGAAGCTCGTTGGTGATGTCGATTATGCTGCGGTGCAGCCGATCGCCGGAAGAATCACGCCGAATCCCGGCGGCGTCGGCCCGATGACGATTGCGATGCTGATGCAGAACACTGTCAGTGCCGCCGGAAAAACTCTCAACTAACAACCATTAACCCAACTGATTCATGCAAGCCACTCGAATTCTCCCCGACCTGCAATCCTCGCTGCTGTGCGAGGAGGTCCGCCAGGAAGCCAACGGCAACTTTTTCATCGTCGGCGTTATCAACCTTATCCGCGTGCAGCAACTGCCTATCGTCGCTGGCCGGCTTTGCGTTTTTAACCGCTGGACCGCCGGCATCGGCCAGTTCACGGAAAACGTCCGGGTCATCGCGCCCGACCAGACGACAGTGCTGCGCAAGGCTGACTTGAAGTTTGAACTCCGTGACCCCGCCATGCACTCCACCAACGTCATGGTTTTCAACCAGCTCGAATTCAAGACCGCCGGAACCTATTTTATCGAAGTTCTCGTCGATGACGTGATGAAAATCCGTTATCCCGTGCCGGTCGTCGTGGTGCCGCCGCCCGCCGGTCAGACCCCGCCGCCGGCAGAATCTGCGCCCTGATATTTTTGAAACCCATCTGCCGCATGGATTCGTTTATCTGTGCGGCCTTTTTGTTTAAGCTCCGCCCCGATGAGTGCCGATGTGAAATCCATCTTCGCCTGGGAACCGCTGACGCCGCGTGGCGTTGCGGCGTTTGCCCGGGCGCGAATGGGAAACCTGCTGCTCGTGCAAATCCTCGTCGCGCTGCTCGGCGCCGCGTCCGTGGTCTGGTTTGTTGATGACAGCGTTTTTCCCGTCATTCACGGGGCGATTGATAACCTGCCTGCTGCCGGCCAAATCCGTTCCGCTAAGCTTGATTGGCGGGGCGATGAGCCCAAGCTGCTCGCCGAAGGACGGTTTCTCGCGCTCGATGTGGACCTGGATCACGATGATAAAATGAACTCAACCGCCGACATTCAAGTTGAATTCGGGCAGGACACCGTCTGGGCCTCCGCGTTGCTCGGCTACACGGAATTTCCCTATCCCGCCGGTTACACCCTTCCGTTTAACCGGACGGAATTGAAACCGCTCTGGGGCGCTTGGAAGGCTGAAATATTGTTTGCCGCCGCCGTCCTGACCGCCGGCGGCCTGCTGGCGAGCTGGTGGACGTTGGCGACGCTCTATTTTCTGCCGGTCTGGCTCCTCGGATATTTTGTCAATCGTGATTTGAATTTACGCCGGAGCTGGCAGCTGTCAGGCGCGGCGCTGCTGCCGGGGGCTTTGCTGATTGCTTCCGGCATTGTCCTTTACGATTTCGGCGCCTTGGACCTGGTGCAGTTCGGCTTCATTTTTGGCGCGCATATTATTCTCGGCTGGATATATCTGTTCGTCAGCCTGCTGTTCGTGCCGGCCATTCCCGCCACGCTCCCGGATGGAAATCCGTTCGCACCCCGCAATTGAATTGCCAGAAACCGGCATCGTCTTTAGCCTTCCCGCTCATGTCGAAACTTCCGTTTGAACTGCTGCTCGCGCTGCGTTATCTGCGGCCCAAACGGACGTTTGTCTCAATCATCACGCTCATCTCCATCCTCGGTGTCGCGCTCGGCGTGGCCGTGCTGATGATCGTCATCAGCGTCATGAGCGGGTTCGACCACGATCTGCGTGAAAAAATCCTCGGCTTCAATGCGCACTTGAAGGTCTTCGCCAACGCCAGGCCGATGGATAATTATGCGCCGGTAATGAGCCTTGTCGCGTCGAACAAAAATGTCCGGGGCGTCGCGCCATTCGTGCTGGGCCAGGTGCTGGTGGTCACGCAGCCGCCCAAGGGTCAGTCCCGGCTCACCGGCGCGCCGTGGGTGCGCGGCGTGGACCCGGCGCGCGAAAGTTCTGTGAGCGTCATACCGGAAAAAATCATTCCGGGCGGTGGAAAGTTTGATTTGAGCGGGCGCGGAATTGTGGTCGGCAGCCAGTTCGCCGAGAATTTGAATCTGTCCGTGGGCGATCGCATTTCGATTTATTCGCCGGCGGATTTGGAAAAAATGGAGAAACGGCAGGGCAAGCCGGATGCGGAAGCCGTGTTGCCGGACGATTATACGGTGAACGGAATTTTTGATGTCGGCTACTTTGAATATAATGCGAACATCCTCGTGACCTCGCTCGAAAATGCGCAGGACCTTTACCATCTGAACGACAATGTCCACGGCCTCATGGTGATGTTGCGCGATCCTTATCAGGCGCCGCTGGTGCGGCGGGAATTGCTCGCCGCCCTCGGGCCCGGCTACAATATCAGCATTTGGACGGAGGAAAACTCCGGGATTCTCAACGCGCTGCTCGTGGAGAAGAATGTGATGTTTTACCTGCTGTT
>CAIJNQ010000051.1 GCA_903822015.1 uncultured Verrucomicrobia subdivision 3 bacterium | reverse complement strand
TGGCCGAGAAGAAGGTCAAATTCGCTTACAGCGTCGGCACCATGATCGAAGTCCCGCGCGGTGCGCTCACGGCGGATGAGATCGCCCAGACGGCTGAGTTCTTCAGTTTCGGCACCAACGATCTGACCCAGACCTGCCTCGGCATGTCCCGCGATGATTCTGGTTCCTTCCTCGGCGCCTATACCGAGAACGAAATCATGAAGAAGAATCCCTTCGCCTCCATCGATCAGACCGGCGTCGGTCAGCTCATTCAGATCGCCGTAGAGAAGGGCAGTAAGACCCGTCCCGGCATCAAGCTCGGCATCTGCGGCGAACACGGCGGCGACCCCGACTCCGTCAAGTTCTGCCACCGCGCCGGCCTCACCTATGTGAGCTGCTCGCCGTATCGCGTGCCGGTCGCTCGCCTCGCCGCCGCCCAGGCCGCCATTGAGGAAAAGCGCAAGGCCAAGGCGCCGAAGAAGAAATAATCTGGTGGGGCGAGACTCCGTCGAGCCCTGACCCAATTCAAAGCCGCTCCAGGTAACCGGGGCGGCTTTTTAGCTTCCTCTTTCAGCTTTGAACTTGGTCCGCGCGTAATCTAGCCTGCACCCATGTTTCGTCCCTGTATTGACTTGCATGAAGGCCACGTAAAGCAAATCGTTGGCGGCACCCTCGGCGATGCCGCCTTGCGTACCAACTTCGTCTCCGACCGGCCCGCCGCCTGGTTCGCGGAACTCTACCGGCGCGATGCCTTGTTCGGCGGCCACGTCATCCAGCTTGGCGCGGGTAATGAATCGGTCGCCCGCTCGGCGCTCGCGGCCTTTCCAGGCGGCCTGCACCTCGGCGGCGGCGTGAACGCTTCCAATGCGCCCGCCTGGCTCGCGGCCGGCGCCTCGCATGTCATCGTCACCAGCTGGGTCTTTCGCGAAGGTCGCGTGGACTGGGCGCGGTTGGCCGAACTGGTCAAAGCCATCGGCAAAAATCGGCTCGTGCTGGATCTGAGCTGCCGCAAACGCGGCGACCAATATTACGTCGTCACCGACCGCTGGCAGAAGTTCACCGAACTCGCTGTGAACGCGGAAACGCTGGCCAGGCTTTCTGACTTCTGCGCGGAATTCCTGGTTCACGCCGTGGACGTGGAGGGCTTGTGCCGCGGCATTGACGGCGATCTGGTCGGGAAACTCGGTCAATGGACGCCGATTCCAACGACCTACGCTGGCGGTGCGAACTCGCTTGCCGACCTGGAAACCGTCACCCGGTTGGGGCAGGGCAGGGTGGATCTGACCATCGGATCGGCGCTCGATATCTTCGGGGGCAGCGGCGTGACCTACGCCGACTGCGTGAAATTCAACCGCCGCCGGAAATGATTTCCCGTGGCGGTCGTTTGGTGTGTTTGCCGGTTTGGAGGTATTAAGCAAATACCGTAGCCGCTGATAAATCCGTTGAGGTCGTTTGGACCGGACGCCTTATGGACTGCGGCGGGAAGTGAAACGCCACGCCGCTTTTGTCCGCACGCGGAGTTGGTATCCCTTCAACAAGCTGCTGCCGCTCAAACGCTGTGTCGCAGCTCCTGTCAGTCTGGATCACTCTGAACGGACCCGTGTCATGTTCCGACCCGCGCTTATGATTTGACCGGTTCGATCTTGCTCGGCGTCAGTACTTCCTTGCCGTCCTTTTCTTCAACCGTGCCGGTGACCGTCACTTTTTCCGTGTCCCCATGGCAAACCGCCTCGTGGGCTTCCGTGCTGGTCTTGTTTTCCTTCAGGTAATAATTGACCGTTTTCCCGTCCTGCGTCACTTGCACCACATTCTGGCAGCTTTTGGTTTCATGCAGCGTGCATTTGCCGCAGACCATGTTGCCGGTGAGGGTGAATTCCTTGTTTGCATCCGCGGCGAACAGGGTTGCATTGCCGGCCGCCAGCATCAGGCTGGCGGCGATCGCGAGGGTCAGTTTGTATTTTTTCATAGGTTGGTCGGTATTTTGATTTTCTTGTCCACATCATTAGACAGTCTGGGTTGCCTTCCCGTTCAACCAAATCACCCGGGGTTCTGGCCGGCGGGCGGCGTGGCAAATAATTCGGCGATGACAATCTGGAATTCCGGCACCAGTTTTTCCGCCAGCACCTCGCTGCCCGCCAGGATGCCCTTCAGCACCAGGCCGAATTCCGTGCTATGATAGATCTCCACATTGTCGTAGCGCGGGTCCACCATCCACAGGCGCGGCACCCGCGCCCGCTCGTAGACCTCTTTTTTGATGACCGTGTCGGCGTGATGGTCGCCCGTGTGGACGATCTCCACGGCCAGCCAGAGCTTGCCCGTGGCCGTGGTGACCAGCGCCAGGTCGGGGCGGATGGCCGTGGTGCGCGCGACCTGGATTTTCGTGCGTGGCGCAAGCAGTTGCGCGCTGCCCAGATTGGCCACGCTCGCGGTCATCGCGCTGTGCAGGCGGGCGCAAATCTGTTCGTGGCGCACGCCGGGTGCGGATCGCGGCAGCGACGCGCCGTCTAGTATTTCCTCGTAAGGTTGGCTCACCCGTCCAGCAAACCAGCGATTCGCCCGGGCGGCAAGTCCGGGTTTTTCCTCAAATCAGGGCTTGCCATTTCTCTGTCACCTGATAATCTCCGCGCTCTTTTGAAATACTTATGTCTGTAAAAATTCGCATGAAGCGCGTCGGGACGAAAAACGCCCCCGTGTTCCGTATTGTCGTGGCCGATGGCCGCAGCCCCCGCGATGGCAAGTTCATCGAGGAAATCGGCGTGTATCAGCCGCTCAAGTCGGGCGACAATTTCACCCTCAAGCTGGACCGCGCGCAATACTGGATCAGTCAGGGCGCCCAGCCCAGTGATACCGTCGCTAGTTTTATCAAGAAGGCCGGCAAGGCGGTTCCGGCGGCGGCTTGATTTGTTTTTTCCGCGATGCAGGCGTTTTTGGAATACATCGTCAAGGGGCTCGTTCAGCATCCCGCGGCGGTGACGGTTACCCCGGTCGATCGCGGCGGCTTGACCGTGTACGAGTTGCGGCTCGACCCGTCGGATGTCGGCAAAATCATCGGGCGTCAGGGGCATTACCATTAACGCTATCCGCTCGTTGTTGCTCGCCGGCAGTGCGAAAAAGGGTTTGCGGTGCTCGGTCGAAATTGTTGAGGAAACGCCGGCTCGGTAGGGGTTGGCCTGATTGGCACGGATGAAAATTGACGTGCTCACCCTTTTCCCGGCGATGTTCGCCGGGCCGCTGGACGAAAGTATTGTGAAGCGGGCGCGGTCGGCGGGTTTGCTGGATCTCCAGATCCATAACCTCCGCGACTGGACGCAGGACCGGCATAAGACCGTGGACGACCGTCCTTTCGGCGGCGGTCCGGGCATGTTGCTTAAAGTGGAACCGCTCTTTGCGGCGGTCGAGAGTTTGCGGCGCAAAAAAACGCGTGTCATCTTGTTGTCGCCGGCGGGGCGCAAGTTCAACCAGTCCGTCGCGCGCGAGTTGGCGGTGCAGGACGATTTGCTTTTGGTTTGCGGTAGTTACGAGGGCTTTGATGAGCGGGTGCGCGTGGCGCTGGCGGATGACGATTTGTCCATCGGCGATTATGTTCTCACGAACGGCGCGCTGCCGGCGATGGTGATCGTGGATGCGGTGGTCCGGTTGCTGCCCGGCGTGCTGGGCGATGACGCGAGTTCGCACGACGAATCCTTCAGCCACGGGCTGCTGGAATATCCGCAGTACACGCGGCCGGCGGAATTTCGCGGGATGAAGGTCCCCGAAGTGCTGCTCTCCGGCAACCACGCTGAAATCGAAAAATGGCGGCGCGAGCAGGCCCGGTTGCGGACGGAAAAACAGCGACCGGATATATTGAAATAATTTTGGCGGTCATGGTGGCCGTCACGCAAATGACTTTATGAACCAGGCATTACAAGAAAAAATTGAATCGGAACAGTATCGCAAGGAACCCGCAAAATTTGCGGTCGGCGATTCGGTCAAAGTGCATACCAAGGTCGTCGAGGGTGACAAGGAGCGGATCCAGGTCTTCGCCGGCGTCGTCATCGGCAAGCGCGGACATGGCCTGAACGAGACGTTCAGCGTGCGCCGCATCAGCTACGGTGAGGGCGTCGAGCGCGTTTTCCCCCTGCACTCGCCCCGCGTGGACAAGATTGAAGTGGAGCGGCAGGGCCAGGTGCGCCGTGCCAAACTCACCTACTTGCGCAAACGCCTCGGCAAGGGCGCGACGCTGGTGAATGAAAAACAGGAAAAAGTCGTGGCCCAGCCGGCCAAATAATTTCTACCGCAACCTTTCGCGAGGCGGGGCGCAAGCCTCGCCTTTTTTGTTGCCGTTGACATTTGGCCCCGGCAGATCAAATATCTGTGGCTAGACCATTTATGCGCCGATATGTTTCAACCCTGGCATTTGTTTTTGCCGCTTTCCTGCTGGCCTCCGTCACTGGTTGTCAGACCTGGATGGGGGCGGCGTCGCCGCCCCCGTTAAAAGTGTCCGGCACTCAAATCCTGGATGACCGCAACCATCCGGTGCGCCTGCGAGGCGTCAACGCCGCCAGCATGGAATTTACCAGCGACGGCGAGGGGCATATTCTCCAGACTGTCGGTGTGGCCATCCAGGATTGGCACGTCAATATCATCCGCCTGCCGCTGTCACAGGATCGCTGGTTCGGCTGGGGGCGCGAACAGTCTGATGGCGGCCGGGCGTATCGCGCCCTGGTAGACCAGATTGTGAAGGAATGCGCCGCCCGGAATTGCTATATCATTCTGGATTTGCACTGGTCGGACTGCAACGAATGGGGCCGGAACATCGGCCAGCATTCCATGCCGGACACCAATAGCCTGGTGTTCTGGAAATCTTGCGCCGCGGTTTACGCCAACCAGCCGGCCGTTCTGTTTGATTTGTATAACGAACCGCACGATGTCTCTTGGGATGTCTGGTTGAATGGCGGTGAGATTAAGGACACGCCCAATCGCCCGGACCTGGTCGCGGTGAATTATTCGTGCGTGGGGATGCAGGCCGTGCTGGATGCCATTCGCGCCACCGGCGCGAAAAATGTCGTCATCTGCGGCGGCTTGGACTGGGCCTACGATTTCTCCGGCATTCTGGCCGGCCGGCAGCTTGCCGATCCTGTCGGCCGCGGCGTCATTTACGCCAGCCACTGCTATGACAACAAGCACCAAAGTGTTTATACCTGGATTGCCAATATGGAACTGGCCTCCGCCCGGCTGCCGGTGATTGTGACTGAATTTGGCGGCAACTCCGGGCCCAGTAAAATGGTGCCCGCCGACAACTGGCTCCTCCACGTGTTGCAAGCCATCCAGGACCATCAATGGTCTTACACCGCTTGGGATCTTCATCCCCACGCCGGTCCGCGCTTGCTGGCCGACTGGAATTATACCCCTTCGCCGCGCTTTGGCGTGTTTGTTAAAGCCGCCTTGGACGGCACGCTGCCCGCTTATGCGCCGCCCCCGTTGACGAATTCGCCGGCGCCATGAACATTCGCCCGCCGGACCGGGGTTGGGCTGCTTTATTTTAAATGATTTGCCGCGTCGGCAAAGCCGGCGACGATTTCTTCGCGGGTTTTCAGGTTGCGGATCCGCACATAGGAATCGCTTTCCAGTTTCGCGGTGAACCCCGCTTTCAATTCCTGGGCCCGCTTGAATTGTTTGTCGGATTTGGCCGGCGTGAGCGGATACTCCACGGCAAATCCGGCGGTTCGCAAATCCTGCGTCAGCTTCAGTGCTGGCGGCCGGAGGGCTTCGTCCTCAATCAAAATAAAGACATCCACGTGGGAGTCGAATTGCGGCAGCCGGCCCCGCGACTTGAGTATTTCCAGCAGCACCACGTCACCCATGCCGAATCCCAGTGCGGGCAGGTTGACTTTGTCGCCGCTGATTAGTTTGACCAGGTTGTCATAGCGTCCGCCGCCGGCGATGGCGCGAAACTCGCCCTTCGCATCGAACGCCTCGAACACCACGCCGGTGTAATAGGCCAGGCCGCGGATCACCCGGTAATCGATTTTCGCAAAACTGCGCAGGCCGCGCGCGGCTAGATTGTCGAGGATGCTCTGCAATTCCACCGTCGGCGCGCCTTTCTCGATGAAAGTGTTGACCGCTTCCAATGAAAAGCCCAGGGCCCGGAGCTTTTCATCGCTGCTTTCCGGCGCTTCGCGCTCCAGTTTGTCCACGATCTGGTAGAAGGCGTATTCGTGGGCCATGTCCCCGCCGCCGTGCTTGAAAAAATCATGCCACGCATTGCGGCTGCTCAGGCGGATGACCAAGTCCTGCTCCGTCAGGCCAAACGCGCGCAGCGTGTCGATCAGCAGCGCGATCAGTTCCGCGTCCGCCGCCGGATCCGCTTCGCCGATGATGTCGGCGTTGAACTGAAAATGCTCGCGCAGGCGGCCTTTCTGCTGGCGTTCATACCGGAACAATTGCGGCAGCGCAAACCATTTGATTGGCTTTTTGTAGTTTCGCTCGTGCGCGGCCACCATGCGCGCCAAGGTGGGGGTCATTTCGGGGCGCAGTGCCACGTTGCGGGCGCCCTTGTCCGCGAAATTGTATAATTGGCCCACGATTTCCTCGCCGCTCTTGGTGGTGAAAAGTTCCAGCGGTTCCAGGGGTGGCCCGTCGTATTCGCGGAAATTGTAGCGGCGCGCCACCGTGCGCCAGGTGTCAAATATGAACTGGCGGGCGTCGGCGCTCCAGACATCCTGATGCGGGAGCGGTTCGGGATAAAAATCTCGGAATCCGGGCAATCGTTCCATCCCGGTAGGATAGGAAAAATCCCGGCTTTGGAAACAGCAAATCGAAAAATCCCGCCGTCTTAACCCCGGGCCGAGGGCCTTCGCCCTCAGGCTTTTGCCGGCAGTTTCATCACTTCCGCGCGCATTTCCTTGCCAGCCTTGAACTTGACCATCGATCGGGCAGGGATGGGCACGTCGGTTTCCGGCTTGTTGGGATTGCGCCCGACTCGCGCCTTGCGGACTTTTACCTCGAAGACGCCAAAATTGCGTAATTCCACCTTGTCGCCTTTGGCCAGCGATTCGGTCATATAATCAAGGGTCTTTTGAACCACCTCAAAAACCTGCTGCTGGCCGAGGCCGGTTTCTTCGCTGATGCGGGTTACGAGATCGCGCTTGGTTAGGGTCATATCATTTATGGGGTTATTCGAATATTCACCAACGGTCCGTGTTGTCCACTTTTACCATAAAACTATTAATTCATGGGCAAAATCTGTCAACTAAAATTCTACAGCCGCTTTGGTCGGCGGAAAGTCTGTAAATGTTTACATAGCCCCGAATCCTGGCCCCGGATTTTCAGGATTTGCCGGGCAGGGGATGACACTGCGCCAATTCGTGTAGCGTCGAGGCTGCGCCTAATCCTTTTTGCGGGCAGAGTCGATCCATGCTGGGTTTGCGCTTACACCAAAACCCGTAGTGCCGAGGCTGTGCCTTCGATCCGATTTTTTGAAAACTGCGATTCCGGCCACAAGTCGGACTCAGCAACTTTCGCCAACTGGTCAATGTGAAAGCCTCTTGTTTACATATTTGGCTAAACTAGTGACCTCGAGCCTGTTTTGAATAAGATGACACCTCTCTCTTGCATAATATATAATGCACAATGTTTGGATACTTCCATTGCGAATCATTGAATAACAACTACTTGCAAATTTGCTTGTTAAAGATAATATTTTTGAAAAAATTGTTGACGCGGATTTAAGAAAGTTTCCAGCAGGGGAACTTTTAGGGGTGACGTGACTTCACTTTTTCGGGCCATTTGATGTGTTAGTCTGGGACGCAAGAAAGGACCAGACGATGAAAGGCAAACAGTATACGACGGAAGACAAGATCCGCATCCTGCGGGAAGT
>CAIJNQ010000050.1 GCA_903822015.1 uncultured Verrucomicrobia subdivision 3 bacterium | reverse complement strand
TCACGGAAACATACATCCACAGCGGCCAGGTCCAGCGGGCGATTTTTTTGTGAAGTTCAAACCGCCCCAGTTTGGCGCGCCAGAGGGTGATCAAAATCAGCGGCACGATGACGACCGCCAGAATGGTGTGTGTGAGCAGGATCAGGAGATAAATGGGGCGAAACCATTCCGGCTCCAGGAACCGGGTCGGACCGCGATGCAACGCGTAGGCGAGATAACCGTGATATGTCAGATAACACCCCAGGAACACAATCGAGGTGACGAACGCCGCGATCATGCAGTTGCGGTGCGCGATTTTATCGCCGCGCTTGATGAAGATATATCCCAGGGTGAGGAACCCCGCGCTCAAGCCGTTCAGGCTGGCGTTGACGGCGGGCAGATCCAGGAGGGTCATGGCTCGCTTTCCAGTTGCCGGACGGTTTTAAGCAGGCGCGCTTGCACCACGTTCGTCCAATCCACGCCGTCGCCCCCGGTCTCAAAGCTCGCGCGCAGCTGCGCGTGCTTGTCCACGACCACAAAAATCGTGGTGTGGATGAACAAATCGGCGGCGTCCTTTTGCTCCTCGATTTTCACCGGCACGGCGCTCAGCTTCAGGCTGCCGCCGGCCAGCGCGGCGATTTCCTTTTTGGTGCCGGTGAGAAACGTCCAGCGCTGGAAATCCGCGTTGAACCGTTCGCCGTACTTCTTCAAAACGGCGGGGGTGTCAAATTCCGGGTCGGTGGTGAGGGTGACCAGCCGGGCGTTGCCGTCGGGCGGCAGGAGGTTTTGCAGCGACCGCATCTGGCCGGTCATGCGCGGACATGGCCCGGCGCAGCGTGTGAAAACGATGTCCGCGACCCAGACATGATTCGTCAAATCCGCCAGCGTGGTGAGCCGGCCGGCCTGGTTGATCAGCGCGAAATCCGCGACCGGGCCGATGACCGGCGGCGCCGGGCGGTAGTTGCGGATGAATTCCACAAACCACAACAGGAATGCCAGGCCGATGAAGCCGAACAACAGCGTGAACCCGATCCAGATGGTGCGGGGCGGGTGCGGCGAAAGTTCCGTCATAACATCGTAAGATTATGCACCGAAGCCGGGGCGCCGCAAGCGAACGTGCGATTGAACGCGCGGAAGGCGCCGGCGCCGCGGATTACTCGAAACTCGCGGGCGCGGCGGAGCCGGACTTGGATTTCAGCCAGGTGTCGAAATCCGCCTGGCTTTGCACAACGACAAAACCGCCCGCCATGGCGGCGTGGCCGTTGCCGCAGAGCTGCGCGCATTCAATCTGGTAGCGCCCGATTTTGTCGGGCGTAAAGGTGCACGGAATGCGCAGGCCGGGAATGGCATCCTGGGTGATGCGCATAGCCACGAGTTTCAGCGAATGAATCACGTCCTTGGAGCTCAGGTAAATCAGCACGGGCTTGTTGACGACGACATGGATTTCGTTCAGCACCTGCACGTCGTCCTTGCCGGCCGGATCGGCGGGATCCACGCCGAACACGTTGTCGCTCGTGATGAGCTTCATGTCCTGGCGGCCGAATTTGCCGTCCACGCCGGGATAACGGGCGTTCCAGGCGAACTGCTGCGCCATGATTTGAACCACGGTCGCATCCTCGGGCTTCGGGAAACGCTGGACGTTTTTCGCCCACAGCGGAATGGCGATGCCGACGAGCAGGACGGCTTCGACCAGCACCACGGCAATTTCAGAATATTTGGGCAGAAGACTTTTGGAGCCCTCGTAATCGGCCCGGGGGTGGCGGGCGGCGCTGAAACGCCAGAGCACATAGCCGAAATAAATGATCCAGCCGACGAAGAGCGCGAGCATCAGCCAGTGGATATAAACCAGGAGCTCATCCACCGCCCGGCCGTTGGTGGAAGCCAGTTCGGGCAGGCCGAGAATATTATGGGCAAACCAGTCTTTCATACTTTTTGAACGGCGGTAGCATTTTTCGATTCCGCGGCGGCGGTGAGCGCCTCGCTTTTGCGGATGGCGTAAATCAAAAAGGCCAGGAACCCGCCCAGCACCGTCGCCACGGTGACGCCGAGGGTGAGGATGGCCCAGTTCATGCCGTCGGCCATCGGCGCATCAATGTTCGCGCCGTAACACGCGGCACAGGCGAAGGTTTTCGCCGGCGCGAACGCGGCGAGGGCGGGCAGCAGGCTGAGGCGCAACAATTTCACAGGTAGCTGATTTTTTTGAGTTTCTTCAAAAAATAAACGCCGTAGACAATCACCAGGAGAGCGGCGGCGATGCCGGCCACGCCCCAAATTACGCTGCCCGACGAGAACGCCCAGGCCGCGCAGCCGAAGGCGAGCGCGGTCAGCAGCGTCACAAAAACGAGATGGAAGGCCTTGAGTGACATTTGATTTAATGGCTGGCGGTGCCGGGCGGGAAGCCGTTCATCGCCCACATGGTCAGGCCCATCAGGCCGATGAAAAAGAACACGGTGAACGCCAGCACGGTGTAAACCAGTTTTTTCTCGGAAAGCAAATGCATGAGATAGCCGGCGACCAAAAAGGCATTCACCACGGCGATGGCGAGGATGAGGGCGACTTTCAACGTCCAGCCCTCGCCGAGGTGCGAGAATGACGTGGCGATCATCGCCGAGGTGGTGCAGAGGACGACCAGGAAAATCACCCCGCAGAGGCGGAAGTAACTTTGCAACGAGACGGGCTTCTCGGATTCGCTCATAAACGTATCAGGTCAAATAAAGCACAGGGAACAGAAAAATCCAGACCAGATCCACAAAATGCCAGAACAGGCCGGAGACCTCGATGCGGTTGGTGAACCGCTCGGGGTCCGTCTTCCACATCGCGCCGCCAAAGGCCCAGAAATAAAAAATCACCAGCGTGCCGCCCAGGATGTGCAGCGCGTGCAGGCCCGTGAGCGTGAAATAAATCGCGGTGAAAGTGTTATGCTTCGGCCCGTAGTTTTCCATCTTCTTGATGTCGGTCGCGGCAATGGTGACCTCATCCAGTTTGGCGGACTGCGCCGCCGGGGCGCGCAAATCCATCAACTCCCTTTCATCGTCGACGATGCGCCCGTGCAGCGTGACGCTGCCGGTTTTTTTCGCGAGGTCGAAGTCGGGTGATTTCTCGACCAGATGGCCGTCGGCAAATTTGCCGTTGGTCAGCTGGACTTCGTAGTGAATCCATTTGTCGTGATACTCGTAGCTTTTGATGCCGAGGAACGTCAGCGCGAGCGCGATGGTGCAGGCGTGGAAAATCTTGAACTTCCGGAAATCGCGCACCTTGCATGCGGCCCAGGCTAGCAGCGTGGTGATGGCCGAGAGCGCGAGCAGCAGCGTGTTGACGGTGCCGAGCGTGACGTTCAGCCAGCCGTGCGGCCACATGCCCGGCTCCGCGCCGACGCGCAGCAGCACATACGCGGAGAACAGGCCGCCGAAGAGCATCACTTCCGACGCGAGAAACAGCCAGATGCCGAGTTTGGCGTTGTAAAGGCCGGTGTCCGGACGACTTTCAATTGTGTAGGGGATTTCCATGAAAAATCAGTGGTGCGCGGTTGGCGTGATCGGCGTGGCCGAACCAACCGGTTCGTCCTGCGGCGTGAAATCCGTGGCGTGGCCGGGCGCGCTGTATTCGTAGGGCCCGCGCACGACAACCGGTTCGTGCGCAAAGTTGCCGTGCGGCGGCGGCGTGGGCGTCTGCCAGTCCAGCGTGGTCGCGTCCCAGGGATTGTCGCTGGTCACCTTCTCGCCGTGGCTGATGCTCCAGAATAGATTGATGATGAAGGGAATCTGCGCGATGCCCAGCGCGATGGCCGCCCAGAGGATCCACTGGTTGAGTTCCATCACGGTGCCGGGCAGTGCGTCGATGGCGTTCGACACGCGCGCGGCGGAATAGTTCACCGCGCCGTCGCTCATGCGGCGCAGCATGCCCTTGATGCCCTGCGCGAACATCGGCATGAACACGATATTCATGAAGGTGAACGAGCACCAGAAATGCACCCGGCCCCAGAACTCGTTCATCTTCCGCCCGGTCATTTTCGGGAACCAGAAATACACGCCGGCAAACAGGGCGAAGATGGTTCCCGGCGCGACGACGTAATGGAAATGGGCGATCACGTAATAGGTGTCGTGCAAATATAAATCCGCCGCCGCGAGGCCGAGCGGCAAACCGGTCAGACCACCGATACCGAACATCGGCAAAAAGCCGAGCGCGAAGAGCATGGGCGTATTGATGCGAATGGAACCAACCCAAATCGACAGGAACATGCACGTCAAAATAATCACCGATGGAATCGAAATGATCATCGTCGTCGCTTGGAAGAACGTGGCGATTTTTTGGCCCATGCCGGTCAGATACATGTGATGCGCCCATACAATGAACGACAGAAAACCGACGAACAGCGAAGAATAAACGAGGGATTTATAGCCCCAAATC
>CAIJNQ010000049.1 GCA_903822015.1 uncultured Verrucomicrobia subdivision 3 bacterium | reverse complement strand
GAACACGACTCCAAATTTTTTGGCAAATTCCACCGAGCGGCTCTGCATCACCTTCGCGCCGAGGCTGGCGAGTTCAAGCATTTCGTCGTAAGAAATTTCCGCGAGTTTTTTGGCGGTCGGCACGATGCGCGGGTCGGTGGTGTAAACGCCATCCACATCGGTGTAAATCTGGCAGAGATCGGCCTTGAGCGCGGCGGCAAGCGCAATGGCCGTGAGATCCGAACCGCCGCGGCCGAGGGTAGTGATCTGGCCCGCCGCCGTCTCGCCTTGAAAGCCGGCGACGATGACCACGTTGCCGGCGTCGAGCGCGGTGTGGACCTGCTGGGGGGTGATGTTGTGGATTTTGGCCTTAGTGTGGACGCCATCGGTGACGATGCCGGCCTGGGCGCCGGTCATGGAAACGGCGGGGATACCGATGGTATGGAGGGCAATGGCCGTGAGCGCGATGGTCTGCTGCTCACCGGTGGCCAGCAGCATGTCCATTTCGCGTTCGCTGGGCAGGGGCGCGATGTCCTTGGCGAGCTTGATGAGGCCGTCGGTCACGCCGCTCATCGCCGAGACCACGACAACGACTTGGTCGCCCTGCGCGTGATATTTAGCCACGCGGGCCGCGACATTTTTGATGCGGCCGGTGTTACCCACCGAGGTACCGCCATATTTTTGAACGATCAATGCCATACACAATGTTTCAAGTTACCGGCAAACCTTCCCGGACGCTCAAAACGGAAACCGAAGCATAGTCAGATTAGTCTTATTTGAAAAGGTGGAATTGACCGGCCACGGAGGGGTCAAGCGTGCTGCTGAACCAAATATTCCCGAAACTTCCCGTAATCCGCGTCCAGGCGGTCGTAATCTTCCGGCAAGCGCAGGGAGGCCAGCATGTTTGTGGGCACATCCGGGGCCCAGCCCACAACCTTTTCAACCTCTTCGGGAAATTTCGCCGGATTGGCGGTCTCGACGAGCACGGCCGGGGAGGTGCCGAGCGGTTCAACGGCGGTCCAGTCCTGGAAACCCTGCCACGCGACGGAGCCGTGCGGTTCGAGCAGCAGTTGAAAATTGTTCCAGAATTCCCGCACCCCGGCGACGGTGCGCGCATCGGAAATCGAGGTCGAAAAAATATCGCGGCGCATCGCGGCGAGATCGGGCTGCCGGTGGAGCCTGCCGGTCTCGTCCATCTGTCCGCCGTAGACGGCCACGAGCCGCGCGAGATTGCTCGGGTGCCCGACGTTCATCGCGTTTGAGAGCGAGTTGCGCGACGGCGCAATTTTCCGGTAGGTGCCGCTGGCGAGAAACCGGGGAAACGCGTCGTTGTCGTTGACGGACGCGATGATTTTTTTCACCGGCAAACCCATCTCGCGCGCGACGACCGCACCCATCATGTCGCCGAAATTGCCGCTGGGAATGGAGAAAAACACCGGCTCGCCCGCCTGCGCGACGCGCGAGGCGGCGTAGAAATAATAAACGCTCTGCGGCAACAGGCGTCCGATGTTGATGGAGTTGGCGGACGATAGCGGAATGTCTTTCAATGCCGGATCGGCAAAGGCCTGCTTCACCATGGCCTGGCAGTCATCGAACTTGCCGTCGATCGCCACGGTGCGGACGTTGTCCTTGAGCGTGGTCATTAGCTTGCGCTGGCTCTCGCTGACCTCGGCCGCCGGGAAGAGCACGATGACGCGCACGCCCGGGATTTTATGGAACGCGTGCGCCACCGCCGCTCCGGTGTCGCCGCTGGTCGCGGTGAGAATCGTCACCTGCCGGCCATCCTCCTGGAGAAACCGCCCGAACATCCGCGCCATCATCTGGGCGGCAAAATCCTTGAACGACGCGGTTGGTCCCTGGTCCAGGCGCATCAAAAACACCCGGACATTCACTATTTCCAGGGGCACGGGAAAGTTATAGGCCGAGTGGCACATCGCGGCGAGCGCGTCGGATGGGATGATGCTTCCGGTATATTTCGACAGCACGCGAAACGCGATCTCGTGATACGGCAGGCGGGCAAACGCCGCGATTTCAGCGGGGGCCAATGGCGGAAATTTTTCGGGCAGATAAAGGCCGCGATCGGGCGCCTGGCCGCGGAGCAACGCCTCGCGGAGGTTGACCGCGGGAGACTGGCCGTTCGTGCTGCGAAAAAGGAGCGCGCTCATTTCACTCAAAGTTTTCCACGCGGAACATCACGGGCGGGTTTTTGACAACGGGCAGTCGGGCGATCTTCGCGAGCGCCCGTTGCATCGCGGCGTTTGGCGCATCGTGAATCATCAGGATCAGCGGCACGCTCTCGCCTTCGTGGCCCTCGGGCTGAATGACGGAGGAAATGCCGATTTTAGCGGCGGCAAAAATGGCGGCGATTTTCGCCAGCGTGCCGGGTTTGTCCACCACACTCAAACGGAGATAGTAACGCGAAACAATTTCAGCCATCGACGTGATGCGGCCGCCTTTGTTACAGGGGACGAACGGGGCCACGCGGACTTTCACGCCGTTTTTCAAATCGAGCGCGGCGTCGGCCACGTCGCTCAACACGGCGCTGGCGGTCGCATCTTTGCCCGCACCGCGACCGTAGAACAGCGTGTCACCCACGATGTCGCCGCGCACGAAACAGGCATTGAAGACGCCGTTGACGCCGGCCAAAACGTGGGTGTTCGGAATGAGCGTCGGATAGACGGAGACCTGCACGCCGGGTTTCCTGCCGGAAATCCGTTTGGCGATGCCGAGTAATTTGATGGTGTAGCCCAGCTTTTCGGCAAACTGCATGTCAATTTTTGAGACGTCGCGGATGCCCTCGGTATGGATGGCATGATGATCGGCCCAAAACCCATGGGCGAGCGACGCGAGAATGCCAATTTTATGCTGCGCGTCGTGACCGTCAATGTCCAGGTCCGGCGGCGTCTCGGCGTAACCGAGTTTCTGCGCGTCGGCGAGCACGGCGGCGAAATCCGCGCCCTCGGCTTTCATGCGGGATAGAATGTAATTGCAGGTGCCATTGACGATGCCGTAGATGGCGGGAAATTGATTGGCGACAAAACCTTCCCGCAGCGATTTGATGATCGGAATGCCACCGCAGACGCTGGCTTCAAAGTAAAGATTCGCCCCGGATTTGGCGGCCGCCGCGAATAGTTCCGGGCCATGCGCGGATATCAAGGCCTTGTTTGCCGTGACCACGGTTTTGCCCTGCGCGAGTGAGGCGAGCACCATGGTTCGGGCAATGCCGCAGCCGCCGACGAGCTCGATGACGACGTGGATCTCCGGGTCGTTGACAACTTCCTGCCAGTCGGTGGTCATCAGGTTACGGGCAATGGGATATGGGCGCGGTTCGTCGAACGCCTTGACCGCGATCTTGCGGAAATTGATTTTGACGCCAAGACGCGCGGCCATGAGGCCGCCGTTTTTCTGCCAGGCGTGGAAGACGCCGCTGCCGACCGTTCCGCCGCCAATCATGCCGAGGTTCACATGCTGCATAGAACCATAAGATTGCCGCGGAATGGCGAAATGGACAATTCAATTTTAGACGGTAACGGATGCGGCACGAAGGCGGTGCAGTGGCCCAGGGTAAAATCATCCAGCCTTCAGCCAGTTAAAAAATAGATTTTATTGGGGGTATGGCGAATAACTTGTTTTCGTCCGGTAAATATACCACCAGAACCAGATGGTTCCGAGCGCGCCGCAGAAGGCCGCGCCGATGAAATTTGCCGACGGACTGATGCTCCACAGCCACGCGCCGAGAAAGGAGCCGGACGTCACCGTGCAGTCGCGGATGAGATAATATGCGCCGTAGGTCCGCGCGCGGAGTTCCGGCGCGGCCTCGCCGATAATGAGGGCCTTGCGCGCCGGCTCGCCGAATTCCTTCAGCCCGCGCACGACGAACGCCAGCGCCAGCCATTTGAAATCGTGCGCCCACAGCAGCGACACAGGAAATAACGTGAAGAAGACAAACGTGACGAGCACGAACGGACGGCGGCCGTATTTGTCCGCTAGATGCGCGACGGGGATGTAGCATAGCATGGCCGTGACCATTTCGAACGTGACGAGATAACCAAATTGCTGCGCGGTGACGCCGCCGGAATCCATGGCCCATAAGATCACGAACGCATACGGGATCCGCTCACAGAAACGGATGAGGATGTCGCTGACGAGCAGTTCGCGCAACGCGGGGGTGAAGGTTTTCACGACGCCGAGAAATGTTGGCTGACAGGACGCTTCAGGCCTCGGCGTGCCGTCTTTTACAACATCACGCCCTGGGCCGCACGGAGTGGCGCGCCCTGCCTCCGGTTCAAACATGAACCATTGAAACACCAGCGTCAGCAGGCTCATCACGATGCAGAGAGCGAGCGCGCAACGCACGCCGTCCGTCCATCCGTAGTGCGTCAGCAGCCAGCCGCCGAGGAGCGGGCCGAGCATCATCGGCACGCGGCGGATCATGGATTGCACGCCGACGCCCATTGTGTGGCGGCGGCTTTGCAGGGACGTGGCGATGACGGAAAGCGTCGCCGGCAGCGACAACGCGCTCCACGCGAGAAACAAAAACGAGCCGAGCAGCAGCGCCAGCCAACTTTGCCAGACCAACACCAGAACGTAGCCGGCGATGGAAATCACGCTGAAGAGCAACAGCGATTTTCTTTGGCCCCAATGGTCGGTCAGCCAGCCGCCGGGATAGGCGTAAACCGCGCCAAGCAAAGTTTGCAGCGCATCGAAGAGTCCAATGATGAGGACAGTGCCGCCGAGCGTCTCGATATATTTGGGTGCGAAGCCAAGCCAGAGTTTTTCGCCGGTACCGGCCAGCAGAAGCGCAATGAGCAACAGCGAGGTGTTGCGCCGGAGCGCGAGGAATTCGGAAATTTTGTTCCAGCGGCTCACTTCGATTTCGGAATTTCCCACCGTGTTTGTTTCAACAACAAGACATCATCTCGATCGGTGCCACCAAAGACAAAATGGTTGGATACAGCTTGCGGCGGTGGCGGCGCTGGATTTAAAACGACATAATAACCATTCCAATATTTTCCTTCATCCCGGTATCTCGGCCAGACAATCCACATTTGAATTCCTCCCTGGTAACTGCAGACCATGTATGGATGCAGGTCAAGAATTGAGGGGAGCCATTTAGCTTCAGGAATTATCCGAATGCCAAGGGAATGTTGATAATCATAATCTGGTGCGTTGGTTGGAAGTTCACTGACGGGAAACTGTTCATACAAAATTGCTGAATCTTTGTGAAGGGCTGCGGTGTCTTTGATTGGCGGCAACTTGTAGCGGTCACAGGAAGTCAACGCCAAACAACAAGCCAGAACCAAAAATGAGTGGGCACGCATTTTTCGAAATTCACGTTAAATGCGCGGCGAGCGAGTTGGCGATGTCCTGCAGCGAATTAATTTCCGCCGCCGAGTATTCGTGTTCACGTTTGGTTCCGATGCCGAATGTTCCAACAATTTTATCGCCGTTGCGAATCGGCACGCACAGCGCGCCGCCGACGCCGGTCTGTTTGGCCCCGGGCTTGGCGACGCCGCTGGTGTCGGTCTGCAAATTACAGATGGTGACGGGCCGGTTTTTCTGCGCGGTTTCGCCGGCGATGCCTTTGCCGACGGGAATGATGGTTACGATGTCCAGCAATTGCGGCGGCAGGCCGACCTGCGCGATGAGCCGCAGCAGCTGGGTGGGTTCGTGCAGCCGGTGGATGGTGCCGGTTTCGGAATTAAACCGGGTGAGTGTATCGCGAAGGGTTTTTTCCAGAGCAACGGGGTTCATGATTCATTGCAGCCCGGGATGATCATTTGTCGGCTTAGGCATGATAAACGACGGTAGCCATGGATCGGCAACCGGCGATATCGGGGTGGACGGTATCGGGAAACAGTTCAGCTTTACCGGCCAGCGGCGTATTCAGATCAATCACGGTGGCGTGGACATCGCCGGCCACCTGCCGGATGAGCGGGATGACCTCCTCATGGATCGTCCGGTCATTGATGCCCCAGCGTCCGGGAAAACACGGCGGCGGCAAACAGACGAACACCTTTACCCGGGGATTGGTCCGGCGAAAGGCGGTGACCATCGACTCGTAGTCGGGCAAATATCCGGCCTGGTTCCGCCAGTTGTCCGGCGCCTTTTCGGAATCAAGACTGCCGTCACCGCGATGTTTGCTGTCGTTGGTGCCCAGCAGGATGACAACGATGTCCGGAGCAAAATCGAGTGCGTTCGTATATTCGCCGCGAAGCATATAAGGCAGATCGCCGTGCCGCAACATGGTGGCGCCGCTAACGCCGAAGTTCCGGGTGTCATAGTTTGCGCCCAGCAGGCGGCCAAGTTGCGCCGGATAGGAATTCGTTTCACGGCCCGACAAACCAGCGCCGTAGGTGATGCTATCGCCCACGCAGGCAACGCGCACGGAAGAACGGGCTTGATCGCCGGCGAACAAATAAAAGCCGATGAATAAACCACAAAACAAGGAGGGGAATAGTTTTGGCATGTCAGTGGCGGTTCAGGAATTTTCACCGGGACCGCGATAATGCAGTACCTTCACTTTTTCCAAAGTGACAAGGCCGCCACCGATCATTTTGTCGAGGGTTGGCAAGAAAGCGTTGATCTTTTCCTCGCGGTCCACGATTTCAATGACGAGTGGCAAATCGGTCGAAAGCCGCAGGATTTTTGCGGTGTGAAGACGGCTCGCCTTACCGAACCCCATCGGCCCGCGAAGGACGGTCGCACCGGCGAGATGCTGTTCGCGGGCGGCGAGCACAATGGCTTCGTAGAGAGGCTGATGCTCCCAGCGGTCGCTTTCGCCAAGAAAGATGCGGAGGAGGACGGTGTCAGTGGGTGTTTGCATGATCAAATTCCGGAGGATAGAGGGACTGATGGCTGAAAGGATAAATGGCAAAAATGCCGGAGGAATTCGGAAAATAATCCAAAAATCCATTCATCCGATCATCCAAGAATCCGGTTTGTCGGGTTGCGGGCATAAGGTCAGTTTCCTTTCAGGGTATTGAAGGTTGAGCCGAGCAGCCAGCCAAGCCATACCGCGATCATGCAGAGGGCGACGGACAGCAGCACATTGCCGCCGGCATAAAGCCATTCGCGGTCGCGTAACAGGTTCAAGGTCTGCAGGCTGAACGAGGAGAAGGTGGTGTAACCGCCGCAAACGCCGATCATCAGGAATTGGGTGGCGAACACGCGGGATGAGGGGTCCAGGCGGCCCTCGGGAAGGGCCAGCGCGCTGATGAGGCCGATGACGAACGACCCGGTGACATTGATGACGAGCGTGCCCCAGGGAAAGGTGGCGCTGGTTTGTTCAAGGACGAGGCCATTGATCCAAAAGCGTGCCACGCTGCCGAGTGCGCCACCGAGGGCAACCCAAAGATATGCGAGCATAGAGTCTCCGGAAGATTTGCCGCGCGGCCCGGGTTTGGCAACTGTAAAGCGAACTGGTGCGCGCAACGCTTTCTTGACTCGCCGGTCGCGGCTTTTATCATGGAAGTTTGTTCGGCGGCTTTAAAAAGGAATTTATTCAATTATGACAAACATTCAAAACATACAGGCGCGCGAAATCCTCGACTCGCGCGGTAATCCAACCGTGGAAGTGGACGTGACGCTGAGCTGCGGCACCATCGGTCGCGCAGCGGTGCCTTCCGGTGCCAGCACCGGGGAACACGAAGCCATTGAACTCCGCGACGGCGACAAGAAGCGGTATCTCGGCAAGGGGGTACAGAAAGCAGTCGCCAACGCGAACACCAAGATCAAAGCCGCATTGCTCGGCGTGGACGCCCTGGACCAGCTCACGGTGGACGCCACAATGCTCAAGCTTGACGGCACGGAAACCAAGTCCAAGCTCGGCGCGAACGCCATACTTGCCGTCTCACTGGCGAACGCGAAGGCTGCCGCCGCCGCGTTGAACCAGCCGCTCTTCAAATACCTCGGCGGGCCCAATGCCAAAGTCCTCCCGGTACCGATGGCCAATGTCATCAATGGCGGCGCGCATTCCGACGCGCCGATTGATTTCCAGGAATTCATGATCCAGCCGCACGGCTTCGACACCTTCAGCGAAGGTTTGCAGGCCATCACGGAAACCTTCCACGCACTCAAAAGCGTGTTAAAGAAACGCGGCCTGTCCACGGCCGTCGGCGACGAAGGCGGTTTTGCGCCGAAGCTAAACAGCGTGGAAGATGCGATTGAATCCATCCTCGAAGCCATCAAGAACGCGGGCTACAAGGCCGGCAAGGAAATTTATCTCGCGCTCGACGTGGCCGCGTCCGAGTTTTACAATCACGACGGCACCTACACGTTCAAAAAATCCACCGGCAAGACCGTGACCGGCGCAGAGCTGGTGGATTTCTATGCGAAGCTCGTCGGGAAATATCCGATCGTCTCGATCGAAGACGGCTGCGCGGAGGGCGATTGGAAGCACTGGAAGCAGCTCACCGACAAAATCGGCGACAAGGTCCAACTGGTTGGTGACGATCTCTTTGTGACGAACGTCAAGTTCCTGCAAAAGGGCATCGACACCGGCACGGCCAACTCGATTCTGGTGAAAGTGAACCAGATCGGCTCGCTGACGGAGACGCTTGACGCCGTGCAGCTTGCGCAATTCCACGCCTATACCGCCGTCCTCTCGCATCGCTCCGGTGAAACCGAGGATGCGACCATCGCGGACATCGCGGTGGCCACAAACTGCGGCCAGATCAAGACCGGCTCCTTGAGCCGCTCCGACCGGCTGGCGAAATACAACCAGCTGCTGCGCATCGAGCAGTTGCTCGGCAAGAACGCCGTCTATGCCGGCTTGAGCGCGCTGAAGAAGAGCAAATAAACGCCCGCGGACAGCCGCGATGATATTCAAAAAACCGGGAGCCGGGAAACCTGCTGCCGGTTTTTTTCTGTCAGGGCGGATAGCCGGGACCGCGGATTTGCCCTTGAGTCACCGGCGGATAAGACATAAGGTGAACACCCCATGGTGCAACAAGTTGAATCATGGTTAATTGTTATTCGAAAAAATAAATTATGAAAAAACTACTCGTCATCAGTGCACTCGTCATCAGCGCCGCCGGTCTACGGGCGGAAGAATCCCACGGCTTTCAGGCCTCGCTGACGCCGGACATCGCCATTTATTCCAAGACGACTGAGATCCGCGGTCTCTCGCTGAACATCTGGGGAGAAAACCCGCAGTACGGCGCCGCCCTCGGCTTCGTCAACGGCAGCACCGGCGACAGCAGCGGCTTCAGCTGGGCATTCTTTTATAATTATGCTGACACTTACACCGGCGTGGAGTGGTCCCTGGTGAACTATAGCAAGACGAGCTTCACGGGCTGGCAGGCAGGCATGGTAAACTACTCGGAAGGCAAGTTCAACGGTCTCCAGATGGGCCTTGTGAATTATGCGGAAAACCTTCACGGCGTGCAGATCGGGCTGGCGAACATCGCAATGAACAACCCATGGTTTAATGATTTTCCGGACAAGCTGGCCACCGGCTTTCCATTCGTGAACTGGTCGTTCTAAAACCAACTGGCACATTTCAAACCGGCCGCCGGGCAAACGGCGGCCGGTTTTTTATTAACAAAAATTTGCAATTTTACATTCGGAACATTATATAACGCACAATTATGAAAAAGATCTCCTCTCGGCACTCTTGCACTGTT
>CAIJNQ010000048.1 GCA_903822015.1 uncultured Verrucomicrobia subdivision 3 bacterium | reverse complement strand
CTGCCGACGCGCCGCTACGACATTTTTTCCCGGTTGGCATGTCCCCAAACCGTGCTATTATCATCGCACCATGAGAGGTAATGTCATTGCCTGCCTGTTTTGTATTTTGCTTCTGCCCGGAGTGCCTCGTTCGCTGCGGGCCCAGGGCACCGCCTTCACCTATCAAGGCCAGCTCCGCGACGGCGGCAGCCCGGCCGGTGGCAATTATGATCTGACGTTTACCCTCTATAATCCGGCGACCTTGCTGCTCGCCGCCGGTCCAATCACCAATTCCTCCGTGATCGTGACGAACGGTTTGTTCACAACCCTTTTGAATTTCGGTTCGGGCGTCTTCACCGGCACGAACTATATGCTCCAGATCGGCGTGCGGACCAACGGCGGAACCACCTTTACCGCGCTGTCGCCGCGCCAGCCGTTGACGCCCGCGCCCTATGCCATTTTTGCCAACACGGCCAGCAACCTTTCCGGGACACTGCCGTCCGCCCAGCTCAGCGGCCCGGTGCCTTCGGCACAGATCAGCGGCAACTATGCGAGCGCGGTCGCGTTCAATAATGGTGCCAACAGTTTCATCGGCGGCTTCAGTGGCAACGGATCCAGCCTGAGCAATCTGAACGCCTCGCAATTGACCGGCGGCACCGTGGCCGATCAGCGGCTTTCGGCGAATGTGCCGTTGCTCAACGGGAACCAGACGTTTAGCGGCGCGAATATATTTTCCGGCCCGGCCAACAGTTTTCACGGCAGCTTTTTCGGCAACGGCCTGGTGGGCTGGATCCCCACCAACGGCACGTCGGTCCAGGCGGTGTCGGATGCCGGCTATCTGCTGCAGAATTCTCAACTGGTGACGGTGACGCTGCCGCCTTCGCCCAATGTGGGCGACATCGTCCGCATTTCCGGTGCGGGCTCCGGTGGCTGGAAAACCGCGCAAAGCGCCAGCCAGTCCATCGTCGGCAACTTTTCAAGCTATTCCAATTCATATTGGACGGCGTCGTCGCAGAAGTCTGACTATTGGCAGTCCGTCGCGATGTCGGCGGACGGCGGCAAAATTGTCGCCAGCACGCTGGCCAAGTACATTTTTATGTATTCCGGCGGATACTGGTCGTCTTTGCCTTCGAACCTTCCGGGCGCGGCGGGTGTTGCGATGTCGGCGGACGGTTACCAGGTGGTCGCGGTGGTCGGCGGTAGCAGCGGCAGCATTTATCTTTACACCAATTCTGCCAGCGCTTGGGTGCAGCCCGTCGGCGCTCCCACCGGCAGCTTCGAGGCCGTCGCCTCCTCGGCTGACGGATCCCACCTGGTGGCCGTCTCCACCAATCTCGTCAGTGGTGTCATCTACGTCTCCACCAATTACGGCGCCACTTGGACGCCGACGGCCAGCGGTCAAAGATGGGTTTCCGTCGCCACTTCCGCCAGCGGCACCAAGATGGTTGCGGCCGCGTATGGCAATTATATTTATTATTCCACTAATTCCGGCGCAAGTTGGACGCCAAATACGTTCGGCTCGGCAAGTTGGACGGCGGTGGCTTCCTCTGCGGACGGGAGCCGGCTGGCCGCTGCCAATGGCAGCGGTTACATTTATACGTCGACTGATTCCGGCGTCACCTGGTCGCAATCGGGCGCGCCCGCCGCCAACTGGAGCAGCCTCACCTCGTCCGCCGACGGGGAAAAACTCGCGGCGACCATCGGCGGCGGCGGCATTTATTTTTCAAGCAACGCGGGCGCGACCTGGACCCAGCAAGCCGGAGCGCCGGCTCAAAACTGGGATGCCATTGCCTCGTCGGCGGATGGAACCCGTCTGGCGGCTTCGGTCTACAATATCGGTGTCGGAATTTATCTCTCCCAGGCTTCGACCCAGGTTTCAAGTGCCACGGGAACCAACGGCTTTATTTCCGGCGGCCCGGGAACCGCCGTGGAACTTCAATACATCGGTAACGGCCAGTTCATGCCCGTAAGTTCTGCCGGAACCCTCTGGGCGCATTGATCGTGGCGTCGGCCCGGTGGTCTACGCCGGTTTTCCCGGCTATCTGCCCCCGGGTCAGATTTTGAATTTGCCGGACTGTCGCAGGAATTTTTTCGGGTTCGAAAAAATCACCTTCTCAATCACGCCGGCCGGATGCCCGCGTTTCTTCATCTCCAGCGCCGTCTTCGGCACGGCCAGGGGATCGCTGGCACCCCAGTCGCACGCGCTGTTCAACCAAAGCCGCTCGTTCCCGTAAACTTCCAGCAGATCGATCGCCCGTGACGGCGTGCATTTCGTTTCAGGGTACAGCGTCATGCCGGCCCACATCCCGCTATCCAGAACCATTTCCACCGTGTGTTCCTCCACGTGATCGATGATGACCCGCTCGGGCCGGATCCGCGGGTCGTTCCGCAACACGTCGAGGATCAGCCGCGTGCCTTTCAATTTGTCCTCCAGGTGCGGCGTATGCACCAGGATCAGCTGGTTATATTTCGCCGCAAGTTCCACCTGCATTTCGAGCACGCGCAGCTCTTTTTTGGAATTTTTGTTCAGCCCGATCTCGCCGATGCCCAGCACGTTGGGCCGGTCCAGAAATTCCGGGATGAGCGCGATTGCTTCCTCGGCCAGCTTCACCTCCTCGGCTTCCTTGGAGTTGATGCCCAGCCAGCAGAAATGGCTCAGGCCGAACTTCGCCGCCCGTTTGGCTTCATGTTCCGAGAGCTGGCAGAAATAATCGTAAAACCCGGCGGGTGAACTTCGGTCAAAGCCCGCCCAGAACGCCGGTTCGCAGACCGCCTCGCAGCCGGCCAGCGCCATGCGTTCGTAATCATCCGTAGTGCGGCTGACCATGTGCGCGTGCTGTTCAATGTATTTCATTCGACTAGGCTTTCAGCATTTGCCCGGATTTAGGGCGCGCCGGCTTGGCCGGTTTATCG
>CAIJNQ010000047.1 GCA_903822015.1 uncultured Verrucomicrobia subdivision 3 bacterium | reverse complement strand
TGATGTTGAAACGCGGTTTGAATTCCTTGACGAGTTTGCTTTCGAGCAGCAAAGCTTCGGGTTCGCTGCGGACGACGTGGATATCAAAATCGTGAATGGCTTCAACGAGCGCGTTGAACTTCAAGTCCCAGCCCATGCGCCGCGAAGATTGAAAATACTGGCTGACGCGTTTCCGCAAATCCAAAGCCTTGCCGACGTAGATGACGGTGCCGAAACGATCCTTGTGCAGATAGACGCCGGGCTTGTGCGGCACGGCGCTCAACTTTTTGCGGATGGTTTCGGAAACCGGCACGCGCTGAATCTCACGCAAAGACGCAAGGCACGCAAAGAAATTTTATTTAGCCACAGATGGACACAGATGGACACAGATGAAACACAGATTCAAAAATGCAGAACCGACCGCAGAAAATTCATTCCGCTTTCCGCTTTCCGCTTTCCGCTTTTCCAGCCGCCATGTGCCGATGCACAAAAAAATAATAAAGTCCGCCCAGCACCAGCATCGCGCCCGCCAGCCAGATCGTGAGCCGATGATATTCGCCCTTCATTAACTGTTCGTCCTGCCCGGCCTTGATGCCGACGTAGCACAGCACCGAGCACCAGATCGCCGAGCCGAGCAGGGTGAAGAGGGAAAACTGCAGATAATTCAGGCGCACGATGCCGGCCGGAATGCCGATGAGATGCCGCACGACCGGCAGCAATCGTGAAATGAAAATGCCCATCGCACCATAATGCGACGCCCAGCGTTCCGCGCCTTCGACTTTTTCGGCGGAAATGAAAAAATATTTACCGAAGTGCAACACCAGCGGCCGGCCGGCCAGCCGCGAGGCCCAGTACATCAGGGTCGCGCCCAGCCACGAGCCGAGCGTGCCCGCCAGCACAATGCCCCAAATCGTCAGCGGGATCTGGCCCGTCTGTGCCCAATGCGCCGCCGGCGGAATCACGATTTCGCTCGGCAGCGGGAACAGCGAACTTTCCACCGCCATCATCAGCGCGATGGCGGGATAGCCGCCGGTTTGCAGCGCGTGATTATACCAATCGCTCAAGCTCTGGATGATTTGATGCATGAAGCCGTGGTTTATAGCCGAAATTTTAATTCAAGCAATCACTTTGGCGGATGTTCGTAGAAGAATTTAATTTCCGCTTCCGTCGCCGGCTGGGGCCAGACCAAATCAAAAGTGTCGGCAAACCAATAAAATTCCCACCATTTATGAATCGCAGTCTTGCCTCCATCATCCACGCCGTTTTCGCCGACGGAATAGAGCAGAAAAGTTCCATCCGGGTTTGTCCGATAGTGCAGTGCCTGACCGTTCATGTAATCAAGAGGAATCGTTTTAAGAATGGCCGGCGTCAAACTTTCGAGTGTTGGTGGAAATACGTTGTGCTGAAGTTCGTATCGCTTGAGCGCGATGGCGACAATTGTCATATTTTTTGTGGTCTCAAAAACCATGACTCGTCTTAACAACTGAAATGAATCAAAGGCATCTTCGGATAACAGCCAACGCACACCGAATTGATCAATATCCATGCGATACGTCCCTTCGAGTGGGAGTTGCATTTCAAAGCCAAGCCGGTTGAGATTGGTACGCGCGAACTTTTGCGCTGATTGATAAGAACAATTGGTTTCGGCCATTCGCACCGCGTCGGCCAAAACTTGATATGTTTGCAACATCCGCTTCTCGTCGGCGTAAGCCCAAAACCATTGCCATTGGAACTTGCACAATTGCCAAGAAATTTCTTTATCATTCCCGCTTACGCCACGCCATAAATCGAAAGAGTTTAGAAGAAAATGTTCCATGGAATTAAGGTTGATGACCCGTTCTGCCAAAAAAGTTCTTTTGGCAGCGCCAATAAATTCAACCGATTCCCAATCCTGTTGCAGCGACGCCAAGTCAGATTCCGAAACATTAGGGTCTTGCAATATCTCCCATGTCATCTGGGCGCTCTGGCTTGCAATAGCACTGCGGACAAGTTGGGAAATCTGCTGCGGTTCGTCCGTTTGACCTTTGACAATCGCGAGCATTGCATGCACGTCGGCGCACGCGTCGGATGTTTTTCGTTCGTGTAAATTGTAAAGCGCTGAGGCGTTCAACCACTGTGCTGCACGCTTGAGCTTGGCAAGATGGGCGAGCCGTATGTTATATCCCTGCTGGTAATCCAAATTAAAATCCAGAAACTGATGATTGGTCAGAATTTGAAATGTGTTGAGGTCGTCTTTAATGCTGGCGAGTTCATTTCCCAAATCTTCCCAAGTATTCGTCATTAAATTGTTGGTCAATGGCCATGTGTTTTCGTTGAACCCGATAATTGCTGGTTGTTGCCACCTAACCATTGCTTTGCCAGACAAAACTTCGCACATCGCCGTCGGCGAATTGGTTTGAACAATGCTCCTGTATTTGTTTTCCAGATTGGTGAGTGAACTAATGATGAAAGGAACTCCATTTTGCTCGGGCGGCAGGGGTGGCGGAATCACCTGCGCCAGTTCCATCGGCTCGCCCTTGGCTTTGAGTTCGGCAATGTAAGATTCAACCGCGAAACGGAGTTGATAATGGCGGATAACCGGAAGAATAATCGCCACGCCGAAAACGATGCCAGCGACGATCAAAGTTTTCCGGCGGCGGCTCATGCGATTTAGGATTCCTATCCGCTAATTACGCTAAATGGGCAGAATTAAAAGGCAAAACTGAACCGGTGATTTCTCCCGGCACCAGCACGCGGAGTTTTTGGCGCTCAATGGCAAAAGTCACCGGGAGTGCTCCCACCCATTCACCATCGAGTTCAAACGCGGCCGGCACATCGCTCGTCAGTTCAAAGGCGGTGGCGCTGAAAGCTTGCGCGCTGCCGGCAGGCAGTTTCCCGCGCAACAACAAGCCCGGCGCAATGCGCAACAGTGTCCACCAGTCGGCGTGCGACAACACGCAAAGGTCCAGCACGCCATCACACAAATCCGCGCGGGGCAGCAGCGCATAGGAACCGCCGTAAAAACGGCCGTTGCCGACCAGCACCAATTCGCCGGTCGCGCTTTGGCCGTTCACACGAATAGTGATTTTCGGTTTTTTTTCGCGCAAGGCTTTCAGCCCGGCGATGACATAAGCGAGCGGGCCCACCTGCTTCTTATGCTGCCAATCCACCAGTTCGATGGCGCGCGCATCCAAACCGGCGCCGGCAAGCTGGCAAAAATACCGCTTCTGCGGGGTGCCGTTCGCGAAAAATTCCGCGCGCGGGAGATCTATTTTCAGTTCACGGCCGGTTTGCAACACCCCCCAAGCGCGCTCGGCCCGCAGGGGGAGTTTCAATTCCCGGGCAAAGACGTTCACCGTGCCAAGCGGCAGCACACCGAGCCGGGCCCGGGCGAAACCGTCCGGCGCGTCGCCGAGGCCGTTGATCACCTCGTTGATGGTGCCGTCACCGCCCGCGGCCACAATCAGATCGAAGCCTTCCACCACCGCCTCGGCGGCGAGCCGGCGCGCGTCGTTCGGCGCGGTCGTGGCTTTGAACGCGCAGTGAGCGCCAATCACGTCAAGCTGGCGGCGGAATCGCCGCGCCTTGTCGCCCCGGGCCGCCGGATTAAAGATCACGCAGGTTGGCACGCGCGCATGATTTTGGCGCGGACGCCGATAGTCGAGGAGAAAGCGATCCCGGCGGCTGGCCGCGACGGTTCGGGGGTGCCCACCCCGCCAAATGCGAATTGCGCCGGCCGCGCGTTTCCGCAAAACTGGCCAGGATGAATGACGTGACGAATTGGAAGGTACCCAAATGGCCGTTCGGGCTGGTTTATGCGGTGATGCTCGGCTTGGCCTATTTTTTAATCATGCGCGCGCCGCAATCCGCCCAGCATTGGGAAATCGCCGCCGCGTGCGTCGCTTTCGGCGCCTTACTAAGCCTGGTTCCGTTCTATCTCGATTACCGGGCGATGGGAAAAGCCATTGAGGTCAACGCCCTCGGCGCGGTCACGGATAAAATCATCGGCCTGGAAAAACTGGTCGAACAGATTGAAACCGCCACCAATCATCTTGCGGTCATCCAGGGCACAGTCCAGGCGGAAACGGGAAAAACGACCGCCGCCGCCAAGGCGATCGGCGACAAAATGGCGGAGGAGGGCCGGCAATTTTCCCAATTCATGATGAAAGTCAGCGATAGCGAGAAGGCCACGCTGCGGCTCGAAGTCGAAAAGCTGCGACGCGCCGAGGGCGAATGGCTCCAGGTGCTCGTGCGGGTGCTCGATCATATATTCGCGCTGCACACCGGGGCCGTCCGCACCGGGGACCAGCGGTTCATCGAACCCACCACGAATTTTCAGCGCGCCTGTCATGAGACCGTGCGCCGTCTCGGGGTCACACCCTTTACCGCCGAGCCGGACGAACCGTTCGACGCCGAACGGCACCAAGCGGCGGGCAAGCCGGAGCTAATTCCCGATGGCGCGATCGTGGCCGAAACCATTGGCGCGGGGTACACGTTCCAAGGAAAACTGCTGCGGCCCGCGCTGGTCCGCCTGCGCGGCGCCGAAGCCGTGCCGGCCAAGGCCGAACCGACTGAACCGGCGGGCGATGAGCTTCCACTTTAATCGCCGCAAGCAATTTTCACGGTTTGGCGCGCTGATAAAAATTGCAGCCAACAGCCCGTAACCGGCCGCGAATAAATTTGAGCCAGCGCCCGGGCATAGAGCTTCAACTGGGGCGCGTAGTTTTTTATTTTCGCCGGCAAGTCATCCGCCCGCACCGCATCCGTCTTGAAATCCACCAGCCAGATTTCCGCCGGCAGCAATACGACCAAATCGGCGACGCCTTGGACAACCACAAACTCGTCCGCCAGGGACGCATCCGTTTTTCCGCCGGTGATCGCCGCGATTGCTTCCGGACGGAAACGCGCGGTGAACGACAGTTCGCGCCGCACCGCACCGGCGTGTTGCCGGATTTTCCCACCGAGCGGTGAATTCCAGAATGCCGCCAGCGCTCCCAAATCCAAAACCGCGCGCTCGTCCGCCGCCAAAAGATTTTCCCGCACCAGCCGATCGGCTTCGGCCGCCAGATCGCCGGCATTCGCCAAAGCGAAGCACTGGAGAAATATGTGGTGCGCCGTGCCGAATTCCGCCGCGCTCAATTTACGCCGACCGGCAGTCACCCGCCGCCTTGTCTCAGTGGATTTGGGCCTTGAGAAAACCGGTTCCGCCTCGTCGTCGGCCTTTTCCGCCGCGCGCCGCAATTCCGTGACCGACGCCTTGGCCTTGCGTTTTGTGGCGGCCAGATGCGGATATTTCCAGTTCAAAATGGCACGCAATTTTTCCGCCGTCGGATCGTCGAGCGCCATCGAATCCCGGCAGCCGCCGACGTCAGCGGGGTCCAAGTTTTCTCCGGTTGGAGCCACGTCACCCCGGCGGCTACGAACTGAATCGCCACCAATTTCCGCGTCCCCGACCAACCGCCAGCGCAGAAGCGAGGTTTCACCGTGGGCTGAATTCAAACCAGTCGCATTTTGGGCAAACCACAAGCCCAGCCAGTCGGCAAAACTTTTTGCCGCCGCAATTTTCTGCGGCGTCACCGGCTCCGGCTGCGTCCACAGCGTTTCCCATTTTTTCTCAGTAATGGTCGCCGACAAAATCAGCGTATCGCGCGCCCGCGTCAGCGCGACATACAGCAGCCGGAGTTCCTCGCCGCGCAACTCCCAGCGTTGCCGCCGCTGCGCGAGCCAGTGCGGCAGACTCGGATAACGCCGCCCGCTGGAAGGCGGTTTCACTTTGGGACACAGCCCGAACACCTCGTCAAAAATTATTTCATGGTGATGATCCTCCTCATTGAATTTTTTGGAAAGGTCGGGGAGGACGACGACCGGGAATTCCAAACCTTTGCCCTGGTGAATGCTCATCAGGCGCACGGCATTTTCCGGCGCGGCAGCGGGAACCTCCGGTTCGACCTCCGCGGCCTGTTGCGCCTCGATGAATTTTAAAAAACGGAAAAGACCCTGGCGCTGAAACTGGTCGTAGGATTGGGCAAGATCCAGGAAACGTTCAAGGTTCGCCGTCCGTTGCGCGCCCCGGGGTTGCGCCCGCAGCCAGTCCGCGTAAAGCGTTTCCGTCAGCACCGCTTCCAGGCACTCCGAAAGCGAATGCTGCTTCGCCAGCTTACGCCACCGCGTAAAACTCGCGATAAAGGCCGAAATTTTCGGCGCCGCAACCGGCGGCACCCGGAGGAGCGCCGTCCAAAAATGTTTGTCCGGCGCGGCCAGCCGGATTTCCGCCAGCTCATCCAACGACAGGCCAACCAGCGGCGAGCGCAACACCGCAATGCAGGGCGCGTCCTGGAGCGGGTTATCCAGCATCTGCAAGAGGCTCAGGAGGTCGAGGATTTCCGCCGTCTGAAAAAAGCCACCACGCGCCACCGCCAAAGGCACGCCAGCGCGCTCAAATTCCTTCGCATAAACTTCCGATTTGCCGCGCGGCGAGCGCAGCAGGATCGCCACGTCGCCGAATTGCGCGGGACGAAACGAGTTCCGGTCTTCGTCCCAGATATCTTCCGGGCCGGCAATGAGCCGCCGCAAGTGTCGGGCAATGAGCCGCGCTTCCTTCGCGGACTCGTCGAGGTCGGCCAGACCGGCGTCATCGTCCTCGTCAGCTTCGCCGGCCTTTGGCCGGTGCCTTAACAGTAATTCCACGCGGGGCAATGGATTCGCGCCGGTACCCAGCGCAGCCCGCTTTTCCGGCGCACCAAATTTCAGCCGGGCGTCGGCGTCGTAAACCACGCCGCCCGTTTCCCGGCGCATGATGAGGCTGAAGACGGAGTTCGTGAAATCCAGCAAGCCTTCGCGACTGCGAAAATTCTCCGTCAGCGGAATCGTCCGGCCGTTTTCGCCGCGCCAGTTATTCGCGTGGTCGCGGAAAATTTTCGGGTCAGCCAGGCGGAAGCGGTAAATGCTTTGCTTCACGTCGCCGACCAGAAACCGGTTGGCCGCGGAACCATCACGGGAAAGGGCGGCGATGATTTTATCCTGCGCGGCATTGATATCCTGATATTCATCCACGAAGACAAAGCTGAGTTTCTGGCGCCAGCTTTCGGCCGTCGCAGTCGGCCGGCCGGCCGGAAAATCCCAGAGCAGTTTCAGCGCGAACTGTTCGAGGTCGTGAAAATCCAAAACGCCGTCGGCGCTTTTGCGCCGGGCGAAGCTTTCCGCGAATTCCCGGGCCAACCGCAGCAGAGTATCCATGGGTCCGCGCACCCAGGCCCAGTCCTCCGCCAAAGGGTCAATGCCGTCCTTCACCGGCGCGAGCGCGGCGAGAAACGCCGCTTCCGCAAAGACCGGGCCCAGCGCCGGCCGGAGTTTTCCGGCCTGGCCTTTGGGGTAATTGGCGGTCACGTCCGCGGCGACGATTTGCCCCAGAACCTCGGCAGCCGGTTCACGGGCGAAAGGCCTTACCAGACGTGACAAAAGGCCCGACAATTCCGCAGCCTTTTCATTCCCACTTTTCAAAGCCTGCAGAACCGGCAGCCATTCATCGCGCCAATCGGTGATCGCCGCCTGCAGCCAGCCCTGCCATTCAGCCGGTTCCAGGGCGGCAAATTTGCTTATTTGTTCGTTCAGCCAGCCGAGGGCGTCGGGGCGCGTCTGCGAGTAATGATGCAGGCGCAAAATGAGGGCGCGGATTTTTTCGTCGCGACCACCGCCGTGGAGTTGGATCAGGTTTTGGACGGCCAGGGAGAACCCGTCGCGGCCGGCATAGTGCGCCTGAAATTGCTCCGCCAGCGTCTCAGCGGCCAGCTGCCGCGCTTCGCCTTCGTCGAGCATGGCCAGTTGCGGGTCGAGACCCAGCTCGTGGAAATGCTCGCGCACGAGGCGCAGGCAAAAACTGTGGAGCGTGCCGATGTGGGCGAGGTCGAAGAGCGCCAGCTGGCGCGGCCAGTGGTCATCGGCGGGCGCGGCGGCGGATTTTTTTTCGAGTTCGCGGCGGAGGCGCTGGCGCAGCTCGGCGGCGGCGGCCTCGGTGAAAGTGACGACGAGCAGTTCGTCCAGGGAAACGCGTTCGCGGTCAAGGCAGTCGAGGCAGCGGGCAACGAGCGTCCGGGTCTTGCCGGTGCCGGCGCCGGCCATCACAAGGACATTACCGCGGGCGGCAACCGCCTGCCGCTGGGACGGCGTGAGCAAATCTTTTCCGGCGGTCGGAGGTTCCATGCGCATCGGGAGTTTCGAGTTTCAGGGCGTAACTTTCAAGTTTTCAACGTCGCCGAATTAGCCTAAACCTTCCGGATGAGCGAATCGCTGCGGTTGAAAGACCAGCCCGTGAACGAGCGTCCGCGCGAACGGCTGGTGGCGCGCGGGCCCGATGCGCTGACCCAAGCCGAGTTAATCGCGATCCTGCTGCGCACGGGCTTGCGCGGCGCGAATGTGGTGCAGGTCGGGCAGAATCTTTTACAGAAATTCGGCTCGTTGAACGCGCTGGCGCGGGCGACGGTGGATGAATTGAAGCAGATCGCCGGGGTCGGCCCGGACAAGGCGGCGACGCTGGTGGCGGCCTTCGCGCTGGCGCGACGCATGGAGCAGGAGCGGCGCGACGAGTCGCCGGTGCTGGACAATCCGGCGACGGTCGTGCATTTCATGCGCGAGACCAACCGGCTGTTGAGCGTGGAGTCATTTCAAGCGCTGCTATTGAACACGCGGAAGCGGCTGATCCGCGTGGAGGATATATCGCTCGGGACACTGGACACGATCCTGGTGCATCCGCGCGAGGTCTTTCGCACCGCGATTGTGGCGAACGCCGCAGCCGTGGTGCTGCTTCACAATCATCCGAGCGGCGATCCGACCCCGAGCGAGGCGGACATCAAGGTGACGCGGGATTTGATCCGCGCGGGGCAGCTTTTAAAAATCGAGGTGGTGGATCACGTCATCATCGGCAGCGCGACCACGGAGCGGACGAAGGATTACGCCTCGTTGCGCGAACTGGGATATTTTTACGCGTAAACCAGCCGACCGCCGACGCGGGCCAAACGGCCCACCAGACCGTGCAAAATTCTTTTCAATCGGTGGGAATCTGTGGGAATCTGTGGCCATAAAGATGATTCATCCGACCGCCATCATTCATCCGCAGGCAAAGCTGGACGCCACCGTCCGCGTCGGCCCCTACGCCGTGATTGACGGGGGCGTGGAACTTGGCCCGCACTGCCTCATCGGTCCGCACGTTTATCTCACGGGGATCACCCAGATCGGCTCACACAATCAAATTCACGCCGGCGGAGTCATTGGCGACGCGCCCCAGGACTTGAAATACCGGGACGAGCCGACACGGGTGCGCATCGGCGACCACAATGTTTTCCGCGAACACGTCACGGTGCACCGGTCGAACAAAACCGCGGAAGACACGGTCATCGGCTCGCATAATTTTCTGATGGCGAACTGTCACGTCGGCCACAATTCGCAGCTGGGCGATCACATCATCATCGCGAACGGGGCGCTGCTGGGCGGACATGTGACGGTGCAGGATCGCGCCTTCATCTCGGGCAACTGCCTGGTGCATCAGTTCACGCGGGTCGGCGCGCTGGCGATCATGCAAGGGGGTTCGGCCATCAGCAAAGATCTGCCGCCCTTCACGATCGCCCGGGGCGACAACGGAATCGCCGGCCTGAACGCCGTCGGCCTGCGACGCGCGGGTGTCAGCGCCGAGGAGCGGCTGGAATTGCGGCAGCTTTACCACGCGCTGTTCCGCAGCCGGAAAAAAATGCAGACGGCCATCGCGGAAGCCCAAAAAAAATTCCGCAGCCCGGCGGCAAAAGTTCTGCTAGATTTTGTGGCGGCGGCAAAGCGCGGCTTGTGTTCCGACACCGGTCGCGGGACCAACGAAATTGAGGACTTATGAGTGCGATTTACAAAATCATCGGCGATGACGGGCGGGAATACGGTCCCGTGACCGCCGAGCAAATCCGCGCCTGGATCGCCGAAGGACGCATCGAACGCCGGACACCGGTGTTTGTGGAGGGCGCGAAGGACTGGAATTTCGTCGGGCTGCTGCCGGAATTCATCAGCGGCTTCGGCACCACCAGCAAACCGCCAACCATCGCCCCGCCTTCGCGCAGCCCGACCGCTGCCGGCCAAATGGCCAAAACCAATGCCTATGCGCAAGCGGGAATGATTTTCGGGATATTGTCGGTAACCTGCTGCTGCTGCGGATTTCCGTTTGGCATCCTCGGATTGATTTTCTCGCTGGTCGGATTATCGCAGATCAACGCGAACCCCCAATGGCACGAAGGCCGCGGCATGGCCATCGCCGGTTTGATTTTATCCGGTTTAAGCCTCCTGCTGGGCGCCGGCTCAATCCTGCTCAAGTTGCTGGCGAACCAGCCGCATGTGATGTGGAACATCGGGCAATTTTAGAACGCCACCATGCACGCGGATAACAAGATCAGCCCGCAAAAGAGTCCGATGACACTCTCATCGGGGAGGCTTGCAGCGGCGGTCCTGGGAGCAACCGCCGTCAGCGTGAGCGCGATGGTGTATTTCTTCAATCCGAGCACGCACGGATTCTATCCGGTGTGCCTGTTTCATACATTGACCGGATTAAACTGTCCCGGCTGCGGAATGACGCGAGCGCTTTATGCGCTATTGCACGGAAAGCCAAGGCTGGCGCTGAAGGACAATGCCCTGCTGGTGCTGGCGATCGCGGCGCTGGCGATCGGGAGCGGCCGGCTGGTCGCACGGAAACTGCGAAATCGACCAACGGAATTCGACCTGCCGCCGAAAGTACTTTGGACTTTGCTGATCGTAACGATTGGTTTCGCCGTGCTACGGAATTTGCCGGGCTTTGATTGGCTGAGGCCGTGAGCGGGCGAGAATTTTTCGCTTTTGCCACTGCGCCGGCTCGTGTTCAATCTACTTTGTAAAAAATGACGCATCCGCTGACAACCACCACGTTTGAACTGACCGGCTATCGCGTGGTCAAAGCGTTCGGGGTCGTGCGGGGCATCGTGGTGCGTTCGCGGTCCATCACCGGGAACTTTGGCGCGAGCATCCAGGCGATATTCGGCGGGAACATATCGCTCTACACTGATTTGTGCGAACAGGCACGCGAGGAGGCGTTCAACAAGATGCTGACGCACGCCGGGCAACTGGGCGCCAATGCGGTCATCGGCGTGCGTTATGACGCGACGGAGATCGCGCCGGGCATCACCGAGGTGCTGTGCTATGGCACGGCGGTTTCGGTGGAAGCGTCAACGCCATGAGCCGCGCGCGGCCTGAATCATGAAGGCATTAAGCACGGATTCCATTCTGGCGCGGGCGCTGGCCAAGCTGGCGGCGGCGGTGTGCCGCCATCCGCAATGGTTTTTATACCCGCAAATCGCGCTGTTCGCGGCGTGCGTGCTTTACACGGTCTTTTTCCTCCAGTTCAACACGAGCCGGGATGACCTGGTCGGCTCGAACAAAAAATACCACCAGAATTTTCTCAGTCTCAAAAAGGAATTCCCCCAACAAAGCGACCTGGTGGTCGTGATTGAAAGCGAGAACATCGAAAAAAACCGGCAGTTCGCCGAACGGATCGGGGCGAAGCTGGAGGCCGACACCAACCTGTTCACCGATGTTTTTTACAAGGGCGACCTGCCGATGATGGGCGCGAAGGCCCTGTTGTTCGTGCCGGAAAATGATCTGGGCAATTTAAAAAAAACCCTGCAGGACGTGGAGCCGTTCATCCGCCAGTTCACCCGGACCACGAACCTGGTCTCCTTTTTTGACCAGATCAACACGGCTTTCCGCACCGCACCGCGGGAGACCAATGCGCAAACGGAATCGCTGATCGGGGCGCTCCCCGCCCTGAAACGCATCGTAAAGCAGGCGGATGACAGCCTGAACCGGCCCGGCACCCCGCCCTCGCCCGGGGTGACGGCCTTGTTCGATGCGGGCGACGAAGCCGTGCGAAAGACCTACATCACTTTCGCCAACGGGAAGATATTCCTCGTGACGGCGCATGCGGTGACCCACGATTTAAACGGGCGGGCGGTGGAGCTCATCCGACAGTTGATCCAGGAAACGCAAAGCGAAGTAGCCGGCCTGAATGTCGGCCTGACCGGCGAGCCGGTGCTGGAGCATGATGAAATGCAGCAGTCGCAAAAGGACACGACGGTGGCCAGCGTCGTGGCCCTGGTTTTGTGCGCGCTGATTTTCATTTATGGATACAGCGAGACCGGGCGGCCAGTAAAAGCCACGATTTGCCTGGTGGTCGGACTGGCCTACACGCTCGCGTTTGCGACGGCAACGGTCGGGCATCTGAATATTTTGACGATCACCTTCGTGCCCATCCTCATCGGGCTGGCGATTGATTTTGGCGTGCACCTAGTCACGCGCTATGAAGAGGAATTGCGCCATGGAAAAACGGTGGAGCAGGCGCTGACGAAAGCGATGGTGTTCACCGGCCAGGGAATTTTCGTCGGCGCGCTGACCACGGCGGGCGCCTTTCTGGCGATGTGGCTGACCAATTTCAAAGGCATCCAAGAGATGGGCATCATCTGCGGCGGCGGCCTGCTCGTGTGTTTTATTCCCATGATCACGCTGCTGCCGGTGTTGCTGCTGCGCGGACGCCAAAACGTGCTGGACCATAATCTTCACGACGAGGACCGGCGGGCCCGCATCGAAAATCTCTGGCTGGAACGGCCGGTGGTGGTCATGGCCATTGTGGGCACATTATGCGCGCTGGCTTTGACCCAGGCGCGCAAAGTCTATTTCGACTACAACCTGCTGAACATGCAAAGCGCGGGCATGCCGGCGGTGCTGTTCGAACAGAAGCTGATTGATTCGGCGGATAAATCGGTGCTTTACGGCGCGGTGGTGGCTGATTCGCTGACCCAGGCCGTGCAACTTGAGGAACAAATCAAAAAGCTGCCGACCGTCGCGTCCAACGGCGTCCAGTCCATGGCGACTTACCTCGCGGAAGACCAAACCGAAAAACTGAGGCTCATCGGCCAGATCAAACAGCAGGTCGCCCCGCTGCAATTCAGCGCGACCGACCTGAACCCGGTTAATATTGAAGACTTCAGCCGCACGCTGTATTCGCTCTACGGTTATCTCGGCGCGGCCCTGGACGAGATCAAGGATGGCAACCCCAATCTGTCCGCACAAATGGTTTCACTCCGGGGAGCCATTGACGTCTTGCGCAGGGAAATGCTAAGCGGCAATCCCACAGCACGGGCCGCCCATGGGGACAAGCTGGCGGAGTTTCAACGGGCCCTATTCGCCGACATCCGCCAGACCTTTCAAACTTTGCAAAACCAGGATGATCGCGACCGGTTGCAGGCGGTGGATTTACCGCCGGCCCTGCGCAACCGATTTGTCGGCGTCACCGGCAAATATCTATTGCAGGTTTATCCCCGATACGACGTTTGGCAGCGGGAAAACCAGGAAAAATTCATCGCCGACCTGCGGACGATTGATCCGAACGTCACCGGCACGCCCGTCCAGTTGTATGAATACACGACCCTGCTTAAAACCAGCTACGAACGCGCGGCGGTATATTCGCTCATCGCCATTGCGATTCTCGTGTTCATCCATTTCCGCAGTCTCGCGGCCGTGATTTTGTCGCTTCTGCCGGTGGGTATCGGGACCCTGTGGCTGGTTGGACTGATGGGTTGGCTGGACATTCCCTTCAATCCGGCGAACATCATGACGCTGCCGCTGGTCATCGGCATCGGCGTAACGAACGGCATTCACATCCTGAACCGGTTCGCCGAGGAACGCACCCCGGGAATTTTGTCGCGCAGCACCGGCAAGGCTGTGCTGGTGTCAGGATTGACGGCCATCGCGGGATTCGGCAGCCTCATGCTTGCGAAACATCGCGGCATCTACAGCCTAGGCTGCGTGATGGCGACGGGAATTGCGACCTGCATGATTGCGGCATTGGCATTTTTGCCGGCACTGCTAAATTTGCTCGGCCGCAGAAAGTCTTTGATAGAAAAACCCGATGCCGGCAAAACATCGCCGACACCGGGTCAGGAGGAACCGAGGTAAAACCTCAAGCAAGCGTAAGTTAGTTGAAAACTGTGAAAAGTCAACATCAATGTTAAAATCGACTTTTTTTGATGCCAAAAACATAAAAACAGTTCGGCATTAACGATAATGTAAATTGAGCCTTTTTTTAAAAATCTGCCCCTTGGTTCCGAATGTCTTTAACGTATTCGCAAGAAAAACTTGCTGGCTGCGTGGAGGCTTTATAGTTCTTT
Organism: uncultured Verrucomicrobia subdivision 3 bacterium; assembly: GCA_903822015.1. Lineage (GTDB taxonomy): Bacteria > Verrucomicrobiota > Verrucomicrobiia > Limisphaerales > UBA11358 > UBA11358. The sequence continues at coordinate 16,483 of CAIJNQ010000047.1, read as the reverse complement.
TTTTTGGGTTCGCCGGCGCCGGTATGGCAGAAGATATTTTTCATGCCGGACTGTTTTACGACCAGTTCCCCTTGACGCTGGATTCCGGCCGGCGCACTGAGGCCATCGGCCCGCTTTTTTATAATCAACAAAAAGAATCAGAAAGGACCTGGGCCCTACCGCCGATTTTCTCCCATGACACCGATCCCACGGTTGAATCGCGCGAGGAGGATTTCATTTACCCGCTGCTGACCTATGAATCCTACGGACACGAATATCGCTGGCAATTCCTGCAATTATTAAGTTTTGCCGGCGGACAGGATCCGGAGGGCAACGGGGAAACCCGATTCACCCTCTTTCCTTTTTACTTCCAGCAGCGTTCGCCGGACACCAATGCAAACTACACAGCGCTGATTCCGTTTTACGGCCATCTCCAGCACCGGCTGTGGCGCGATAAAATCTTTTTTGTGATGTTTCCGCTTTATGGCCAGTCACAAAAGCGGGACGTGGTCACCGACAATTATCTCTTCCCGTTTTTCCACTTGCGACACGGCGATGGCCTGTCCGGCTGGCAATTCTGGCCGCTGGTCGGCAATGAGCACAAGGAGGTGACCACGCTGACCAACGGTTTCGGCGACACCAGCATTTCCGGCGGCCACGACATTTTTTTTGCGCTCTGGCCGTTTTATTTCAAAACGACCGAGGGGATCGGCACTGAAGATCCGGCAAAAACCTGGGCCCTGTTGCCATTTTATTTGCAAATGCGTTCGCCCAAACGTGACGTCACCGACGGGTTGTGGCCGTTCTTCAGTTGGATTGATGACCGGGGTAAAAAATACCATGAATGGCAGGGGCCGTGGCCATTTGTGGTTTTTGCACGCGGCGAAGGCAAAACCACATCGCGCGTCTGGCCGCTGTTCAGCCAGTCGCATAACGCCACATTGGAAAGCGACTCCTATCTCTGGCCGATTTACACATTCAAGCGCACGCATGCCGACCCGCTGGATCTGCAGCGCACGCGCATCTTTTTTTATGTGTACGGAAACACGGTGGAAAAAAACACGGCGACCGGCGCGGAAAAACGGCGGGTAGATATGCTGCCGTTCTTCACCTATCATCGTGACTTCAACGGCAACACCCGGTTGCAAATATTCGCACCGGTCGAGCCGGCCGTCCCCAATAACCGGGGCATTGAGCGCAACTGGTCGCCCCTCTGGTCCTTCTGGGTTGCGGAAAATAATCCGCAAACCGGGGCGAGCAGCCAGTCATTGTTATGGAACCTATACCGCCGGGAAACCACACCCGCTTCCAAAAAATGCTCGCTCCTGTTCGGTCTTTTCCAGTATCAATCAGGGACGGATATGAAAACGCTGCGCCTGTTTTACATCCCGGTGATGAACACGCATCCCAAAACCGGCCGGCTGGCTGACTTATAAGGCTATGTTTCAAAACATTGGAGAAATCGTCCTGCTGTTCTGGCGCACCCTGTGCGCCCTGCCATTCGCCTGGCGGCAGCGGCAAAAGGTTTTCGACCAGTTTTTTGAGATCGGCAATGCCAGCCTGCTCATGGTTTGTGTACTTTCATTTTTCATCGGGGCGGTCATCGCGCTGCAAACCGGTCCGGTGCTGGTGGAACGCGGACTGGCAAGCGCGGTCGGCGGCATTGTCGGCATATCCGTCGCGAAGGAACTGGCACCGGTGATGATGGCCATTTTGATTGCCGGACGCATCGGCTCGGCGATGGCGGCGGAAATCGGCTCCATGCGCGTTTACCAGGAGATTGATGCGCTGCGCACCATGAATATCAATCCGATACATTACCTCGTACTGCCGCGCGTCCTGGCCATCGCCATCGCGCTGCCGTTGCTGGTGGTATTTGCCATCCTGGTGGGCTGGTTTGGCGGCGCGGTCGTGGCCGCCACGAACGGCCGGATCGGCATACCCTTCCAGGCGTTTTTTGACGGCCTACGCGACATCGTGGATCTAAAGGACGTGGCCAACGGCTTGTTCAAGAGTTTTTGTTTTGCCGTCATCATCGGGGCGGTTTCGTGTCATCAAGGCCTGGTCACCATCGGCGGACCCCGGGGCATAGGCCGGTCGGTCACCAAAGCCGTGGTGAATTCCATCGTCCTGATCGTGATTTTTGACTACATCCTCACCCGCTTCCTGCTGAAATAATGAACCCCCCCGTCAACAACACCGGCGTCAGCCTTCAGGTGCGCGGCCTCCGCAAAAGTTTCGGCGGGCAGGAAGTGCTCCGAGGGGTTGATCTGGATGTGCGGCCCGGGGAAATTTTCGTCATCATGGGGCCGAGCGGCAGCGGCAAAAGTGTTTTGCTCAAGCATCTCATCGGCCTGGAGTCGCCGGACGCCGGGGAAATCCTGATCAATGGCGAATCCATCGAATCGGCGGATATCGCCGCCAAATACCGGATGGCGCTGGTGTTTCAATCCGGGGCGCTGCTGAATTCGCTGACGGTCGGCGAGAATGTGGGGCTATATCTCACCGAACACCGGCTGAAGTCTCCGGCTGAAATCGAGCGCATTGTGGCCGAGCAGCTTGAAACCGTCGGCCTCGCCGAAGCTGTCAACAAGATGCCCGCCGAACTGTCCGGGGGCATGAAAAAACGCGCCGCCATCGCGCGGGCGCTGGTGATTGATCCGCAACTGATCCTGTACGACGAACCCACGAGCGAGCTGGATCCCCTATCCGCCGTGGTCATCGGCGACGAGATCCTGGAGCTGAAGCGCAAGATCCACGTCACTTCCGTGGTGGTCTCGCACGACCGGGACCTGGCGTTTGGCGTGGCGGACCGCATCGCCATCATTCATGAGGGCCGCATCCTGACCGTTGGCACCCCCGACGAAGTGAAGCGATTCAACGATCCGCTGATACAAAGATTTTTACACGCAGATTTCAAACGTGACCCCCAATCCAAAACTTTATGAAAAATTCGCTAGAAACCCGGCTCGGTGTCTTTGTAGTCCTCGCCGTCTTTGCCGCCATCTTCATCATTGAAATGGTGGGCGGCGCCGGCCTGTTCCAGCCCGGCTACCGCGTGAAAGCCCAGTTTGACACGGTTCAGGAATTAAAGGTCGGCGACAGTGTGAAGATGGCCGGGGTGGAGATCGGGCGGGTTGATAAAATCACGCTGGCCGAGGGCAAAGTCACCGTGGTGATGAAGCTGCATCCCGACGCCATAGTTAAAACGGACAGCCAAGCGGTGATCAAATTTGCGGGATTGATGGGCCAGAATTTTGTCGCCGTCAATTTCGGCACGCCGGCCGCACCCCAGGCGGTGGACGGCGCGGTTCTGGAATCCGCCGAGCAGCCCGACCTGAGCGCCATCATGGCCAAGCTCGACAAGGCCGCCGGGGGGATCGCCAATGTGGCGCAAAGTTTTTCCGGCGACTCCATCAATAATTTGATGGGACCGTTGACGGATTTGATCAAACAGAACAGCACGCGGATCAGCGCCACCCTTTCCAACATGGAAAGCATTTCGAGCCAGATTGCCAGCGGCCAAGGCACGATCGGGAGAGTCATTTATAACGACCAGCTTTACAGCTCGGCGCTTTCCACCGTGACCAATCTTCAGGACGCCGTACTCCAAGCGAAGGGACTGGTCAACGGCATCAGCAGCGGGCAAGGCACGCTGGGCAAGCTGGCCACGGATGATGCGCTCTACAGCTCCACCCAAGCTTCGATGACGAACCTGAACCAGATTCTGTTCAAAATCAACCACGGGGACGGCACGATCGGCAAGCTGGTCAACAACCAGGAGTTTTACACCAACGCGAAGCTTTCGCTGCAAAAACTGGACAAGGCCGCGGATAGTCTGGAAGACACCGGACCGCTGAGCGTCGTCGGGATCATCGTCGGCCGAATCTTTTAAACGAAAGCGCGCGGACATATGCGCGCGCAAATCAGGCGAGACCGAGATTTTTCAAGACCTGAACCGTGGAGTGCGACTTGTTTAAAGTGTAAAAATGCAGACCGGGCACGCCGGCCCGCAGCAGTTCCTCGCATTGCCGGGTGGCATATTCGATGCCAAATTCCATGGCAGCGGCCTCGTCATTTCCCAGCGCCTCCAGCCGGGCGCGGAGAGGTGGTGGAATCTTAGACCCGCAGAGCTGGGTGAATTTGAGAATTTGCGTCGCATTCAAAATCGCGATCACGCCGGGCACGAGCGGCACGCTTACCCCCAGTTTCCCGGCGACATAATCGCGAAATTCAAAAAAATCGGCGTTGTCGAAAAATAACTGGGTCAGCACAAAATCAGCGCCGGCAGCCACCTTGGTTTTCAAATGGTTCCAGTCGGCCTGCTTGCCCTCCCGGCAAGCCACATGACCTTCGGGAAATCCGGCGACCCCCGTAGAAAAGTCGCCGGCCTGGCGGATAAAATCGACGAGTTGCGAGGAAAATTCAAAACCGCCGGGGGTAGCCTGGAAAGCGCCACCGCCGGGCGGATCACCGCGCAATGCGAGGATGTTTTTACAGTCGAGCAAGCGGATTTTTTCGAGCAGCGCGCCGACCTCCGCGCGGGTGTGGTTGACGCAGGTGAGATGGGCCAGCGCGGTCAGCCGATGTTCGCGCTGGATACGATCCACAATCATCAAGGTCTTCTCGCGGGTGCTGCCGCCCGCGCCGTAGGTCACGGAGCAATAATCCGGGCGGGTCTGCAACAGGGCGGGGATGGCCTTATCCACCAGGTTGCGATCCCCTTCTTCGGTTTTTGGCGGGAAGAATTCAAAAGAAATGACCGGCTTATTCGCCGCCTGCTTCGCCGCGTAAATGTCCCGAATGAATTCCATTTGGAGAGCGGATTGTGCCGGAAAAGTTTTTGCAGGGGAAACAAAAAGCCCCTTCCGGTTTCCCGAAAGGGGCTCGTGATCAAGTCAGATTAGAATTGATAAACGGCCTGCGCCGCGAGCATGAAGGCATCCTGACGATGCCCACCGGTCTGGGAGGTCTCAGCACTCGGATTGTTGTTGATCACATTGTTATCATAGCCATTGCCATGATTCACATGATCCCAACGGAATTCCAAGCGGGTCAACACGTTGGCCCAGAGAGCGTATTGCACCGTGGCGGTGAATTCCTGAGCTTCCTGATAACCACCAAATGCGGTGGTTCCGTAACCATTATTAGGAGAGCCATTATTTTGCTGATAGGCACCGGCAGCGTTTAGACCAACACCGTTATAATATTCAGCGCGCAGGTTGAGGCTCAACTTGTCGTTGAACTGATAGGTGCTGTAGACCGCAACATCCCAAGCATTGTTGGAGACATCGGCGGCATTCAAATAATCAAATGAAGCGCCAAACTTCAACGCAGCGATGGGAGTCGGCAACGTAGCGCCAGCATAGATGGTTTTACCACTGCTACCGTTACCACCGTTATTTCCCGAAGTATTGCCACCGGTGATGATGGTAGCAACCGACAAAGTACCGCCTTTGGCCCAGCCGAAGCTGTCCGGCGCGGTCAAGGTCGGACCCCACATGAAGGTCGGACGATACAAGCCAGCCGTGTTGCCCGGATTGCCACCGGCGGCGGAAGTATAGGCACCGCCACCAGCATAAGACTCATCAGCGACGCCAACTTGAGCTGACAACCAGTCCGTACCCTTGTAGCTGGCCAAAATGCCCGTGTGGGAGGTTGGCTCCATATTAAAGCCATAGGAATGGCTATAATTGGCGTTGTTATAGGTCGTGCTGCTTTCGTAACCCACGATGGTATCGAAAGTGCCGATTTTCCAGTCAATGCCATTGCCCACCGGGGTGCGCAAGGTGATGTAGGCCTGACGAATGTCATTGCCCACATTCAGTTGTTGACCGAGAGCTCCGACCCAGAATTCCACGTGGTAGCCGGAAGCCCAAGGACTTTCGTCCAGCGGCTTGTCAATGGCAATATCAACCACATTCAGGTTGATGCTGTTCGCCGGCTGATTCCAATAGTAATTCGGAGCGCCACCGCCACCATTCGGGTTGAATTGCGCCGCCACATCAACGTAGCCACTGATCGTGGTGTTCGACAGCGCCGTGTTCAACTGGCTGACTTTCGTTTCGTCGGCACGCGCCGCCGAGGTCAAACTGACCACGCCGACCGCTGCAAGACCCAATGTCCATTTATTGAATTTCATATTTTTGTGTCCTTAAATAATTTTAGAATTGATAGACTGCCTGAGCCGCAAGCATGAAGGCATTCTGTTGTTGATTACCTGTATTGCTGACATAGGCACCGCTGCCGGGAGAGCTGAAGTTGGTATGATCCCACCGGAATTCCAAACGAGTCAACACATTCGCCCAAAGCGCGTATTGCACCGTGGCGGTGAGTTCTTGCGATTCATTGGTGGTTTCCGTGCCAGTGTAAGCCGTGGCGCCACCATTAACCGACCCATCATAATAGTTTTCGTCATAACCCGCGTTCATATATTCAGCGCGCAAATTGAGGCTCAATTTGTCGTTGAATTGATAGGTGCTGTAAACGGCAGCCACCCAAGTATTGGCGGGAAGATCTGCGGCGTTCAAATAATCAAAGGCAGCGCCAAACTTCAACGCGGCAATGGGTGTGGGAAGCGTCAAACCCGCATAGAAGGTTTTTCCACCGCCACCGCCGGCACTGCTATATTGGTTAGCCGTATTGCCACCCGTGATGATGGTAGCAACCGACAGCGTCGCGCCCTTGGCCCAGCCAAAGCTATCCGGCGCAGTCAAGGTCGGACCCCACATGAAGGTCGGACGATACAAACCGGCAGTATTACCCGGATTGCCACCGGCGGCGGCAGTATATGTACCGGACCCGGCATAAGAGGTGTCGGCCACGCCGACTTGAGCTGACAACCAGTCGGTTGCCTTATAATTGGCCAAAATACCCGTGTGAGTGGTCGGCTCAATGTTAAAGCCAAAAGAATGGCTATAATTGGGATTGTTGTAGGTGGTGTTGCTTTCGTAACCCACGATGGTATCAAAAACGCCAACTTTCCAATCAATGCCATTGCCCACCGGTGTGCGCAAGGTGATGTAGGCCTGACGGATGTCATTGCCCACATTCAGTTGCTGACCGAGAGCTCCGACCCAGAATTCCACGTGGTAGCCGGAAGCCCAGGGACTTTCATCCAGCGGCTTGTCAATGGCGATATCAACCACATTCAGGTTGATACTGTTCACCGGCTGATTGTAGTAGTAATTGGGAGAAAAGGAGTTCGGTCCGCCTTCAGCCGGAGCGCCACCGGCGCCGCCGTTGGGGTTGAATTGCGCCGACACATCAACATAGCCGCTGATAGTGGTGTTTGACAACGCAGTGTTCAACTGGCTGATCTTTGTTTCGTCTGCACGTGCCGCCGAGGTCAAACTGACCACGCCGACCGCCGCGAGACCCAATGTCCATTTATTAAACTTCATCTGGTTCCTCCGATGTTGTTTGGTTATTTGTTTGTTTCACCTGCATTTACGGGACAAAATAGGTTTGTCCCAGCACCCAATAGGTGCGATTGCCATTGACGCTATTGAAAATCCCAAGTTTTGACAACAAAAAATTTTAAGTTATTTCTTGCAGTCAAACATCTTAATTTAAGCTGTTTACACCACGAACAGCGGATTTAATGCTCATTATAGGCCTCATTTGTTTGAAAATTAGACACTTTTGGAACCGTCCAAACGGATTCACGCCAAAACCTTAGGGTTTGGAAGATTGGAACAATTGGTGCTTGGAAAGGTTAGCAGCCGGATTGCAAGGCTTGCAATCTGAGCTGACACATTTGAACCGGTTGAACTGGAAACTTATTAGATATGCCATCATTTGCTTACACAGCGAGAGAAACGGTCTCCGGCCGGGAGATTCGCAACACCGTTGAAGCGGCGAACGAACAGAGCGCCATCGCCGCGTTGCTCAACCGTAACCTGCTGGTAGTTTCCATCCAGGAGAAGATCTCCAAAAAGGGCAAGGCCCAAGGCGGAAAAGTCGCGCTGGGCGATCTAGTGGTGTTCACGCGGCAACTGGCCACGATGATTGAGGCGGGTATTGCGATCGTGCAGGCGCTGCAGGCGCTGGCGGAACAGACCCCCAACAAAGTCATGCGTGACGTGATTCGCGACGTCTGTACGCGCGTGGAAAGCGGCGACAGCTTTTCCGAGGCATTGCTAAAGCATCCCAAAACCTTCAACCGGCTGTATACCTCCATGATCGCCGCCGGCGAAAAGGGCGGTTTACTCGCGGAAATCATGGCCCGCCTGGCCACGTACCTGGAAAAAACCGAGCGACTCCGTAAAAAGGTTAAAACCGCACTGATGTATCCGACCGCTGTGACGGTGGTTGCGATCGGCATCACCACCTTCCTGCTGGTAAAAGTCATTCCGACCTTCAAAGAAGTTTACACCGGCTTCGGCGCGGCGCTGCCGGGACCCACCCAGGTGCTGATGGACATCAGCGACCTGGTGAGGCATTACCTGATTCTATTAGTCCTTGCGGCAGGGGCGGGGATTTATGCCTGGCTCTATTATATCAAAACCAAATCCGGTCGGGAATTTTGGGATGGCCGCCGCATCAAACTACCCATCTTTGGTCCCATCGCACACAAGATTTGCCTGGCCCGATTCACCCGGACACTCGCGTCGCTGGTCCGCAGCGGCGTGCCGATCCTGGAGGTTCTGAACATCGTTTCGCAAACCGTCGGCAACGTTGTCATGGAAAAAGCCATCAAGAACGCAGCCGTGGACATTGAACGCGGCGAGGGCATTTCCGCCGCCCTGGGCAAAAACCCGATCTTCCCGAGCATGGTCATCCGCATGTTAAGCGCGGGCGAACAGACCGGTAACATCGACAACATGCTGGAGCGCGTGTCGAACTTCCTCGATGAAGAAATTGAATCCACCCTGTCCGGCCTGATGTCGCTCATCGAACCCATGCTGATTGTTTTCCTGGGCGTGGTCATCGGCGCCATGGTCATCTGTATGTTCCTGCCGATTTTCAACCTCGCCAACATCGTCAACGGCGGGCACTGAACGATCCTTAATAAATCGACCGCCGGATGAACCGCTTCATCCGGCGGTTTTGCTTTTCGTCCTCCATGCCCCCCAAGCCGCGTTAAAAAGCGCCGTGGGGTTGAAAGAAGAGGATCTGCGGGCGGCCACTATGGCGGATTCAGGGAACATTGGCGGATTCGTCAGCCGCCAGAAAGGCGGCGGCGGGCCGAGCCGCGCGGGCACCGCCCCACATTGAGGCTGGAGCCCTAAAACTCTTAAATCCGAAATCAGATCGTCACCGGTTTGCCGGAAAGCGGCTGGATGATTTTAATTTTGGGGTGGCGAGAACGGATTTGCTCCTCGAACCAGGCCCGGGCATTGTCGTCGCCATGGCCAAGCAAAACGGCGCGCGGCGAAACCCGGCCGACAAAATCCAGCAAGTCCTCGCGGTTGGCGTGCGCGGTCAAATCGAAATCCTGAATCTCGCATTTGCGCGTCAGCCGCCCGGCACTCGGACTGAAGACAAACGTCTCGCCATCCTTCGCCGCTTTCAGCCGGCCGCCCGGCGTGGAGGGATCAGCATAACCGACGAAGAAAATGGCATGCTTTTCGTCACCGGCCATCCGCACCGCCAGATTATGCGCGGCCGTGTTCTCGCTCATCATCCCGGCAGTGATCACGAAAATTTTCCCGCCGGTGAGCTTCATATTCTCCGACTGCCCCTTTTCCAGGACTTGAAGATTCAGCGACTGGTTCAACTGCAGATTCGTGTGCTGCCGGTGCGTCCGGTGCGCCTCCAGATCATAAATCTCCGTGAACACACGACCGAGACCGCCAATGTAGATTGGCTGGGGCTTCAATTTACCCTCGCGCATCAGAAGCGCCAGCAGCGCCAGGATTTCCTGCGTGCGACCCAGCGCGAACGCCGGGATCAGCACGCTGCCTTTGCGTTTGAGCGCCTGGTGGATGGCCGCCACCAGCCGCTCGATTTCCGATTCGCGCGTGAATCCCGGAGGCACAGCGCGATTGCCGCGCGTTGTCTCCATGATCATCACGTCCGCCTTCACGTCCTCGAACCGGGCCGCGCGCAAAATCGTCTGATCGTGAAAACACACGTCGCCGGTGTAAAACAGGGTCTCTTTTTTCCCCCGGAGCATGATGCCCGCCGAGCCGAGCGTGTGGCCGGCATCCAGAAATTCCAGCGTGGGCGAGGCAAAGCCCGCGCGCTGCTTGCTGAACGACGCCCATTCGACCTCGCGGTTGTATTTGAAGGCCTGAAAACGCGGGGCGATATCATCCACTTCGTCATGCGTGTAGAGGGGATATTCGCGAATGCCCAGCTCGTCGCGCTGGCGCGTCATCACATTGACGGAATTGTGCAGTACGCGCTCGATGATGAAATAGCTCAATTCGCTCATCAGGACATGCGCCTTGGGAAAATGCCGCAGCGCCACCGGCAGCGCGCCGACGTGGTCATGATGACAATGCGAGATGGCAATGGCGTCCACCTCAACCTGGCCCGCCTTGCCATAGAGCGGCAGTCCATCGCGGCCCTCGCGCTTCGGGTGCATGCCGGCATCCAGCAAAATCCGGTGGCCGTCAATCTCGACCAACCATGCACTCGCGCCGATGTCCGTGTCGGGATTCAAATTCGTGATGTTCACAGGCTAATTGAAGCACAAACGAACACCGAAGGACACAGATAATAAAACCGTTGAGAAACGCCCGGCGCCCGAGGCACCGGCAGCGGGCGGAAGCGGCACGGGGTCGAATTCAAAAATCAAACGGCATCGTCGTCCGCGTGTTGCAACCGGCCCAGGATGATCAGGCTCAAATCCAGAACAAATATCATCACCACGGCACTGTCCATGACGGTTGCCAACGGTCCCGGCTGGAGAAATTGCTCACACCCCCAAAAAAGAAAGCCGACGCCCAGGAGCAGACCTTTGAACTTTTCCCACCAGGGGCGGCGGAGGCCAACCAGCAAGCAGATGTAGGAGGCGCCAATCAACATGAAGGACAAGGCGCCGGCCCGCTGGTGAACAAAAGTCAGGTGCAGATGATTGCAAACGTCCCACCCCAGCAAGGTCGCGGTGGCGACCAGGGCGGCGATCAAGAGCAAGGCGCTCAATTGCCGGAACGGTTTTCTCATGGCCAGATCAGCAGGCGGACCGGGGTGGGATTATAGGCGTTGCAGGGGTTATTGAGCTGGGGGCAGTTTGAAATCAGGCAGACCAGATCCATTTCAGCGCGCACCTCGACGTAGCGTCCGCCGGCGCTAACCCCATCCGCGAAGGAAAGTTTGCCGTCCGGCGTCACCGGCACATTCATGAAAAAATTGATGTTGTGCGTGAGGTCGCATTTTGTCACCCCGCGGCCCCAGCGCGCGATTTGCAGCATGAAGGTATCGCGGCAACTGTGCATCCAGCGTTTGTCGAGCGCGTAACGCACCTGGTTGCTCTCGGCGGCGCACGCACCACCGAGGGTGTCGTGCCGGCCGCAGGTGTCGGCGACGATGGTGGCCAGCACGCCGCCTTCGCTCGACATCAGGCGGGTGCCGGTCGTGAGGTAAAGGGCACCCTGCTCGCGAATGGTATCCTGGGCCGAATAGCGGTCGCTCAGATCGTGCGCGTTGTAAAACAAGGTATCCACAGCCTGATTGCCGTCGAGGTCCACGATGCGCAAGGTCTGGCCCCGCTTAATCTCGTGCATCCAGCCATCGCCCGCCGGCAGCGTAAAATCGTAGATGGCATTGGCAGGATCGAGCGGGCTTTCAGTTAAAATAAAGGTGCTCATGTTGAGGTTCCCGGAAATAGGCGTTCGGTCAAAATAAAGCTGCGCTGATTCTCGTCGCGGAAATTGCGGCAGAAATCGGAGGCGCCCGGCGGCGGGGTCTCCCGCACGGTCAGCTTGACCGGCCGGGGCGCGTATGCCGGGTTCGGATCCAACGGATGCTGGCAGGTGTTCAACACCACGAGCACATTCATCTCAGCGCGCAGGTCAACGAAATCACCCGCCCGGGAATTGCCCGGATGAAATTTCATTTTGCCGGCGACATCCACGTCAAGGCGGCTGAAAAAATTGATGTTCGCCACCAGATCGCGCCGGCCGAGGCCATATTTGCCGAGCTCAATCAGGAAATTATCATGCGCATTACGGAACCATTCGTTGCGTTTTTCCTGATAGGTCGCCTCGCCATACTTATTTTTCACCAAAGCCGCATGGCCGTGGCCACCCAGCGGATCGTGCCAGCCCACGCTATCCGCGGTGATCGAAAGGAGCGCATGGCCCAGGTCGCTCATCAGCACATGACCGCGCGTGAGTCGGGCGGTGTATTGGGCCTTGAGCGTATCGGGCAGGTTGAACCGGTCGAGGGGCTGTTCGGCGTTGTAGGCCATCAGGCCGACATTGGCGCCGCCGTCGAGATCGGTGATCCGCAAGGTCGTGTGCCGCCGCAACCGCCACGACCAGAGCCCGCCACCGGGGAGGCTTTCTTCAAAAAGAATGGTTTCGCTGCTCATAAATAACTATCGGACAAGCGACTCGCGATAGGCGAGCCAACCGCCGAATTCGCTGATGTCGCGCGCGCCTTCCAGCCCGACGGGTTCACAGATAAAGCCCGGCATGCGGCTACCGTCTTCCAGTTCCAACGCGCCGATACCGAGGGGCGGCGGAATTTCCGCGACGAATGAACCAAAGGCCGCCGCGTCCAGCGCCCAGACTTCGATTGCGATGCCGGACCCCAGTTTTTCCGCAATCCGGCGCAATCCCGGCTTGGGCGGCTGCGTGTTGGCCAAGGCATAAAGCCGGTAATAAGGCGACGTCCGGGCTTGCCTCACAAACCGCGCGTGACGCGATGTCAGCTGATGATTCAGCGGCTGGCCGCGCAGATGGGCGCCGACCACGGCAAGCAAAACGCCTTCGTTTTTTTCCAAGGGCAATGGTTGATCCGATATTTTAACCGCCGTCGCACCGAGGTTGCCGGCACCGGCGAGATGAAATTTTGCGCCAAGCTGCAACAGCGCCTGATCCGCAAACGCCGGAGCCACGAGCGTAACGCCGAAGGGCAGTCCGCCGGACGGGCGAAAACCCGCCGGCAGCGCCAGGGCCGACAGGTCGAAGAGATTCACGAAATTGGTGTAATACCCCAGGTTACTGTTCAGCTTGAACGGATCGGCCAGCACCTCATCGAGGCGATACGTGGTGCCCGTGGTCGGCAGCAGCAGCAAGTCCACTTGCTGCCAAGTCGGCGCGGCGGCCTGCGCAAGTGTCTGCAATTGGTATTGCGCGTCGAACGTCGCGACCGCGTCGTATTTTTTTGCGCCGCCAATGATCTCGCGGACAACCGGGTGCATCCCGTCGCCGTGTAGTTCAAAAAAATCTCCCAGCGCCCAGCGCCGTTCCGCCACCCACGGACCGGCGTAAAGCAACGCCGCCGCCTGCGCGAACGGCGTGAAATCAATTTCCACGGCCTCGCCGCCGCAGCGTTGCAGGCGGGCAATGGCCTGCTCGTAAAGTTCCGCCGCCCCGGCGTCGCCAAAAAATTCGCGCTGGCCGCGCGGCAAAATGCCGAAACGAAAATTCCCGATAAAACCGGGACGGTTTTTGGGCCGGGTACGCGAATTGGGATCGGCGGCATCAAACCCCGCCGCCACATCCAGCACCGCTTGCGCATCGTGACAGCTGCCGGCGAAAATTGAAACACAGTCGAGCGAGCGGCATGCGGGAAAAACGCCGCGATTGCTGAGCAGACCGCGCGTCGGCTTGCAACCAATGAGGTTATTGAAGGCCGCCGGGACCCGGCCGGAGCCGGCGGTATCCGTGCCGAGGGCGAACGTCACCATACCCGCCGCCACTGCGACCGCCGAACCGGAACTTGACCCGCCGGAAATATAGCGCGGTTCAAAAACCGACCGGCACGCGCCATACGGCGAGCGGGTGCCGACGAGGCCGGTCGCAAATTGGTCGAGATTCGTTTTGCCGATGGGCAACGCGCCCGCCGCGATCAATTTTTCCACGACCGTCGCGGATTTTTCCGGCGCATAAGCGAAAGCCGGACAGCCAACGGTGGTATTGATGCCGGCGAAGTCAATGTTGTCCTTGATGGCGAACGGCACGCCGTAGAGGGGTAGATCGGGCGCCGGCTGCGCCGGCAGCGCGCGCGCCAGGACGAGCAACTTTTCGCGGCTGACTTTTTCAATCCAGACGTGCGGAAATTCTGGATCATCGGCACGGCGCAGGGCTTCTTCGACGATTTGCACCGGCGTCAACGAACCATCGGCGTAGGCGCGGCGCAGCGAAGTCAGGTCAAATGAAATATCGCCGCTCAAACGATTTCCCTTTCGATCACGGCCAGAGCCTGACCGGCGTTGACGAGAGTGCCGGGCGCAGCGGCGATCTTTTTGATGACGCCGGCGAACGGCGCCTCCACACCGACTTCCATTTTCATCGCCTCGACGACGATGATTTTTTGTCCGGCGGCGACGCGCTCGCCGGCCTTCACCAGCACGGTCCAGACGTTGCCGGTGATGGGCGAGGCGATCAGTTCGCCGTTCGGCGGCGCGGTGAGTTCATCCGCCGCGGGAGCGGTTTCCGCCGCGCTGGTAAAATTGATGGAGCCGTCCCGGGCCCAGCGCTCGCGTTCTTCGGCAAAGGCTTTTTGCTGTTTTTCCCGAAAGGTGGAGATGCTCGCGGCATGGTTGGCGAGGAATTTCCGGTATTGCGGAAAACTGAAAACACTTTCCTCAACGTCGAGCTGTACGCGTCCGTGCAGGAACGCCTTGCGAAAATCAAGCAGTTCCCGGGCGCTGACCGGGTAAAATTTCACCTGGTCAAAGAAGCGCAACAGCCATGGTTTGCCGGGTTCAAAATCGCGGGTGCGGCGGTAAGTATTCCAGATTTGGGCGGTGCGGCCAAAGAGCTGGTAGCCGCCGGGGCCTTCCATCCCGTAGATGCACATGTAAACGCCGCCGATGCCGACAACGTTCTCAATCGTAAAGGTGCGGGCCGGATTGTATTTCGTGGTGACAAAGCGATGGCGCGGATCCACCGGCACGGCGACGGGGGCGCCTAGATAGACGTCGCCGAGACCGAGCACGAGATAGCTCGCGTTGAACACGGTATCCATCACCTGCTCGCCGCGGTCGAGTCCGTTCATGCGGCGGATGAACTCAATATTGCTTGGCAGCCAGGGCGCCCGGGCGCGGACGCCCTGGATGTATTTCTCGATGACGGCGTGGATGGCCGGATCGTCGTAGGACAAGGGCATCCGCACGATGCGCGAGGGAACTTCAAGCGATTCAACCGGCGGCAACTGACTTTCCGCTTTCACCAAAATCCCGATTAATTTTTCCGGCGAAATCACGCGACTGTCGTAATTCACCTGCAACGAACGAACCCCGGGCGAAAGTTCGATCACGCCGGCGACCGGGTTTCTGGCAAACCAATCCATGAGCAGATGCACGCGGAAACGCAGAGCAAAATCAAGCACGAGCGGGCCGTATTCGATGAGCACATACTTGTCCCCCGCCTGCCGATAAATCACACCGGGATTTGCGGCGGAGGCCGGGAGGCGGTGCAGGATGGCCGGATTTTCGGCCGGCGCCGGCGGAGTGACGATGGTCGGCGCCAGCGAAAATTTCTCGCCGCTCAACTCCCGGATGGCCTCGTCGTCAGCGCGCTCCGTTGCCAGCGCATCAGCAAATTGCATCCGCGTGAAGCGGACCGTGTCGCCGGGGCGAAGCTGGCCGACTTTCCAAAATTCCGCCTTCGCAATCGTTGCCGGACATACGAAACCGCCGAGGCTGGGGCCGTCTTTTGAGAGAATGATGGGCATGTCGCCGGTGAAACAGATCGTCCCAATGGCGTATTCCGTGTCATGAATATTTGACGGATGCAGCCCCGCGTCGCCGCCGTCGGCGCGGGCGAACCCCGGCTTCGGGCCGAGCAAGCGGATGCCGGTGCGGTCGGAGTTGTAATGCACCTTCCAATCGGTGCTGAAAAACGTGCTGATGAATGCCTCCGTGAAAAAATCCGGCGCGGCGTGCGGGCCGTAAAGCACGCCGATTTCCCAGGGTGATTGGTATTTCGGCACCATCGCCGTGGGCGCGCGGCGCGACGGCGCAAACGGTTCGGCGACGCGATTCACGGGCAGCACATCGCCATGCCGCAGCGTGCGCCCGGCGTGACCGCCGAACTTGCCGAGGCCAAACGTGGATTTGCTGCCGAGATAATCCGGCACGTCAAAGCCGCCGGTCACGGCGAGATACGTGCGGCAACCCGCACCCTTGATTTTTTGCAACCGCAACACGCTGCCCGCCCGGACATGAATCGTTTGCCAGAAGGCTATGGCATTGCCGTCCAGATCGGCTTCCATTTCCGCGCCGGTCAGGGCGATGGTGGCGTCGAGATTGAATTTCACCTTCGGGCCGCTCAAGGTGCTTTCCAAACCGGCGGCGCTGGCGGGGTTGCCGACCAGCTGGTTGGCGACCCGGAACGCGTAATCATCCATCGGTCCGGACGGCGGCACGCCGATGGACCAG
>CAIJNQ010000046.1 GCA_903822015.1 uncultured Verrucomicrobia subdivision 3 bacterium | reverse complement strand
TGCGCTGCATCTCGTCCAGACGGATGCGAACCTGGTGAAGCAACTTGCCGACACGATCCGGGCGGCGCGCGAAAAGATCCAGCTTTGCACGTCCTGCGGCGGATTGACGGAAAAATCGCCCTGCCCAACCTGCGCCGATCCGCGCCGCGACAGTTCGGTGCTCTGCCTCGTGGAACGGGCGGTGGATATTTTGAGCGTGGAAAAATCCGGCACCTTCCGGGGCAAATACCATGTGCTCGGCGGGAACATATCGCCGCTGGACGCCGTGGAACCGGAGGATTTGCGCATCGCGGAACTGGAAGCCCGGCTGACCGGCGAACCGGTGCGGGAGATCATCATCGCGCTGGGCACCAATGTGGAAGGCGACGCGACCAGCCATTATCTGGCAAAACGGCTCACGCGCCCGGGCCTGAAAATCTCCCGCATCGGCTTCGGCCTGCCGGCCGGCAGCGGGCTGGAATTCGCGGATGAACTGACCCTGAGCCGCGCGCTGGAAGGCCGCCGCGAGATGCTTTGAAACCCACACCATGAATACTCCGGTCATCGTCTTTGATCTCGGCAAGGTGCTGGTGGATTTTGACTATAGCATAGCCGCCCGACGGGTGGCTGCGCGCAGCACGCAGCCGCCGGAAAATCTCGATGCCTTCCTGAGCAGCTCACGCGCGCTCGTCGACTTTGAAACCGGCGCCATCACGCGACAGGAATTTTTCGATCAAGTGCGGAACGCCGCCGGTTTTCAAGGGGATCTGCGGGAATTCGGCGACATGTTCGCGGACATTTTCACGGAGATGCCGCCGATGATCGCGCTGCAGGCCGGCCTGCGACGGGACGGATACAAAACGTACATTTTTTCGAACACCAACGACCTAGCCATCGAGCACATCCGCCAGAATTTTCCCTTCTTCCAGAATTTTGACGGCTACATTTTTTCCTACGAGGTCAAGGCCATGAAGCCGGAGGCGCCCATTTATGAGGCTTTAGAACGGATGACAGGCCGCCGCGGGGCCGACCTGGTTTACCTGGATGACCGCGCGGAAAACATCGCCGCCGGCGCGGCGCGCGACTGGCGGGCGATTATGCACGAGACGCCGGAAAGAACGCACGCGGCATTGCGGCTGGCCGGCATCGGAAAATGAAAACGGCGCGGGCTTTCCAGCCTGCGCCGCTCCCCAGTTCCTCCGCTGTTTCCGACAATTATTTTTTAGCCTTCTTGGCGCCCGGGGTCGGCACCGTGGCAATGGTCTGCAGGATGCGGCCCGCGATCTTGTAGGGATCGCCCTGGGAATTCGGCCGGCGGTCCTCGAGATAGCCCTTGTAGCCGCTGTCCACGAAGCTATGCGGCACGCGCACGGACGCGCCCCGGTTGGCGATGCCATAGTTGAACTTGTCAATGGACTGGGTCTCATGCAGGCCGGTCAGGCGCAGATGATTGTCCGGGCCGTAGACGGCGATGTGCTCGTTCTTGTATTTATCGAACGCCGCCATCAGCGCCTCAAAATAATCCTTGCCGCCGACTTCACGCAGGTACGTGGTGGAGAAGTTGGAGTGCATGCCGGAGCCGTTCCAATCCACGTCCTTGCCGAGAGGTTTGCAATGCCAGTTCACGTCCACCTGATATTTTTCACAGAGGCGGGCGAGGAGGTAGCGGGCGACCCAGACCTGGTCGGCGGCGTTCTTGGAGCCCTTGCCGAAGATCTGGAATTCCCACTGGCCCTTGGCCACTTCAGCGTTGATGCCTTCGTGGTTGATACCGGCGGCCAAACAGAGTTCGAGGTGCTCGTCCACGATTTCGCGAGCGATGCTGCCGACGGAATCGTAGCCGACCCCGGTGTAATAAAGCCCCTGCGGATAGGGGAAGCCCTCCTTCGGGAAGCCGAGGGGTTTGCCGTCCTGATAGAGGAAATATTCCTGCTCGAAGCCGAACCAGGCGCCGGGATCATCGGGAATGGTCGCGCGGCCATTGCTCGGATGCGGGGTCTTTTTATCGGGCATGTAAACTTCGCACATCACCAGCGCGCAATTTTCACCGCGGGCGACGTCGGGATAAACCGCGACGGGCTTGAGCATGCAGTCGGAGCTTCGGCCCTCGGCCTGGCGGGTCGAGCTGCCGTCAAAACCCCACCAGGGAAGTTCTTCGAGTTTGGGGAAGCTTTTGAATTCTTTAACCTGGGTTTTGCCACGGAGGTTGGCGACCGGTTCATAACCGTCGAGCCAGAGGTATTCGAGTATGTATTTAGCCATGTGAGTGCTTGATATGGTTGTTGTCTTTGTAAAACCGATCCAGACCGGCGGCATTGTTGCCGCCGATTGAACCTTGTGCAAATTTTTTAGCAGGGCGAATGCCAGTTCGCAAGAACTTTGGAGACGGGACCGGGATAAATCGATTTCACCAAGCCAGACAAAGGGTTTCCGGCAGAAAATTTAATCCGCGACCGGGAACCCCCGGCCACGGCGGGTCACATTACTGTGGCAATTTAACCGCGCTGCGCAAAAAGCGTCGCCGCGTTTCCGCGAAGCCAGCCTTGCGTCAGGCCGGAAATCGGCAATAGTAAACCGGAACAACACGCCGGGCCCCGGCTGTATGCAAAAAGTCAAAGACACGCTCCGCGCCACCGTCCATTTGAGCTATGATGGCCGGGTATTTAAAACCTATCACGGGCCGAAGGCGCAGGAGCGGTTCGCAAACGAGGTGCGGGTGCTGCGGGAGCTCGAAGCGCGCGGCTGTCCGTTTGTGCCGCGGCTGCTGGAAGCCCATCCCGAAGCAGAGGATCCTCGCATCGTCACCACCAATTGCGGGGGCCGCGTGGAGCAACTGGATGAAAAACGCCGCCGGGAGATTTTTGACGAGCTGGAGAAATACGGCGTGCGGCACGACGACCCGGACATCCGCAACGTGACCTATCGTTTTTCGGACGGACGCTTTTGTTTGATTGATTTCGAGTTCGCGACCATCCTGCCTGAAACCAAGCCGACATGAAACGACCGCCACCCCGTCCACCCCAAAAGCCCGCAGCGCTGAGATGGTCCGGCTGCTCGGACACCGGCCGGGTGCGAAAAAACAACGAGGACGCGTTTCTCGGCCTGCGGTTCGACGCGCAGGAGGTGCACCGGCTGGGCAAATCCGGCGAGGCCGACACGGCGAAACATGATTTCACCTTTGCCGTGTGCGACGGGATGGGCGGGGCGCAGGCGGGAGAATTTGCCAGCAACATCGCCGTCGAGAAGATCACGCTGCTGCTGCCGCGCGCATTCCAACAATCGGCCCGCGGCCTGAACGCGGGGATCGACGACGTGCTCACCGAGCTGTTCACCCAAATCCATCGCGCGCTGGTATTCGTGGGCGGCAGCTACGAGGAGACCCAGGGCATGCAGACGACGATGAGCCTGTGCTGGTTCACGCCGGGCCGGATGTATTTCGGCCATGTCGGCGACAGCCGGATCTATCACCTGCCCCGGCGGAAAAAGGAGATCCGACAGCTCACGCACGACGACACGCATGTGGGCTGGCTGCTGCGGAACGGCCAGATCAACGAACGCGAGGCCCGCATGCATCCGCGGCGGAACGTGCTGCAAAAAGCGCTGGGCGGCGGCAACCAGTTTGTGGATCCCCAGGTCGGCACCGTCGGCTATGAACGCGGGGATATCTTTTTGCTGGGCACCGACGGATTGATAGACGGACTGTACGACCATCAACTGGTCGAGCTGTTGCGGGCCGGGGACAACGTCGCGCAACAAATGGTGGAAGCCGCCGTCGTGAATTCGGGTCGCGACAACACGACGGCAGTGGTGGTGCAGGCGGTTTGACGCCGGAGGTTGCGGCGTTGCCGACAACGTGATTTTGATCCCGCGGCGGACTCAAAATAAAGCAAAACGGCGGGCGATTGGCATCGCCCGCCGTGTGAATTTCAAACCGGCCGACTATCAACCGTGATAGCCAACTTCGCCGTGTTCGCTCTCGTCGAGACCGGACATTTCGACTTCTTCCGTCGGCCGCAGACCGACCAGCAGCTTGGTGATGAAAGCGATCACGATGGTGCCAATCACGCTCAGCACAATGGTGATGACGACGGCCTTGAGCTGTTCCTTGACCAGCGGCTGGAAGCAGCTGTCGGTGACGTAAGCCTTGAGGTTGACCGCGAGGTTAGCATTGACGGAGTTGCGGGCCAGCATGCCGGTCATGATGGCACCGGTGGTGCCACCGATAGCGTGGACACCAAACGTGTCCAAAGCGTCATCGTACCCGAGCCAGGCCTTGACCTTGTAGCACATGAACCAGCAGATCGTGCCGGCGGCAATGCCGATGTAGATCGAGCCCTGGGGAGTGATATAACCGCAAGCCGGCGTGATCACCACGAGGCCCGCCACAGCGCCGGAGCAGAAACCGAGCACGCTGGGCTTGCCCTTGACGATCCATTCCCACATCGGCCAGACGAAGGAAGCAATGGCAGTCGCAATGGTGGTGGTGGTGAAGGCGTTGGCCGCGATCACGTCAGCCGCCACCGCGGAACCGGAGTTGAACCCGTACCAACCCACCCACAGCATGCCGGTGCCGATATAGGTGAGCACGAGGCTGTGCGGGGCGAAGTTTTCCTTACCGAAGCCGCGGCGCTTGCCAAGAATCAAGCACAGCACGAGAGCCGAGT
>CAIJNQ010000045.1 GCA_903822015.1 uncultured Verrucomicrobia subdivision 3 bacterium | reverse complement strand
TTAGGACACCTCCCTTTCACGGAGGTAGCCCGGGTTCGATTCCCGGTAGGGTCGCCATGTCTTATTGATTAATAGATTCAATGATTTCCCGATAAAAACCGGCGAATTCCGACGGCGGATAACTTTTCAAGGTTACGTGTTAACCCCGTTTCCCAGTTTTTCTTCCCTGGCTTTGGTCAAGAAGCACGGCGTTTTCCCATTTTCGTGTCATGACCCGACTGCAAAGCTCAGGAACCCTGAATTTTACAAGCCATATGTCAAACCAGGGCACGTTCACATTTTTAATTATTTCAACGGGCAGCGGCAAACCTGCGGCTGATTTCATGCTGGTTTTTGTAATGAGTTTTTGCATGGATTTGAAATCAGAAAATCGTCGCCAAGCCAGTGTAGTTGAGGCATATCAAGGTTATGAAACACACCTTCGAACAGCTGGCGAAGATGATTGATCATTCCCTGCTCCATCCGACCATGACGGATCAGGAACTGGAGGACAGCATCATACGCCAAGAGTTATATTTTCATCCGACTGCATTAATAACCAATGCCATTTCCGCACTGAGCGAGAAGCGGGCAAATTGTGCCCGCCTATCTAGTAAGATAGAGTAGTAAATCCGGTGTCCGAGTTGTTGCCCGTCTGGACTCACCAACCTCTCAAAACACCACAGTACTCACAGCCAGTAAGTTGCGGAGGTTGGAATCGAGAGTCAAAGCGGCGAACGACGAGGATGATTTCCCTAATTTTACGAAATATTCAAATGGATAAAGTCCATATTTTCAACCCGCGGGATCCGATCGGTTTGCCGGCCATTTGGTGAGCCAATGAATGATTATCCGGACTACAATTCCATTTATCGGTTTACCGGCGAGTTTCAGACTTGGCAAAAAAAGGGAGCACTCCGAAATCGTTTTCCAGAGCCAGGCATTTTTCAACGTCACGAATACCATCGGAAGCGCTGGTATCACCGAGACACGCTGTGGCCACACAAGCGCCATAGTGCAGGGCAGATTCAATCGAGCCTCCCTCATGAAGAGCGTAAAGTGCTCCGGCGGCAAAAGCGTCACCGGCACCCACCGTACCAACAATTTTCGATTGGGGAATGGCGAGACCGCCCTGAACCCGCATCGGCCCATCACTGCCGACCGCGCACGCCCCCTCCGGAAAATGAACGATAACCCACTGTTGCACCCCGGCCTTAATCAGCAATCGAGCGGCTTTTTCAAGACCCAACAAGTCGATCCCGTTATGGTGTCGAACCATGACTCCCGTAGTTCGCTCAATTTCAAATTCGTTTAAAAAACAATAATCAACATAGGGCAGCGCCGGCATCACCACGTTTTTGAACCGGTTGCCATCTTCGCTTACCAAATCGATGCTCGTCTGGAAGCCGGCGTCCTTGGCCCGCTGCAATACTTTGGCGGCCACCGTGCCATAGGCCGCGTCCGGCATATCCAAACGATCCAGTAACAGCAGGTATCCGAGATGAAAAATCTTCGCCGGGCAGGCTGCAAATTCAAAATCACCTTCATCCAGATAGGCATTGGCTCCGCGTTGATGGAAAAAGGTGCGCCGCGCCGTTGACTGGACGGTCATGACATCGGTATAGGATGTATGAGCTGTGGGATGGGTGCGCAACCGGGTGGAATCGATATGTTTTCGGTCGCACAGCGACGAAATCCAGGCGCCGTCAGCATCAGCCCCGATCAAGCCGACGCCCGCCAGGGGAAATTCCGCCCCGAGATTTGCCAGATCAACCAGAATATTGAACGGACTGCCACCGTTGCCAATGGATTCGGAATGGATGTTAGCCAGGGCATCCTGCTGCGGATAGGTGTCGACCAGCTTGAGCTTGTCGACAATCCAGTTGCCACCCGCGAGAATTCCGGAACGGGGCTTCATGTCATGAGTCGCTCAGGAGCCGCACCTCCGCCGGCTCATCTTCTTCAATGCCCGGGTAACGCCCGATGTCGCGGTTGACAAAAATATTGTCGTGCAAATCGTCATTGGCCGTCGACACCTCGCCAATGATGCATTCGTCCGACACGGGATAAAATTCGTGATAAACGCCCGGCACCAGGGTGACCCGCGACCCGGCCGCCAACTCGATCACCTGGCCCGATTTTACCGCCATGGGCTCGTGATTCACCGGGATCGTAAAGCTGCCGCCCGGGCTCCCGCCAGGAACCCCAGCCCACACCTGCACCGCCAGTTTTCCCCAGCGGCAGATGATGTCTTCCTTTTTTTTTCGATGGCAATGGGCGGGCGTCGTCATGCCTTTGCGCGCATACATGAGTTTTTCGCAATATTCCGGTTCCTCCGCCAGATTGACCAGCACCAGGCCGAACCGCCGCCATTCGCCCAAGCCGAAATCGGTGACGTCCCATCGCGGTTTCGGGGGCAATGCCCAACCATGGTCGTGGTAACAGGCTTTGGCTGATCGAATCAGGGTGTTGATCTCGCTGCGCTTCATGTGGCGGATATGGTTTGGCTGTTTATTCCACAGCTCATTCAATCGTTGCCAGATTCTTCCCGGCGTGAGAATGGAGCGCCGCCCCAAAAAGTTGATGACTCCTGACCGCCTCCTCGGGCGTGACGCAGCCAAACCGGCCGTCCAGTTTACCGGCGCGCTCGGCCAGGAAGGATGCCCACATCTGCAGAAAGCAATCGGGGAAGCCTGGTTCGAAAATGCCGCCGGTGATGGTGTTGAAGGGCCCTTGGAAACCAAGGTCGGTGCGCAGCCAGCTTTGCTCCCTGCCCCGCTGGAACGTCCAAAGTGTCTTCGGCTCCTTGGTGCTGTATTTTACGCCGCCGTCGGTGCCGAGGATTTCAATAAACCAGGTGTTGGTCTCACCGGGGGCGAGTCGTTTCATCTCGAGCCGCATCGGGACCTCATGGCCGCTAATTTCCAAACCGGTGTGCAGGGTGGCGTTGTCCCAGGTATCGCACGTCGCCAGCCCGCCCGCGCCATCAGGGCGTTGGGTATAAATTTTCTGCAGCTGCGCAAAAACCGTTTTGGGCATCCAACCCAGGCGGAATGGAATATGCACCACATGCAAACCGAGATCGCCCATGACCCCGATTGCGCCGCAGGTTTTCGCCTGCCGCTTCCAGTTCACCGGCTTGTCGGGATCTAGATCACTGCTGTGCAGGAAACCGGCCCGCACTTCCAGCAACCGGCCCAGCTTGCCTTCTCGGGCAATTTTGAACGCGCGCTGGCCGCCAGGCAAAAAGGGAAATTCGGAACTGCAGCGGACAAAACGCCCCAGGCTGGCTGCCGTCTCGGAAATATTGCGCGCGGCCTTCAGATCGATGCCGAACGGTTTTTCCGCAAACAAATCCTTGCCCGATTTCAAGACGTCGAGATAGATGGTCTCGTGCAGGTCGTGCGGCACCGCCACATAAACCACATCAATTTCCGGGGAAGCCAGGAGTTCATTATGGTCGGCCGCGAACAATTTCACCGTTGGCACCCGGCGAAACCAATCGCGCCGGCTTTCCACCGGATCGCAAATCGCCATCAACTCGGCCTGCACCGGATGCTGGTCGAGTACAAACCACCGGCTCAAGGCGCTGGCCACCTCGCGCCCCATCAACCCGCCGCCGATGATGCCGATTTTCACCCTGCCACTCATGAATTTTCCGGTTTTATTAATTTTGCCGCGGTTGCCGCGGTCGCGCCGTCATGCACGATGGCCATCAACGCCTTCGTCATTCCGGCCGGATTGCCGTGCTGGATGACGTTGCGGCCATAGACGATGCCAGCCGCACCCTGCCGGATCAGCGCCTCGGTGCGCTGCAGGATTGCCTCGTCCGGCGCCCGCCCGCCGCCCCGGACCAGCACCGGAATGCGGCCGGAAATTTCAACCACCTGACGGTAGACGTTGATGTCATCGGTGGGATCGGCTTTGATGATGTCCGCCCCCAGTTCAACCGCCTGACGGACCAGGGGCAAAATTTTCCTCAAATCGCCGTCCACCATGTAGCCGCCGGCAGTCTTATTCGGCTGAAAAACCAGGGGTTCAATCATCAGCGGCATGCCGTAGCGGTCGCAGTCCGGCTTGATCGCGAGAATGTTTTGCATGCATTGATCGGTGACTTCCGGCTGATTCGGTATCCGGAAGAGGTTCACCACCACACAGGTGGCGTCGAGTCGCAACGCCTGCTCCACCGGACTCTGGATCATCCGGCTGAACAGGGAGCGCGGCAGATCCTTCCCATAGACATTGGCCACGTCGGTGCGCAGAACGAGCGACGGTTTATGTCGGCCGGGAAGCTCCTGCAGCAGTGGCGCCAGCCCGACGGTAAGCTGAATGGCGTCCGGGGCCGCCGCCACCAGAACGTCGATGGCCTTGCGCATGTTTTCAATGCCGGGAAGAAAATCATACTCGTTGAAAAAACCATGATCCACCGCCACGTCGAAACAGCGGTTTGATCTGGGATTGAATAGACGGTTGAGGCGAGCGGTTTTCATGAATATATTAAAATGCCGGATTTGGATTTTCGCCCCCGGGAAGCTGGCGAAACGCAAGTTTGTGGGGATTCAGGCATTTTTCAAGCGGATCATAACGATCGTGCATTGCGATCCGTCGGGACTTATGAATTCATAGTCGCCGAACCCCGCCGGGATCAGGCAGGCCTGCAGAAACTCAATCGTGGTTTCGAGGGCGGGATTTTTCTTGGAGCGGATGATGGCGGTCTTACCCACAGTCAGGGTTGGTATTTGCAGGTACCGCCCCTCCGTGCTGTGCGCCATCGGTTTTGTGAAAACAAAGCGCTCAATCTCGAAGGGCATCTCGTCCACGGTTGAAAACCGATCCATACGGGTGTCCCCGTCGCCGCGCACCACCGCGGGCCGCGCGCGGAGATGTTCCGAGACGTATTTTTCCCGCCGCCACTTATTGTTGCGGAAGGAATGCTCGATATGCATTTTCATGGGCGGCGCGATCATGCTTTTCGCTTTGTCGTCCCAGGTGTTTCTGGCGAAATCGTAGGTGAAAAACGAATATTCCGTGCCGGCCACACTCGGTCCGGTGTCCATTTCCAAGATCATCTGGTTGCCGCCATGGCCGTGTTCCGTCCCGGGCGGGATCAAAAACAAATCGCCCACGTTGGTGGGCCAGCGGCAGATGAATTTCTGCCAGTCAAAAACCTTCTGGTTGTTGGACTCGCGGCAAAGGCGTTCGTACTCCTCCAGATTGGCGGATTCCTTGAACCCCATCATCGTGCCCGCATCTTCATAGGCCTCGACAATATAGTAGGTTTCGTAGCGCCCGAGCGGTTCATTGAAATTCCGGTTCACATAATCCGTGTCGGGATGATTATGAATGGGCATGCTGGCGCGTTCATAAGGCACACGCTCCCGGAAATAGCCGTCGTCCAGCCAGACTTGCAGCGGTAACAGGTCCGGATACTTCCGGTGGACATATTCGCCGACGAGTTGAACGGGCCGCTGCATGATATTCTGGCAGGGCATGGTCAGCGTCTCGCGGCCGATATCCACCAGAATGCTCAACTCGATGCCGGCCAGTTCATTCCAAGCCATGTTTTCCAGACCCGGGATTTCATCGTAAATCTCCTTGAAGCGATAGGAACCCCAGGGTCCGGGCTGGGTGATCTTCACCTGTTTGATCGGCCGGCAGACCAATTGGTCAATAATCAGGTTGTATTCCTCCGCCGACATCAGTTTCAGGTTCCCGGAATCCACCGCATCGAGGTAGTAGTCCATCCGGGCAAAGGCTTTCTTCTTCTGCGCAAGGAGCAGATAGAAATCGCAGTAGTAATATTTTTTCCAAATGTAATCGGCGGCGGGCTTTTCACGCCCGAACGTTACCAGCTTCCCGTCCCACATCTGCCAAAGCAGGGGTTGCATGGTGAAGTCAGCGTAGAACCGGACGTCAAAGACGCCGGCGAGTTCCTCGAGGTCGGCACCGGGCCCGATGACCATGATCACCTCGGCATCATCCGCCGCGCGCGTGATCAGCTGATTCTTCAATGCGGTGATTTTTCCAATATCCAGGATATCCCCCAGGGTGCCATTTCGATTCACCCGGCCGAAGGAAGGATCGTCCGTCACAAAGGGGCCGCGATAAATGTCAATCTCGGCCTCCGGCCGGTAAAGCCCCGCGGTGGAAACAAATTTCAACGATAGGCCCCGGGCCTTGGCCGCCGTCAGCAAACCGTTTTTCAACTGCGCCCAATCAACGCCATACCAGCCGTCCAAAGCCGCCGTGACGGGCTTTTTCCGCCGCCCGCGATCCGCGAGCAGTTCCACGATGCGCTTAAGCACCGGCCCGGTTCCACACACGATCGCCTGCCGGATGTCGGGAGGAAGGTCAACCGGGTTTTCTGCGTTCTTCCGATATTCGTACAATGGCATGGCAACAATCTATATTCAAAAACATCTCCGGGTCCGCTGCAAAAAATTAATATGCGGTTAGGCCAACGTCATCCTGCCGGCAAGCGGCTCCGACATCATCTCATCTGCTGGGGTGAAGCCGACCCAGGGTCGCGGTTGTCTCCGGACGAAAGCTTTCAGGGTCGCACAGCGATGGCCCAGTGATTTTCCCGTCGGCTCGATCACATATTCGCCAACATTGGCGGGGACAATAAAAGTTTCCGCATAATGAACCACGAAGGGTTCAAAAGCGCCCTCCGGACTTGTGACCATGGCTTCGGCTCCCTCAACCAGATTAAGCACGTTGACTGTCCCCTGCGTGTGATGGGACACCGCCTTGGTAAACCAATGCCGCCTCGTATCGATAAACTCACGCTCGTGCAAGCCGGTTTGTTCTTCGCGCCAGCCGTCGCCCTCGCCCAATGGCTCGATCCGATTGATGAAATGCTTTTCCACCCAGACTGAGGTGTAGTCCCATTGGATGTTGGCAAAACCATGCTTTAAATTGATCGGGCGGGGCTTGCCATCCAGACCCTGCCGGCCCCAGTCCCAAAGCTTGAAGGTAAAAATATAGGGGGTGGCACTAATCTCCAGAACCATGGAATTAACGCCGGAACAATGCACCGTTCCCGCCGGTATCAGGAAATGGTCGTGCCTTCTGGCGGGCCATTTCTTGACGTATTGATCCGCGTGAAACGCCGGCCC
The DNA here is from genome assembly GCA_903822015.1 of uncultured Verrucomicrobia subdivision 3 bacterium. GTDB lineage: Bacteria > Verrucomicrobiota > Verrucomicrobiia > Limisphaerales > UBA11358 > UBA11358. The sequence continues at coordinate 22,215 of CAIJNQ010000045.1, read as the reverse complement.
CCCGTCATGCGCCCCTTCCAGTTCAGCGACCATGGCCGCCGGGCTGATCCCTTCCTTCAATCCCAAGTAAACTTCCGCTTCCGGACCGGCATCCAGCAGATAATAACTTTCGTCCTGCGTGTAGTGCATCCCGAAATTTTGCTGGATATATTCGGTGAGTGGATGCACTTGAAACGATAGATTCCCACCGCCCATCGTATCCAGCAGGTCAAACCGGATGGGGAACTCATCGCCAAACCGGGCATGGACTTCCTCGCCCAACAAGGCTCGTGGCTGGTAAAACACCAGGTTTGCAGCTGGAATCTCGAACCTGACCCCGCCCAAATCGAGCAATAAACTGTTTTCCTCCGGCACACAATCGAAGCACCAGCCGTAATTCAAGGTTTTCCGGTCGAGGTCGCATACTTCCTTCATCCACTGTCCACCCCAGGGAGCCGGGTCAAAAAATGGCACCACGCGAAACGGACGGGTTACCGCATGCCTCAGTCCGCGCCTCACGGCCTCGCCATCCGCCAGCTTGGGCCCGGCTGGATTATTGGTGTCGAGTACGAAATCCCACTTTCCTATGAGCGGCCGTTTCCATCGATCAGCCACGCGCCAATCAACGAAATACGCCCTTTTATAAAGCAGGCTTGCGGAAATCTGGCGGTTATTCGCACCCAGATTGCCGGATTCATGCCGGCGGAACCGGTTCTGCGCCTCCCAACGCGTCAGATCCGCATATAGAAAAATATCCCCGTCAGCAATCAGCCGCGCGCCCACACCCACCAGCAACACCAAGCCTTGGGTAACACTGTTTACCCTATCGCGAAGGCGCAGGACCTTGGCTTCATCAAAGAATTGTGGAAGGGTCAATCCGCTCAGGAAACCGAACAATGGATCGTCCCCGCCTAAAAAAGGCGACGTCAACGCCTCGATGCGGTCCGGCGGAAACAACGCTTCCGAGGCACTAAAAAACTGAACGGGATTCAAGCGGTGACGGAGCTGGTCCAGGATTTCCATTTCATCCACACCGGGATAACATTCGACCACCACCACGGTCCGCTGTTCGCCACGCCGGGAAACCACCTCGGCCAAGCGCCCGGCGATGGCATCCCATCCCACGCTACAGAGACCTGTGCTGTCGGGCACCTCAATTACAGGAAATTTATCATAATTACCTGCGCTTAGCCGACCTTGCAGTCCCGCATGACCATTATTCCGAGTCGTCAAGCGACCTCCCTGTCAAATTTGATGGCGAGCTGGAAATTCGGGCCCGTAAGCAGCATCTCAGTCATTTTAGAGTCGAATATGATCATAGGCCATTAGTTAATGCATATGTTTACACATTAAAACCCGTGCGTCAACTAAAACCCCGAAGGCGGGATTTCATTCTTTTTTCATGGTTAATCCATGCGGGCCGGAAGTGATGGTATAAAGGCCATTGCCCCAACGGACATGGCGCAGTTGGCCAACGAAGCCACGCGGTGCGTTGGCCTTCCACAAGGGATTGTGGCTGCTCAAATTCAGGCTGGGATGAAAACCGAAGAACGACCGGATGACCACATCGGTGAAATCCGCCCCGCATACGGCTTCACGGCAGATCGTCCCGGCATTGGCAATGCGCACCGGCGCATCGTAATCCCGTTTCTTCGGGCCGTAAAATTCCGCTCCCTGAGAAAATGCCCCTTCATGGGTGGCCGCCTCGCACCGGCGGTAAAAATCCAGCGCGTCCTGCCAGTCACCCAGATGACAAAGGCCATCCGTCGTCTCGGGTGGCCACCCGGAGTAGGCCCCCATCGGACCGTGGTCGGGCCGGTCGGATTGTTCCGCCGCCGGATCCTGGAGCGACTGCGCGCGCATCCAGTTTTTCATCAGCAACTCCTGGTCGACAAAGTGGCGCATTTCCTTGCGGACGGCAGGCGTGAGGTCATCGCCGATGCCTTGGGCGACAAATTGAAAGTCAAGGCAGTGCCGCATGTCGAACTGCCGGCCATCCGGATAGCGACTCTGCCAGAATCCCTTGCCCGCCACATACAGTTGTGGATAGATCGCCTTCACCAGTTTATCGGCGGCAGCGCGCCTTTGGTCGGCGAGTTTGTGGTTGCCGAGAAAATCGTATAGGTCGGCCATATCCCTCAGCATGGAAACGTAAGCCGCGTTGAAGCCTGCCGTGGCGTGGATATAGGTCGGCACGCATTCCAGAAAATGCCATGGATTACCACCGAAGTCGGCCAGGCCGCTCCCGTCCGTCATGAGGTACTGCTGATAGTGTAACGCCAGGCCGTCGAGATGTTGCAGCACCGTTTCATTTCCGAGTTTCTGTTCCAGAAAAGCGCGATCACCCGTGACCCGCAGATAATTCGCGGTGATCCGGAAGAGCATCGGGTAATTGGCCACGTAGCGATAACCGAAGGCCCGGTTCCCGTAATAGTCAAAGGCCAGATAATTTTCCAGGTCCCATTGCAGGGTCTTGATCACATAGTCGCGCATCACCGCCGGCTCGAGCTGCGCAAACATGGTGTCCATCATGCCGGTGTCCCAGATGAATTCCACCGAGGCGCCGTAACGCGGACCGCCAGCCACAAAAACACGAGAGCTGTACGGAAGCTGGTCGCGCAGCATCAGCAGCATGGTCACCACGCCCATATAATAATTGCGGCGCAAAGCGGGATCCTCCGTTTGCAGCACCGGCAGGTTGCCCTCAAAAAATCCGTTGTGAGGGGTGAAGACCTCGGCATAGCGTTGCGCCCAAAGCCCCTTGGCGGAGTCGAAAGTTTTGTCAAATTGATCAGCCCATCGGCCGGCATCCACCTTAATTTGATCGCCTTCGCCATAGGCCATGACATATTCAATGGTCTTGGTTTCACCGGGTGCCAGTTCATATTCCCAGGCGGCCACGCCAAGGTGCCCATCGGTTGTCAGCGAGTCGGGTTTGGTGGCGAAAGCAAACACGGTTGCCGCCGGTGTGGTGGTGTCGTTGACCGCCAGGGTATTGGCGGACTCCACCGCCGCCCGGTAATCCTTTGCGTTGTCTGGTTGTGGAACCGGGGTTTGGTCGACCGCCGCGCGAATGGCCTCCGTTTCCTCATAGCGACGTTTCGGACCGCCGGCGCCGGGCTGGGCGAAGGCCCAGTCCCACGAACCCGGCGTGGTGAGCTTGCTGATGATGCCGACAAGGTCGATCGCAACGGTTCCCTTCACAGCCGCGGGTTGGGTGTTGGACAGCGTGATGCGCCACAAAACACCCCGGTCGTCAAAAACCATGCGATTGATTGTCTCAATCGCCATGCCATCCGCCGAACCGGAACGGATTGACTGGTAGGGATACCATTTAAATTTGTCAGCGACGGGAACCCGGCCGTTGAGTTTGAAAACGCCGCTATGAAACCCCTGCGAAAACGGCGGTGAAGCCAGCCAGCTCACGCTGGCAAAATCCTTGTTGACGAGCAATTCGGCGTCGAAATTATGAATGGATGGAAACTGCTCCAGTTCAGCCCGGGTTTTCCAATCACTCGCCAGTTCATCCAACGTAAGCACGCCGACGGGTAACGGGCACACGGGCAAAACGGCTGTTGACGAGGGCGTGCCGGCACGGGCAAATGCCGCAAAAAAAACCACCAGGGCAAACAGTGGCGAAAAAGGGATTTTCATAGGTTATATATTAAAAAAGAGGAATGGCACCGGATTCATTTTTTCTTCCAAGACAATTCAATTTCCTCCAGGGTGCGGCCTTTGGTTTCCGGAAAACGGAACAGGATGAAAAGGAACGCGAGGCCGGAACAGGCGGCATAGATCCAAAAAGTCTTTGCCGGGCCGATTAATTTTAACAACACCGGAAAAGTCTGGGCCACAATCAAGCAAGCCACCCAGACACTGCACGCCGAGATGGACATGGCTCGACCTCGCAGCTTGGCCGGAAAAATTTCCGAGCAGATGATCCAGGGCAGCGGGCCCATCGCCAGGGCGAAGGCGACAATGTAAAGCAACACAAACCAGAGCAGCGCCGGCGCATGGGGATTATTGGCAAAGATCACTCCGACGATCAGCAAGGCGCAAACCTGGAACGCATTGCCGAGCAGCAGCAGCGGCTTGCGCCCCGCCTTGTCCACGAAAAGAATGGCGCCAAACGTCGCCAGGAAATTAATGAGGCCGATCCAGACGGAAGCCGTAAACGCGGCATTGGCGTTGCCGGTGGCATTTTTGAATATCTCGGTTGAATAATACATGATGGAGTTAATGCCGCTAAACTGAGCGCCGATCGTCAAAACAAGGGCAATCAAAAGTGGCAGGCGGTAATGCTCGGAGAAAAGCTCCCCGATGGTCCCTTCCTCCTGCGCCAGCACCTGCTTGACTGCGGCAATTTCGAGCTCCGCATGGGCTTCACCGCCCACCCGGTTCAAGATGTGACGGGCCTTTTCTTCCCGCCCGACCTGAATCAGCCAACGAGGACTTTCGGGTATCGGAAAGAGTAAAAACAGAAACACAAAGGCGGGCACCGCTTCGCCTGCAAGCATCCAACGCCACCCATAGTCGGTATTCCAATTGGTGTCACCGGATTTCTGGATCCACTGGTTGATGAACAAGGTGAGGAAAATGCCGGTGACAATCCCCAACTGGAACAGGGCGCCCAGCCGGCCGCGCCACTTTGCCGGCGCGATCTCGGCAATATAAACCGGGCAAATCATGGATGAAATACCGATGGCAATGCCGCTTAAAACTCGCGCGGCGATGAATTGGCTGAAGGTTTGTGGAATGGCCGAGAGGATGGCAGAGAGGGCAAACAGGATGGCGCAGAAGAACAACACCCGCCGCCGGCCGAATTTATCACTGAAAAACCCAGCAAACATGGCCCCCGGCACACACCCATAAATCGCGGAAGCCGTGGCCAGACCGATCCACATGGAATCCCTTTCAGGGTCCAACGCAAAATGACTTTGCAGATAGGTGTTGGCCCCGTTAATGACGGCCGTATCATACCCGAAGAGAAACCCACCGATCGCGGTTACCGCTGAGGCGAAAAGCACGAAGGGAATTGATCCCCCCGCCTGACTGCCCGAGAGCCCTGATTCCGTTGCAGCCGCGCTGGAAGACGTTTGTTTTGGGTCGCTTTGGTTGGTCATTTTAAATGATTGTTTTAATATATAAACATTTTGCGGAGCCAAAATATATAACGCTGCAGTCTTGGATGACAAGTACAAAGCGATATTTCATGCGGGCAGGGTAAGATCCAACCACCATGCTTGGAAGTAAAACCTCCATTTTCAACGGCGCAAAACCAATTGCCGCAGCGTCCGCCGGCGGGATTGCCCGGCAGTTGACGGCAACATTTTATTTGTTTATACATTATGAAAAGCACGGCCTGCCGCCTCATGAAATGGTTGCACTCAAATAGTGGAAGCCGTTTAAAGCGAAAGCCGTGCCTGGGCCGGTCGGACCGGTGAGATCATCGCGCAACTATCACTTTGACCTGAATGATTATGAAAAGGTTTTGCTTTTTATCGGCGGTTCGACGCATGCCCGCCAGCCCCGCGGGAGCGAATGTTTCCGGGCGGCCGCATTTGCCGATTTATATGGCGGGGTTTCTGTCCATGGTTGTCCTCTTAGGCTGCGGACCCGCCGGGGCTGAGGTTCGGCTTCCGGATATTTTTGGCAGTAACATGGTACTTCAGCGTGATCAGCCGGTGATCGTCTGGGGCACTGCCAGTACAAATGACCGGGTTCAAGTAAGACTCGGTCCACGGAGCGCCGTGGCTTTGACAGGAGCGGATGGAAATTGGCAGGTAACCATGGAGGCACTGACCGCAGGCGGGCCCTATGAACTGAAGGCAAGCTCCGGGGGTACTGCGGTGGTTTTGACCAATGTATATTGCGGGGACGTCTGGCTTTGCTCGGGGCAATCCAACATGCAATGGCCGGTGAAGGACGTGAACCCATCTGAGCAGCAGGCGATGCTCGCAGAGTACCCCGATCTTCGGTTGTGCAGTGTTGCTAAAACACCGGCTCAAAAGCCATTATCAGCGGCCAAAATAAATTGGCGGACCTGCACACCGAAGGCGGCGCGAGATTTTTCAGCAGTGGCCTTTTTCTTCGGCACACAGCTTTTAAAAGATCCAGCACTAGCACAGGTGCCCATCGGACTAGTGGACAGTTCCTTTGGCGGCACGACCTGCGAAGGCTGGATTCCCAGGCTGGCACTCACGAATTTCAAACCACAAGATCTGCATGATTCCATGTTCGGAATCAAGCCCGCCAACCTATACAATGGGATGATTGCCCCCTTGGGCCGGACCAGGTTCAAAGGTGTGTTATGGTATCAGGGCGAAAGCAACTCAGCGCACCCCGAGACCTATCCGGCATTGCTCGCCACCATGATTTCGGCGTGGCGCCAGCAATTCGACCAGCCAAACTTGCCCTTCCTGATTGTTCAGTTACCTGAATATGCCAATCTCTGGGAAGGGTATTACTGGCCGTGGATCCGCGAGCAACAATCCAGAGTGGCGGCTTCCATTTCAAACTCGGCGCTCGTGGTGGGCATTCGCACAACCGACGGCTTTAACCTTCACCCGAAGGAAAAGCTGGAAATCGGCCGCCGGGCGGCGCTGGTTGCCCGCAGGGTGGCGTACGGCGAAAACCTGATCGCCTCCGGCCCTCGATTAAAAAGCGCCTCAACTTCGGGTGCGGCGATTCGTGTAACCTTTGACACCGATGATGGTCTTTCCAGCGCAAACCCGGACCGGGTCGGAGGATTCGCCGTAGCCGGCCCGGATGGAAATTACCGGTTCGCTGATGCCAGAATTGATGGGAATAAGGTGATTGTCAGCAGCCCCGACGTCGTCCAACCCCAGACAGTCCGCTATGCCTGGGCAGGAATGCCTCAAGCTGGATTGGTGAACAAATCAGGACTGCCAGCCGCTCCCTTCCGGACGGATACCCTGCCCTGCTCGAATGTTGAACTCCAACTGCAGCGGGCCACACGCCGTGTCGCCACCTCGGCCTACGAAATGGTCATTGACGCCAACGGCACGGTGACCAGTTTAATCCTGGACGGAGCACAATTTTTGTCCAATGAACCGGGCACAGCCGGCGGCAGCAGTATTCCCGGATTCTGGGGGCCACGCACCTTGAACAACATCCGCGAAATCGGACCACAATTACTTGCCTGCAGCGACGACATGGTGTCGCTCCAAATGGAATTCGCAGATAAATCAATGCTATGGACCATCACCAATCGAGGTAATGAAACCCTGACGTTCCAACTCGCGCTTTCACCCCACGTTCAAGTGCCTGAAGCCATAACCAATGGCCTGGCCAGGCTGGTGCGAGGCCCGGCGATCCTTAACGTGGAAGGGTTTGACACCATCACTAATACCTTGACCGGGGCGTTACTAAGCACCCACATTGCAGCGGGTGCGACAAAATCGATCTCACTCAAATAGTTTCGTTACCATTTAAAAGCCTCGTCTTTCACCAGCAAAAATGCTCCCGGAAAAAACCGGTGGCAACCCTCAATACAGTCGCGTTTGCTCAACAACTGGCATTTCCCCGGATTACCGAACTGCAGTCTTTGACCGTTCGCGCGAGAGATTAAGGCAGCAGGACGACGCGATAAAATCGTTGCAGATTGGTTCCCATCGCCTGGGTATAAGTCAAGGTGGAACCGGATGCGGCAAGCGGACCAGCCACAATCGTCCAGTTCGCGGGAGACAAACCGGGCGTCGCCTGAATTTGATACAATTGGTTTGTGACCGTACCCCAGGTTAATTGGAATACGCTGCCGGTCAGGACCGCCGCCGACTGGATAACCGGTGGCGCAAATACCGTGAGGGTGGTGCTGGAATCACTTGCGGCATTCAGCCAGGCGTCACCGGCATAGGCATACGTAATGGGATAAGGCGCAAAACTTGCAGGCAGGGCGGCGGAATTATAGTTCAGCGAAAAGTCGCCGGTCGCATCATTGAAAATGGCGATCTGCGCGTTGCCATTGATGGTTACTGAAATGGTTTCTCCGCTGGCAGGATAGAGTCCATTCGCACTAACGGTACCACCGAGGATGATATTCGTTTTGCCGTAGGTAATAGACTGGCTGGTGGTCAATCCCCCAAAGGCCGGATTGACCGGTGGAAATTGGGCCTTGATCATGGGAATATCCTCGTTTTGGGTGATATTGGTATCGGGCAAGGACCATGAAATGTAAGCTATCTGCCCGTTGTTCCGCTCCAGACATTTGTGAGCCCGTCCAAAGTAAGGGAAATAGCCGTTGCCCCAGCTGACCGGTACGGTGTATTGAAGCGTGGGAGCTGACCAGTGCACCAAATCACTGGAGGCACGGGTGTATATATTATTGCCCACCCACGACATATAAGTATAAAGATAACAGCCACGGCCACCGCTCGCATTGGTTAAAAAGCCATTCCAATCGATCGTTCCGACCCCGGCCCCGCTCAGAATGGAGGCGGCGGATGACGGATTGTTTGTGACCCAGGTCGCCCCGCTCCAATATTGCCAGTTGGATTGCGTTAAAAAATCCGGCCCGCCGAGCAGCGAGGCGCGAGCCACATAGACATTGCCATAATTGGTTCCGTTGACCCAATAAAAATAGACATAGTTGCTCAGGGTGGCCGCCATGTCCCCCCATTCCCCGGCACTCGCGTCCCATAGCAGGTAGGGCTGCGCGCTGCCCGGCCGGCTCAGCACCCGGGCGGCACCGGTCGTGACCGGATTGGTCGGACAAATGGCCAGCCCGGTCCCGAGCTGTGGGAGATTGGCCGTTTCGATGACCGACCCGAAGCTGATGTACTGTTTTCCATCGGTCGGACTGTAGAATTGTCCGTATGGCCAGATGCCAATGATGTTTTTACTCACGTTGGTCTGGATCCAATTCATTTCATCTGCGGTGTAAGGAATGAACTGCATCGGAGGAACGCCGTTGGATATCCAATTGTAACCTCCGGTTACTCCACTGTCGCCGTTGGTATTCGTCGTGTGATACATGGTGTTGACCACCCAGTGCGAACCCAGGGCATTGGCCTGGGTGAGCACCGTGTCGCCGAAAAAGTAACAACAATTTGTACCGATCATAACGCTCAGGCCGTCATCGCGACCAATAACCCCATACCCCTTGTCCATGATAGGTATGTTGGTCCAAATGGTCGCCACTGGCGGTGCCGGTGGAATAAACGGCACGACGACTGTCAGGGTGGCCGGCGGGCTACTAGTGGCTTGGCCTAAAATATTGGTCACGACCACGATGTAGTCCAATGCCCGGTCAGCCGTGATGCCGTTTATCGAAAGCGTGGGGGTGGTACTGCCCGACACTGGTCCGCCATCGGTCAGATTGGAATATACCCCACTGCCGGTCAGCCCGGCGGCCCATTGGTAGGCCGGGGCCGGGTTGGCCAGAACACCCACACTTAATTGGACATTTGCTCCCGCCGCAACCATTTGCGACTGCGGCTCCGTATTGATAAAGGGCGCTCCCAATGTGTTGGTGGCGCCGGCGATGATCCCAACGAGATTTCCGTCCTCGTAGGCATAATCCACGAGGGTGAGCGTGGCGGGGGTGACGGTGGAATCACAGATGATATGTGCCCAGGCATAGTTGGTGGTGGTGGCAGGATTGCCAAGATAAAGCGCCAGCCCGACATACCCCTCGGTTTTAGCCGGGACAAGCCAGTCGCCCACGGTAGTGGCATCCCCGTTCTTATAAAAATAGGCTGCGTTGTAGTTGGCACTGCCCCAATCCGGCGCTAGAAAACTTTTATCAATGATCGTGCCCGATGGCGTCACCGGAAAACCATAGGTGACCTTTGGGAGGCTATTGACGATGTTGGTGCTCGGACGCGCAAGCACGGCCGATTGGGCGCTGTAGGCGCCGGGTGGCGGATAAGCTGCCATGAAGGGTTTCTGGGTATTGGGGGCGGAGTATCCGTCAAAACCAATGTATAAATCCGGAAGGCCATCGCCATTTACATCCGTGTAGAAGCCGGTGGCCGGGGCCGCCCCGCTCGCGGGACAAGAAAGTACATTGTTTAACGGCCCTGAATAATGAATCGCGCCCTGAGCCACGCCGGCGGCCAAAGCGGAACTGGAAACGAGGAGCAATCGAGCTTGGGTTTTCACAAATTTTTTGATTTTATCATGTTTACAATCCGCCAAACTAGCTAAATTGTGTGGACAATTATACTTTTTTACAACACCGAAGCCAGAATGTAAAGAGGGCAATTGCGTTGCCGCTCGTCGAGCAGGCGGCATGATGGCTATTAATAGGCGACCCCGCGCCGGTAAAACCAACCGTCCGATGCCAAAACCCGCCAGCGTTTTGAGACCAAATGAATCTTGGAGGTGGTGAGGTTTTCAACCCCAAGCAGTTTGGTTTTGATCTGTTATTTTTTGCATCACTTACCTGAAAACAAAAATTGCTCCAACCGATCTTCGGATTACCGGGGCAGACGGTCCATTCTTGACTTTGTATATACGACTAGACACATTGCATGCTCAACCTGAATTTTAATTAATTACAACCGGATTGATTCTAAAATGCTATTGGCAAGCCAAGCGAACGATCGCATGCTGACAGACACAATTGGGAAATAGCACCATGACGATCACCAACCAGGGTTCAGGTAACGCAGCCGGCATGGTGTTGCGTCCGGCCAGGCCGCACGAAATGACCCGGGTCATTTATTTGTTTCGAAACACGCGGTTGCGAGCAGATTCACAATTCCTGGTTGCCGAAAAAACTCATCCGCTGCCACGGTTTGTGGCCGCCGCCGCGTGGTGGGCGGAAGGTACAATTGGGAAATTCAAAATTGCCTGCCAGCCCGGTTTGAGGGGAATTGAAGCACCGGCGAGCCTGATTCAAGGCGTTTTAGCGGCGGCAAATGCAGCGCGGCTGGCAGCGGTCCACTTTGCCGATCTGCTCCCGGAAGGCCATCCATGGTCAACGGTTTTGCATTCCCAGGGCTTGGAACGCATGCGGTCGGAACGGTCATTCGAAACCGGGAGTCGCGAGACCTGGATGCGGATCAAACGGCTTTATGATAAACATCAGGTGGCCATGCCACCGGTTTGGCGGACCGATCCCATTCAGCTGCATGGGCCGGAAGTCATCATGGACTTGATCGCGCCACATCGGCTGCTGCCACCGGAGGAAGTGCGGCAATTCTGGCAGTCCACCGCGGCTGCCGGCTTTGATCCGGAGATGTCTTGTATTTTGTTTGATGGCAAACGCCCGTTTGGCGCTTTTCTCGCCCGGCGTCCAGCCGACATCCTCTATGTCGATGTCCAGGTGGTTCAGGAACCCAATCCGCGCCTCCGCTCGCTGGCGGATCTGTGTCTGGTTTACCATGTGGTCCGCCGGGTCGGTCCGGACGGGCCGATTCACCGGATCCGGTTTCGCTGCGGTGAAACCGAGCACCGGCAAACGGCGAATCTCGCCCTGCGCATGGGTGGACATGAAATGACCCGTCTGCACGTTTTGGGAAAACGATTTTGAATTCATAAGCCCATGTCCAAACGATTATTGCTTGTAGGCTGGGAGGCGGCGGATTGGCGAATCCTGCATCCCTTGATCGACGCCGGCAAGATGCCGACCCTCCAAAAAATCGTTGAGCAGGGGTCTTCCGGCCCCATGCTCTGCGGCCGACCCCTGCTGCCCGCACCGCAATGGACATCGCTGGTCACCGGCAAACGGCCCTGGCAACACCGCGTCTGCCATCAGTTCCAGCCGGATCCGGGAGCTGGAAGACCGGTGCCAATTTCCGCCGCGCACCGGAAAACCTCCGCCTTGTGGGAAATGCTCGCGCGCGAAGGTAAAAAATCTTTGCTGGTGGGCTGGCCGGCGACCCAGGGGGCTCGTTGTGAACATGCGGTGATTGTTTCCAACCGGTACGCCGAGCCCACCGTCGGTCCTGGAGTCAAACCGTGGCCACCGGCGATTCGCGGAACGTACCGGCCGGAAAGTCTGGGTGCCTGGCTGGACCAGTTGCGGGTCAGCCCGGAAGACATTCAGGGCGACCTGCTCTCGCAATATCTGCCGGACTGGAAAAAGATCGATCAAAAAAAGGATCGGCGGCTGGGTCAACTGAGGGTGTTTATGGCGGCCGATCTCTCGCATCATGCGGCCATGATGCATCTGCTGCGGGCGGGCGACTGGGATTTTTCGGCGATCCAGTTCCCGGCCCTGGGCGCCATCAGCGCCCTGTTTCTGCCGTATGTCGCGCCCCGGCGGGAATGGCTTCCCGAGGCGGAATTTGAAGTATACCAAAATGTTATCCATTCCACCTGCATCATGCTTGATCGATTGTTGAACAGTCTGATCCAGTTTGCCGGACAGGAGACCGCCATCCTCGTGGCATCCGCCCACGGGGTGAATCAAAATCTCCCGCCACAATACCTGCCCGGAGGCGACAACGAATCTTGGAAAACACCCAACGGAATTTTGGCAGCCTCCGGGCCGGGGTTCAACCGGGACTCGCTCATCCTAGGCGCGACCATTCAGGATATCGCGCCCACGATCCTGACCTGGTATGGCCTGCCGATCGGGGAGGACATGGAGGGTCGTGTCCTGATTGAAAGTTTTGCCACGGTTCCCGAAGTGAAACGATTGCCGAGTTGGGAAACCGGGGAATCCGGGGTGGACGGCAAAAACGATCCCGTACCGGCTCAATCACCGGAAAGTCCGGGCGCCTTCAAGCTGCAACAAGAATCCGAATGGAATCTCGCGCAGTCATTCTTGGACGGTTCCCGTTTTGCGGCGGCGTGCCCGGTATTGGAAAAATTATTCCGTTCGTTTCCGGAGCGGGCGGATTTTGGCCTGGCGTTGTTCCAATGTAATTTGACCCTAAAGAATACCGCGGAGGCTGCCGTCATGCTCGATGTGCTTCTGGAAGGCATTCCACCGGGGATATGGGCGCTCCTGCCGAGAGTCGAATTGTTGATTGCCCAGGACAAGCGGGGCGAGGCGCGAACCTTGGTTGACGAAATACAAAAACTCAAACCCGCCGAACCCGAGGCCCTGCGACGGCTGGGGATGATTTTATGGCGGCTCCGGGAATGGGGCGCCCTGCGCGATCTGGCCCGCCAGGCACTGCAATGGAATGAAAACGAGCCGCTGGCCTGGCTTGGTCTGGCGGAGTCTGAATTACGGCTGCGTCAGCCGGAGCAGGCGGTTGAAGCGGCGCTGCGCGCCATCGGGTTGAACTATTTCCTGCCGCCGGCCCATGACGTGCTTTTCCGGGCGCTATTGATGCAAGGCAAATGGACCGACGCGCGGGAAGCCATGCAGACGGTCATGCGGATGCAGCCTGATAGTCAGGCTGCCAAAGCCTACTCAAAGCGGACCGGAAATAATGAAAATCCAGCCCCGCAGCGCCAGAAGCCGTGATTCATAAATTAACGAACATCGCTGCATTGCTGGGTTGCGTCTGGATTTTATCCGGTTGCCGGACGACACCCAAACCCGAAGCTGCGAACATCATTTTCATCCTGGCCGATGACCTTGGTTATGGAGATGTGCAGGCGTTGACCCCCTCCTCCAGAATCACGACTCCCAATCTGGACAAACTGGCCGCCCAGGGCCTCATGTTTAGCAATGCTCATGCGGCGGCGGCGGTGTGCACTCCCAGTCGCTACAGTTTCCTGACGGGGCGTTACAGCTGGCGGTCCGACCGGAAAAAGGGAGTCACCTGGGCTTGGGAAGGACCGATGATTCCGCGCGACTGTTTCACGGTCGGCCAAATGCTCAAGAATCAGGGTTACGATACCGCGTGCATTGGCAAATGGCATCTGGGAATGGATTGGCCGACCCTGGGATGGACTGCCGGCGACGGTCGAGAACCAAGGCACCAATGTGGATTATGACCGGCCGATCCGGAACGGACCGGTTGACCGGGGTTTTGATTATTATTACGGACAGGAAGTTCCCGGTTTTCCGCCCCACACTTTCATTGAAAATGACCGGGTTGCGATCAAGCCCACCGCCTGGCGGCCGGCGGGAATCAGCGGGCTTCCCGGGGCCATGGCCCCCGGCTGGCGTTACGAAGACTTGATGTGCAAGCTTACCGGCAAGGCCTTGGACTACATCCGGCAGGAGACTTTAAACCGACCTTCCCGGCCGTTTTTTCTCTATTTTGCCATGACTGCCCCGCACACGCCCATCGCCCCGCAGGAAAATTTTCAGGGGAAAACCACGGTGGGAAGATACGGAGATTTTGTCTATGAATTGGACTATCACGTCGGCCAGATCCTGGATCTGGTGGATCAGCTGGGCCTTGCCCGCAATACGCTCATCATTTTCACCAGCGACAACGGACCGGTGAACGAAGACGGGTTGTTATATGAGGGCGTCCCGGGCGATCTGGTGAAACATTATGGGCACAATTCGAGCGGTCCGCTCCGGGGCATGAAATCGGATGCCTGGGAAGGCGGCCATCGGATTCCGTTCATTGTCCGTTGGCCGGGACATGTCCAAACGCATTCGACCAGTAGTGCCTTAATTTCACAGGTGGACATGATGGCGACTTTCGCCGCGCTAGCCGGGGCTCGCATTCCCGCTTCGGCGGGTGAGGATAGTTACAATATTCTGCCCGTTTTTGAGGGCAAAATCCAAGGTGTGCGACCGGCTTTGGTGGCTCAATCCAGCGAGGGGATATTGTCCATCCAGGCTGGCGACTGGAAGCTGGTCGCCTGTTCAGGGGGCGGGGGCATGTGGAACCGGCTGATCGCTCTGCCCGAATTGGAATACGATCACGGTCAACTCGTTTGGAAAAACGTGCAGCTATTCAATACCACCCGGGATATCGGCGAAAAAAACGATGTGGCTTCACAGCATCCGGAAAAAGTCCGGGAACTGATGAAATTGCTGAACCAATACATCGAAGCGGGCCGGAGCACACCCGGGCGGCCGCTAACTTCACAACCCGTGAAGCCCTGGCCCGAAGTTCCCTGGCTGGAGCAAGTCAAATAGCGCCGTCACAGGCCGGTCCTTTTTGATTAAACCCGTGGCTGGCAAAAGCCATTCCCAAAAAAAAGAGCTGATTGAATCAAATCAATCAGCTCTTGTGTAAGATAATAAATAAAAAGCTCAGCGCATCAAGCACTAACCAGTTTATTTGCGACGGCGCAATGCCATCAAGACCGCCAACCCGGCACCACCGAGTGCGAGAGTTGAAGGTTCAGGAGCCGGAGTCGGGGTTGTAATACCGGCACCCGGAGTGCTATTATAGGCCCAGTCCTCCAAAGTAAGCGTCACGCCTGGATTATTTTGAAAATGCAAATATCCATAGTCACTTCCGTTTACAATAATCCCGACATATCCATCAACTATACTGGCATTGCCCCAATCACCTGCAACATTGGCATTTGCTTCCTTGTAGAAGTAGCCCCGTTGAGCGTCAGGGCTTGAGGCTGTGAGAGCTGGGTAGGTCGTGGCATATGTGGAATCAATGGTCGTTCCACCCGGGGTAACCGGGAAACCGTTATTGGCATAGGCCAACAATTGTACGTTGCCGCTTATTGCTGTTAATGATCCATCAAGGGCCGTTCCTGCCCTGGCATCCACATAGGGCTTTGAAGCATTGGCATTATCAAAGCCAAAATAAAAATCAGGTGCAGAGCCACCAGTAATGTCAAGTGGCTGACGGCTTGCCGCTGAATCACCTGACACCCAATTTTGTTGGAGATTGATCGGGCCGGAAGAGATGATTTGTGCTTGAGTAATGCCAGCCGCCAAGGTGGAGGTTGACGCAATTGCCAGGGTTATTTTGTTATTCATGATTTTGTTTCTGGTTACTGGAATTCGGGTGATAAACTTTCAATCTTCCGGGTTCGTTAATTTATTGTTTATACATTTATCACTTCATTAAAAGCATGGCAAGGAAAAAATCGATTTTTTCATAAATTGCTTTTTTTTGCTAATTATAAGGATTTTAAGTTTTTTCTGGCTTTCATTAGGGCTATGGATTCAACAATAAGGCAGGGGTCCGTTGCGCCATCCATTGGGAATCCTGACAGGCTGTGGTGGGGCCTGACCGGTTGGGGTAACCTTGGGGGGTGGCCCATTTATGGGCTTCGGCATGGCCGTCGACAAAATCCACCGTGCTCATGGACCCATGGTTGACGGCGGGAAAGTCGGCCCAGCGCGCGTCGCTAAAGTTGTTTTGCGGCGTTCCGATAAGCATGACAAAACCGCCCAGATTTTCACGGAACGGGGGCCGGAAAAGGTTTTGCCGGCTATCCGCTTCTTCCAGCCAAATGATCCGATCGGAAGGATGCAGCACCTGACTTTCCTTGTAGATGACGTTGGCAAGTGCCACCGGGCCACCCAGAACCCGGGCCGAACCATTAAGATACATGGTACCGGAGTAACTGTCGTAGGCAAAGTTGATTCCGTTTTGCTGCGACCGCAGGTCACCCGGGCAATGCATAACGCCAGGATTGGGAGCGTATTGATACAAGGGGCCCAAGCTGAAGGTAAGTTGAATGACTTTGGTGGAAAGCGCGTTACCTGACAACCCCACCAATGATGGATCGGAGACCACTTTCGGGTCATTGCTGGCCAGGCGCCATTCCGCGCCATCAGTTATACCCTCCTCAAGGCCGATAATCTTGTCGCTGCTGTCCAAAGAATACATCTTCCAGGCCAAGGCCAATTGCCGGTGATTGCTCAGACAGGTGGTCTGGGTCGCTTTCACCTTCGCCCTGCTGAGCGCCGGCAACAGCATCGCCGCCAGAATCGCGATAATGGCAATCACCACGAGCAATTCAATCAAGGTAAAGGCTTTACCATTAGAATTTGAAAAAGAATCCGAACCGTTTTGGGGAAAAAGATCAACAACCCGGTGATTATCGGATCGGTTTGGGCAAATATATTGTATATTCATTCGCATAATTTATTCAATTAAAAATGACACAACCCTAATTCAACTACAAATAATTTTTTCAAGGCCACTTTAAAAATGATGGCTCCTTTCACATTCGGCCCGATTAAGCTACGTCTTAAGTCAAAAAACCATTCAAACCGGGCTTAAACTTAACATGGCGATTCAAGTTGATAAGGTAACGCGTTCAAATTCTCAAAGCGCTATTCCCCAGTTTTGGTTGGGCTGGGAACCAAGCGTCAACTCGAGAACTCCGCCCGAGATAATCTCGCCATAATCAAGCCAGCACCGATTGAGCGGTTTGCCATTGAGGGTTGCCGCTTGGATGTAGACATTTTCGGGCGAATTGTTTTTTGCCTTGATGGTAAAGGTGCCGCCCTTGGTGTATTTGGGATCCAGCCTTATGACTACCTGATCGAAGAGGGGTGTGAAAATCTCAAACCGGGTATCGCCGGGGCAGGATTGATGGAGTCCGCTCGCCGCCAGCACGAACCAGGCTGACATCTGGCCTTCATCTTCATCGCCGCACAGCCCCTTGTAATCCGCACCATAAACCTCCGTGCAGATTCGCCGGACCCATTTTTGGGTGAGCCAGGGCGCGCCGGCCCGGTTAAAAAGAAAGGGAATCAAATGACTGGGCTCATTGGAGGGGTTGTCATAATCATTCCAGAGGGCCAGCCGGGGCGCCCGGTCAAAGAAATCGGTTAGTTTTGCGATGAACACATTTTTGCCGCCCAACAGGCTGATCAGTCCGGGGACATCCTGGGGAACATGCCAGCCTTGCTGATAAGCCGAGGCCTCGACCACTCCCTGCGAAGAGGTCAACCCCGACCACGGCAACCATCGACCATTGGTATCCCGCGGCCGGAACCAGCCTTTCCAGTCCAGACGGTTGTCCTTGCCCCACTGATCGTAGGTCCAGGGAGCTTCAGGGTCAAAGAGCAGGCGGTAAGCCAGGGCTTTCTCCCGATATTTGGCCGCCGCTTCCGGCTGGCCCAGGCTGGCGGCCAATTGGGAAAGGTTCCAGTCATGAAAACCATTTTCAAAAGTCACAGAAAGGTCTCCCGGTTGATATCCCAAGGGCCCGTTGTTATATCTTTCTGCAGTGTTTACGGCGTACTTGTAGGCCTTGGCCACGTCGTAACCACGAATACCCTTTTGATAGGCGTCGTTGATGACTGTGATGGCCGGGTTCCCATTCATGCAGCCTGAATAGGCATTTAATATCTCCCACCGGTCGAAATAATGGGTGCCGTTTTGCCCGGCCAGTTCAATCCAACTATTAATCTCGTCATTGATGATATCAGGGGCGATTAGGGTCAGCAGCGGGAATTCACTGCGGTACACATCCCAGCCGCTGAAGATCGTGCGCTTGGTGAAGGCCCGGGTGTTATGCACCTGATGGTCGCCGCCGGGATAATCTCCGTTCACATCGGCAAAAATCCGGGGATCAATCATGGCATGATACATCGCCGTGTAAAAGATGGTCTGCTGCGCGTCCGTGCCACCTTGGACGGTAATCCGGCCCAACTCCCGGGCCCAGGCTGTTCGGGCCCTCTGCCGCACGGCTGCAAAATCCCAGTCCGGAATTTCCGAACTGAGATTGGCGCGGGCCCCAGTGATGCTAACGTAGGAAATTCCAATTTTCAGGAGTGCGGACTGACCGTTTGTGGTTGGGAATTCGGTGTAAAAGCCCAGATGCTCGCCTTCCTTGTCCCGGCAGCCGGGGATCACAGCAGCCGTCTGACAGGCGCGGCCAAAATTGGGTTGTTCCAGGATGTCATTATAGGGACCGGGAGGCAGGGTGGCGCTCCAGACTCCGACATCTTTCAGCGGCTGACTGAACTCCGCATGGTAATAAAGGGTATAGTACGCCTTGCCATCACCATGTCCCCAGCCTCCGCCGGCCGGGGTACAGTCAATCTGTCCTTCGATGCTATTGGTTCCAACAACCCTGATGGTTTGATGCAGTGAGGTGCCCCCGATACGTCGGGCCAGATCAATTTGGATTCGCGATTGCGCGTTTTCCGGGTAGGTGAAGCGAAGCATCCCGCTGTGCGGAGCCGCCGTCAGCTCGGCCCGGATTTGATAATCTTTTAGTGTCACCGCATAGTAGCCCGGCTGCGAAACCTCGGTTTCCTTGAGGTACGTGGACAGATAACCGCTCCCGGGCTTGTCCGTTTCCCCATAGTAGGTTTTTAAAGGACCAGTCGTGGGCGTGACCAGAAAGTTGCCCAGATCGCCATACCAGCCGACGCCGCTCAGATGGTTGATACTGAAACCCTCGATCGTGGTATGCACATAGGAATATCCGCCACCGTTATCACCTCCGGTGATGGTGTCGGGACTCAACTGCACCATGCCGGCAGGCGTCGCCGCCCCCGGAAAGTTTTTGCCATGAAATCCCTGAAGGCTACCCTCCAGGCTCCCGGCGCCGATGAAAGGATTCACTGCGGCCACCGGGTCCCCCGCCACAGCGACCATCATGACGCTGCAAGTCAGGCCAACTGTCAGCATCGACTTAATATCGAATGTCTTCATTTACCGAGGGGATGGTTCCAGAATGTCAGGCCGATTTGTCTTCGAACTCCGATCCAATTCCAGTTCCAGCCGTAAAAATCTGGGCACGTAAATATTTCTGCCTTCGGCCGTAAAGAGTTGCTCCACCTCGGGCACGTTGGTGGCGTAGGTGAGAACCACTTCACCGGGTCTGGTGGAAAGCTCCGGATGCTGGCGCACGGCATAGGATATGATCGGGAAGGAGACGGCATCATGCTCGGGCACCCGGCAAACGGGCACCGGCTTGGTCCAGGGACCGGTCAGATGTTTGGCCGTGGTCAGATAGATTTCGGGATGAATCACGTCATAGGTAAAGCAGGTGAAACAATCCCACGCGGGTTCGTAATGCACGGAACACTCACTATTCACAGGCAAAAACTGGGGCACACAGTGCTTGGGATCCTTTCCCCAGTGCGGACCGCGGAGCCCGTCCACCCAATACTCGTAGGCCTCCGCGAGCCGGCCTTTCATCAGATCGTCGATCTGGATCCGCGCCAGCGCCATCCGCCGCGGCTGGACGATGCCATAGAGATAAAGATAAGGCGGGTCGACGACGAGTGCGGACTGGAAATCATCGCCCATTTCCAGCTTGATGGGATAGGCTTGCTGGATCCATCGGTCTGGCGGGTCAAGTGGATTGGGTACCCGGATCAGGGCGCTGCCCGCCTCTTTCCAATCAAAAACCCCGGTGCCCGATTCGACATTGGAAATGCAGAAGGCGAATAAAAACAGCTCACTCTGGAGCATCACTCCCTTCGTAACCCAGTAATAAGTACCCGGGGTGTTTGGCTGATGCGGAAAAAAGCTCGCCGGTTTCCCGCCCAACTCTTTCCAGTAGTAAGTCATGCACCCGGATGCAGGCCGGGTCCGGTCTTGGATCCCGATGGTGCTGTTGATCATGGGCGGCCCCGCCACCCGAACCCCGTTGCTGAGCGACCCGATGAACGTGTCGCCAAAGAGCCAAAGCGTCTTCTGGTCCGACAACACGATGGACTCGCCGACATCGGAACCCAGCCAGCCATTGGTGGTCATTTCCAGCATGCGTTCATATACCGGATCCACTCCCGCCGAGATCAGCCGGAGGATACGATCGTCCGGCAACAGTATGGGGTTCCCCACCAACGGTGGTGTGCCGGTCAAATGATTGGTTCCCACCTTCTCCGTTCCCGACCCATTTTCTGAATTCCCCCCGGCTTGCGCCCATAAAGCCCGGGTCAAAACCAGCAGCGTCACCAGCCAGATCGCAGTCCGCCGCGGGCCACTTCGTCCGGCAACACCATGAAAAGTCTGGGAATTGTTGGTCTTCACATTTTGGCCAGCAGGGGTTTTATCCGTTTCCAGAAGCGGTCTTCGAACAAACGCGCACTCCCGATGGCCGCCGCAGCCTCCTTTAGTTCCGAGACGGCGATCGCGGATGAGATTTGCTGTTGGTTAAATGATGCTTCGAGCGCAGGTCCGAAAAGATCGTAGGCCGCTGAAATATTGCCGCCAATCACTAAAATCTCGGCGGCGAAATTCTTTACCCAGGCACCCATGAAACGGCCCAGATTTGTACCGAACTCGCCAAAGACCTCGGTGGCCCGCGGATCGGTTGCTGCGCGGGCCGCCAGCGCTTTGACCCCGTCGAGCGCTTCCCCGGTTTTCCGGGCGTACCGTTCGACGAACCATCGAGTTGAAAATGCGGCATCAGCAATCCCATCGTTAAAAGGCAAATGCCACATCGATCCCATGCGAGGAACTAAGTCCCCATCCACCACGGGAACCCCGTCATCGACAAATGCCGCGCCCAACCCCGTCCCCAAGGTGATGGAGATTGAACGTTTTGAGGTCACCGCTCTTCCCCGCCAGGCTTCACCAACTCCGAATGCGCTGGCATCATTTAAATACCGAAGCTCAAAATCAGGCGGCAACCCCAACCGATCCCTGATTGCACCGGAAATATCGACCCCGAACAAATTCTGGTATTTTGCCACATCCCGATTGAACCTGGCGATGCCTTCGGCGTAGTCAAATGGCCCCGGCATGGCAAAGCCGATTCCGGCCAATTGCGTAGGATCAATTTGGCCCATGGCCCTGGTCAAAGCTTGCGCCCAGTTGTCCAGTATCTCCCCGGCCGACGCCTGATTATTCACCCGCGCAGTGACAACATTTTCGTGAAGCATCGCCTTTTGTTGGAGATCAACGGCCGCACAACTGATGTGACTTCCCCCAATATCAACTCCGATTGCAATTATTTTCATGATGAAAACGTCAGGTGCGGCGATGCACCCATCCCGCTATTTGGTGGTTTAAGGGAAGATAGTGGAAGCTCGAGATTTCTCCCGCAAGAATTCAGTTAAACATTCAATTGTTCCGCAGGCTAAACCCATGAGTCAGTCGAATTGTAATCTTGCCAATAAAAGCATCAAGCATTATTTGTACATACATTTAGCCAGTCAATTTATATTTTATTATATGATTAATATACAGCCACTTGCCACGCTAAAACCCCCGGCATTAGAATGCCAGTGCCGCTGATGAAAATCCGATCTAGCATCCGGGCTTGAAGAGATCGTAACGGATACAGACGAAGATATCTGCCACGGCCAGTGGCCGGTAGTTGTTTAATGATTTTCACTCCGCTTTCGTGCGACATGGAAAGCTTCGCCACTTTTTACATAAATCGATTGCCAGCTGCATAGGTACTATTAATTTGTTCTGCACTTCCTTAATCAGACGCGAACCGGCAACCATGGAACCTAAAGCGGCCCGGATGATATCACCGGATAACTCTACTGACTTTGGACCGTGAACGCTG
>CAIJNQ010000044.1 GCA_903822015.1 uncultured Verrucomicrobia subdivision 3 bacterium | reverse complement strand
CCAAGCGGGTCCCGGATGGCGCGGGCGCCTTCCCAGCCGAATCAATGTAAGCGCGGCGCGCCATCCATACCCGAACATCGTACTTTCGTTTTAGATTTTCAAAGAACCCAGGCTGACCCGTTTCGGCTGTGGCACCAAACTGGTCAGCCATGGAAACTTTTCTTACACATAATCAGCCACTTTATCAGCGGTTCGTCGGCGTTCCATCGGTTCCAGGTAACTTAAAGCTACTTAAAGCTACGAAAGGGTACCGTTTTTTGAATTTTCACCGGTTTGGCCGTTACTGATGGAACATGAATCGACTGATCGTTGACGGTCATTTTTAGAGCTAATTCTGATAGCATATATTGTACCATATCTAATCTTTACCACCATGACGCCAAGGACGCCAAGGAAGGTAGAGATGGGCACAGATTTGAAAAAGTTCATTCCGAACAGAGCAGCCAGGAACCAGAATCACTCCAAAAATATGGGGAAAACGGAGGCTCACGCAAAGACGCAAAGGCGCTAAGTAAATGCACCCAAACCCGACCATCGCTGGATTGCCTTTGGCGCCCACCAAACGGTGGTGCTTAAAGGCAAAATCCCTCGCCGCAGCTTCCCCCGGAATTTTCAGACAAGCTGCCATTTGTCAAAGACAACAGATAATGAGGTGGGAAGCGACACACCGTGCGCGCCGTCGAGGTGAAACTGCAGGCGTTGGTTGGCAACCGCCGCGGGCAGAGGACTTGGCCCGCCCTATCATTTGAACCGATCAATTCGATTTCAGCAGGCGTTTAAGACCCGTGCTGCTCAATTGGCAATGGTTGGCAGTGGCGGACACACTCCGGAATTCAAGAAAAAGGGCTTTTATCATTTAAGATAAAAGCCCTTGATAAAACGACCTGATTGGAATTACTCTGCCAACCCAGCCCGCCATCATTTCTTAATTCGCCGGCGTATGCTGGGCGAACCACACGAGATCTTTCTGACTGGTTGGATCATTCGCAACACTCAAATTAGGATTCGGAGCCACATATTTTACCGGCTGCGTTGTGATAGCACCCCTCCACACATGCACTTCCGAATGCCCGTCGGCAAAAACCATTCCCGCACTATTGCCATGAAAACTACCCGGCAGCTCCGTAAACTTATTGTCACTGGTTGCACTATCCGCATCCGCCGGATTGACGAAGAAGGTTGCGTCATCGTTACTGTCCGGGTTCTCATCAGTAATCACCCAGCTGTCGGACGGGCCCGGGCTATGGATATCCGACAATTTTTTTGCATTGTAGTAGGCTGCCCAATTTCCCCCACCACCCTGCGCCCTGGAGAACCACTTTGACCCATCGCCCATCGCTCCATTCATCGAGCAACTCCGGAGACGATGCGGCCAACTACCCTGAAATGACGAACGATATTTGTCCGCCGGGCACACAAAAATCTGAACATTTTTGGCGACATAATCGCCGAACAGTGCAACCCCCAAAGTTGGGCTATTAACCGTCAGGAACAAAAGGTTGGTGTTTTTTGAATTGCCGGACCAGTCCATGGAAATACCATAGGGACAAATCCAGTTTTTCGATTTGTCAGCATTTGGCTCGGGAAATTGATCATTGTTACTGACCAGCTTGTCACTGTTGTCATTGGCATACATAAACCAAGTCAGACCCAACTGCTTATAATTGTTCATGCACGAAATGGTGAGCGCCTTCTGTTTGGCCTTGCTCAATGCCGGGAGCAACATGGCAGCCAGAATTGCGATGATGGCAATTACGACCAATAATTCAATCAATGTAAACCCGCGATTTCGTGATTTCATGGTTTCCTTAACTTGCAGTTGGTAACTTGTTATTATGTCCTGTTAAAACTTCCCGCCCAGCCAGACTTACGCTGACTGGGCGGGTTGACTTAATTAAACTCCGCCTCAGTTTCCTTAATTCTTGATCAGGCGATAGAACTTTTGAGACTGGCCACCAGGAATATCCGCCCATTTTGATACCAAGCCATTGGTCGAACTAACACCGTTCACCCAATTGGTCCCATCGGTGATTTTGTAACTCGTCCATGTGGGGCTAGTCAAACTTGGGCTTGACTGAACCTGGACGCTCGGACGACCAAGCCAGCTTATCGGAACCAGTCCATCAACATTCGGTTTATCGATAGTCAGCTGCCCAAACGACGGCTCTTGATACATGTTAGCCCAAGAATCCACGGAGAATACATAAGCTCCACCCGCTCCCGGACCGGTGGTCCGGATAACGCGAAGCACATTGGCACCTGAACCTGCTTCGTTGTCCACCGTGTTACCGCCATCAGCCATGCCATATTTGTAGATGGTAGATGTCAAGTTACCTGCAGGAATCGTAACCTGGTTGGAATAAAGGCTGGATGATCCATTGATCGGATATTCAACAAGTTGATAAGGCGCCAAAGTGATGGGATCCCAATTGGCCCAATTGTTGAAGACACCGTTCACAAATACAGCAGCTCCCGGCGCCCAAGTGGGGTGACCCAAGTTGCCCACATCACCCGTTTTCATGACAATTTCAAAGGTGACATTCACCGGGTTAGCCAAATAGTCATCAACGCCGGCGTCATTAAAATTTACTGAGGGAGGGTTGTAATTATTTTGATTTGGCTCTGCTAAATTGCGATTGCCACCACCACCATTCAAACCGTTAAAATGGTCATAGACCGTGCCACCGGCGTTTTGATAACGGTATTGATACTGGAAAGTTTGACCTTGGCCAAAAACGATCGGCACTGAGGATGTGTAGATAGTTGGATCGGCAGTGGCAACCATCGGAACGGCCGCACCCCAACCATTAAACTGGCCGTTGACTGTGACGCTCGACGCGTTAAAACTGGCGTCATATTTAGCCGGACCGGACATGTTTACGGTAAGAACATTTGTGCAGGTTGCTGCAACATACTTAGCATCGGCAAAATTAACCAGCGGAAGAGTCTGCGAAACCGCGTTAAAGAAGCGATTTCCACCGGCATCCGAATTGGGGGCGCTTGGAGAATCCCATACTGTGCCAGGCTGGATGACATACTTGAATGCCATCTGAGCGTTAGGAGAATACGA
The DNA here is from genome assembly GCA_903822015.1 of uncultured Verrucomicrobia subdivision 3 bacterium. Lineage (GTDB taxonomy): Bacteria > Verrucomicrobiota > Verrucomicrobiia > Limisphaerales > UBA11358 > UBA11358. The sequence continues at coordinate 22,478 of CAIJNQ010000044.1, read as the reverse complement.
TGTTGTAATGCTATTCGTCCAGAGGGGAAAGCCGGGTTCGCCAGGCACCGTCGTGGAAGTGTCATTTACGAGCGGGTTCGCACCACCCGCCCAGCTATTGAAAGTGCCCCGGACTTCAACTGAACTTGTGCCCGGAACGAAATTTCCAAGCACGACCTGTTCAGAAACATCCACTTGGAACTTTACGTCTTGGGTCACCGGAGCGCCAGCATCACTGAAGTAAACAGTTGGCAGAACCAGACTCGCACCACTGCTCGCAGGAAGGAGTGCCGCGCGGTTTTGTCCGTCAGCCGTGTTTTCCCAACCAACAGAACTTAGATTGCTATCCCAGTACTTGTATGATAATACGGCACCGTTGGCATCCGAGGTATCATTGACGGTGTTGGTGTAAATGTAAACCCCCACCGGCTGCGATGTATCTTGAACCAAGTTAAAGGTGCCGAAGCTGTTGAAGGTGCCGCGGGCGGCAACTGTATCGGTTCCGGGAACGAAAGTTCCGAGAACGACGTTGGTGGACATGTCCACGCTAAAGGTGACAAGGCTGCTGTTGGCGGCTTGAACGCTGATTGCTCCGGCGGCGCAAAACAAGGCACCGGCCATGATTGAGCGCATTTTCGATTTGTTTATCATACGATTACTTATGGGGGTTTGGGGTTATGTGTTACGATTTAATTGCTGGGACATGTTGATAATCTAGCGCAGTCTGGAATTAAATCTACCGCATGTTTGTGCGGTATGGAGGGAAACTCCCAAAAGCGCTGCTAAGCCTTTTTAACTGCATAGGTTACGAGGATGGGGTAAAGGCCAAAAACCTGTCAATGTGACTGTTTCTTCCAGTCGGTTACTCGTTTAAAATATTCCCGGGCTTGCCGGTTTTCGGGCTCCAGCCGCAAAGTTTGCTGAAATTCCTGCAGCGCCTCATCCATCCGGCCGAGGCGGGCCAGCATCACGCCCCGCTCCAGATGAGCCAGGGCGTTGCCTGGCTTGACCTGAATAACTTGATTGTATGCAACCTCGGCACCAGAAAAGTCGCCGGCGGCAGCCAGTTCATCGCCCAGCGCAAAATGCGCCTCCCATAAATCGGACTGCATCTGAATGGACTGACGGTAAAGTTGAACTGCCTCGGCAGGGCGATTCAATTTTGTCAGGGCCTTGCCAGCGAAAGCACAATAAATCGCATTTTGGGGATCCAACTGCCGGGCCTGATTATAATCATGCAAGGCCAGTTCATATTTTCCCGTGCCGAGGTGAACACCGCCCAGCTCAAACCAGGCTTCAATCAGGCGCGGACGCAGCGTCACGGCTTTCGTTAATAACGCTTCCGCCTCATCCGATTGATTGAGTGCCGACAGCAGCCGTCCCGCCTGATAAAACGGTTCGCAACTGTGCGGCAGCAACTGCTGCACCTGGCGCCATTGCTCCGCTGCACCCTTCAAATCATCAATGGAAGCCAAAAATTCCGCATAGTTCTCATGCAGCAAAAAATCCCCAGGTGCCCGGTTGATCGCCGCCTGATAAAGCGCCGCCGCCGATTTCGCCGAGTCTGGATTCATCCGCTCCCGCATACGAGCTTCCTCACCGCGCAGCTTTTCGAGCCGTTCCGTATTGTTCGCCTGATCGCTCAACGGGTGACGGTGCAGCCGGTCGATCATCATCTGCGTCACCGCGCAGCGGTTCCAGTCGGTCAGCCCGAGTAGCCGGTCGCATGTCTCGAGCGTAATCCACCCGTTGGTCCCGGCACCGTTCACCAGCTTTGCCGGCAGCATGTCCGCCACCTGCTTCGCCCACATCCGCCCCAGCCGGTAATTCCCGTCAAAGGTGAAATGCACATGCTCGAAAAATGTTTCCTCGCCGCAGATGCCCGCAGGCAAACCCTGCCCCAGCGCGGCCGCCGCATCGAACAACCTCAGCCGGTCGCCGGCAAATTGCTTGCCGACATTTTGAATCGCCCCGTTGATCTGTGAATCCGCCCGAAACGGCAGGGCGTCCATGTCGCAGGCAGACTGGTATTGTTCCCGCGCCGCGGCTTCATTTTCCTGCGCCTGCAAACATTCCGCCCAGCGATAATGCGCTTCCGGATGAAGCGGATCCACTTTTGCCGCCGCTTGATAGTTTTGTGCCGCGGCTGCATAGTTCGACCGGGCTTGGTCCTGGCTCGCTTCCGTCATCAACCGGTCGAATTGCGCCCGTTCCGCCGCCGACTGATTCGCGTTGGTCAGCGATGCGAACGGCGGGCTGTCTTTCAAATTCACGGCCACCGTGTTCAGGAGGATTTTGGCGCCCGAACCCAAACCTGCCTGCACGATGTCGTTCAGGTTCCGCGCGAAATTCTGATAGACCACGCCCTTGCGCGGATCGTCCGCGCGCAGCTGATTGCCGACAAACATGTTCATCCCGCCCCAGGAACTATTGGAACTTTTCCCCCGCCACTGGCGGCTGAGCGCCACCAGCAGCTGGCCGATCCGCGTCTGCTGGAGGGCCAGGTTCAGCCGCACAAAGCCCAGCGGCGGCGCCTTCGCCCCGAACACCGTCGCCGCGCCGAACGGCCCCACCATTTCGTTGTTGCCCATGTAGATGATCCACAGGTCGCCGCCGGCTTGGGCGCAGTCGCGGGCGATGGGCAGGATGACGTGCGAGTTGATGGCGGTGATGCCCAAGTTGAAGACTTCGAAGTGTGTCCCCGGGTAGCGCTCGTTCAACAGCACTTCCAGGTAACGCGACGCGGCATAGGACGGCTCCGGCTCACCCCGGGCCGCCGATTCGCCCAGGATGAAGATCCGGTAGGTGTTCGTCGGCTTTTCGGCCGCCAGCATCACCGGCCCCGGCCACCGCGCCAGTTGCGGCGGGAAAAACCGCAGGCTGAAGTTCTCGTTATTGACCAGATAGGCTTTTTCACCCACCCGGATTTTTTCAAAGAATCCGGTCGCATAACCGTAACCCGCCAGCCGCAATCCCGCTTCCATACCTGCCAGCAACAAAAATGGCAAAATCATCAGTGCGGCGAGCCGGAACAGCCATTTCCGACGCGACGTCAGCGTAACCGCCGACTCGCTGCCAGGTTTTTTCGCCTCGGCCGGCTTGCCCGCCTTGCGTCCAACTTTTGCCTGGGTTTTACGCGGTTTCAAAATTTTAATTTCTTTGGATTTGAGCCTTATGCGCCAAAACGGAATCAAGGTATTCCCGGGCCGCCCGGTTATCCGGTTCAATTTGAAGCGCTTCCTGGAAACACGCCATCGCCTCATCCAACCGATTCATGCGCGCCAACAGCACACCGAGATTCAATCGGCTGACAATATGACGGGGATTGATTTTTAGCACGGCGGAATATTCGCGCATGGCTGCTTCCGGCTGATTGACGGCCACGAGTTCGCCCGCGAGTCCCAGATGCGCCTCCCAATAATCCGGCTTCATCTGGATGGCCTGCCGGTAATTTTCAACCGCTTCGGCATGACGATTGAGTTTGGCCAGCATCTGGCCAGCGTAACAAGGATAAGAAGGTTCCAGCGGGTAAAAATGGGCCGCATGCTGCATGCATTCCAGCGCCCGGTCATATTTCTGCTGGGCAGCCAGGACGTTGCCCAGCTCGAACCAGGCATCCGGCAGACTGGGGCGCAAACGGGTGGCCTGTTCCAAAAATGCCTGTCCCAGCTCCGGCTGCCCTTGCTCGCCCAGCAGCCGTCCCAGTTGCAGGCAGTCATAAAAATTATCCGGGCGTAATTCCAGAGCTTGGCGATAAGCAGCGATGGCGCCTGACAGGTCATGGATCGCCTCAAGAAAATTGGCCCCAGCTTGATACAGATAATTATCCAGCGGCGCGCGCCGGATGGCATTTGCGAATTCCTCACGGACTTGCCGGGCGGCATCCGGCAGCGATTCGGCCTGGCGCAATGTTAATTCCGCGTCGCGGATCTTCCGGGACCGTTCGGCGTTGTTGAATTGGGTGCTTAACGGAGGCGTACCCATCCGTCGCAACACGGATTGCAACACGAACTGGCGGTTCCATATCGACAAACCCAGCGCGCGGTCACAATCAGCCGGGGATGCCCAGTCAGTTGTGGCGGGCGGAATCCCTTCCGCCGCCAACTTCGGCGCGACTTGTTCCGCCCATATTTTCCCCAGCCGGTAATTGCCGTCCAAATTGAAGTGCACATGTTCAAAAAAAGTCTCGTCGCCGGGAATGCGCGCCGCGCCGGCCAACGCCGCCAGATTCTTTTCCGCATCGCACAGCACGAGCCGATCGCCAGCGCATTGGCGGGATACCTGCCGGATGGCGGCGTTGATCCGCGCGTCGGCGCGGAACGGCAGCGCGTCGTCATCGCAGGCGATTTGAAATTCTTCCGCCGCGGCGGCATTCGTCAGTTCCAACTCACACTGGGCAAGACGAAAATGCGCCTCAGCAAATTGCGGATCCAATTTCGCGGCCTGCTGGAGAAGTCCGGTCGCCGCCGGATAATTTTTCCCCGCCTGCAACGATTTCGCCTCGTCGAAAATCCGGTCGAAGCGCTGCCGGTCCGCCGCCGGCAGGTTGCGGTTGCCGAGCGATGCGAACGGGGGGCAGTCTTTAAGGTTCACCGCCACGGTGCTTAAAATGACCTGCGCGCCGGATTTCACGCCGGCGGCGATGATGTCCCGGAGGTTGCCCGCAAAATTGCGATAGACCGAATCCTTGCGAGGGTCACCGGGCGTAATTTGGTTTTCCAGGAACATCTCCATGCCGCCCCAAGACTCGCTCTTCGTTTTTCCACCGAGGCGGCCCAATTCGGATATGAGAAACTGTCCGGTGCGCGTCCGCTGGAGGGCGAGATTCAACTGAACCGCCCACCGCGGGAGCGCCTGCGCGCCAAAGACCGTGGCCGCGCCGAACGGCCCCACCATCTCGTTATTGCCCATGTAGATGATCCAGAAGTCGCCGTCGTGCCGAGCGCATTCGCGCGCGATGGGTAGGATCACATGGGAATTGATGGCGGTGATGCCGAGGTTGATGACCTCGAATTTATTTCCGGGGAACCGTTTGCGCAAGAGCACCTCCAGGTAACGGCTCGCGCCGAAGGCCGGCTGCGGATCCCCCATCGCGGCGGATTCGCCAAAAATAAAAATGCGGATCGTGCCCGGCGGCTTGATCGCTGGAAAACAAAACGAATCGGGCCAACGCGCGAGCTGCGGCGGGAAAAAACGCCGGCTGAAATTTTCGTTGTGGACGAAATACTCCCGGCCGCCGATGCGGATGGAACGAAAAAAACACGTGGCGAAACCGTAGCCGGCCAGCCGCAATCCCGCTTCAAGTCCGCCCAGCAAAAAAAGGGGAATGAGGCACAAGGCGATGAACCGGAACATCCAGCGGCGCCGCGGAGTCAGCAGCAAGGCGGCGGGCTTTTTAATCATGAACGGCCGGCTTTTTTTGGGCTTTGGCTGACGGGGTTTCAAACAGGCGGCGATTAAATCACGCTGGAGAGATCACGGGCAAGCTTTGATTGCTGGATAAGCAGATGCACCATCATCCCGTTGCTTCTAAAACGGGATATGCGGTTCGAAGTTAAAAGGGACATCTCATAAAGGCGGCAGCTTGCACCACATAAGGTTTTGAAACTGTTTTTAATACCTTCCCAAAGGATACCATTTCTCAAAATAATCATCCACGCTGCGTTTCGCATCCTGGAACTCGGTCGCACCAACCGGCAAGCCCATGATGGTCCGGCGCTGCACATCCAGATAATTCCAGAACACGCGGTATTTTTCGGCAGTCTCGGCGTCAAAGTGTTTCAATTCAGGATCGTCCGGCCCGGTTAAACGATGTCCGATTTGCACCTGCGAAAGCGTTTCCGTTTTGCGCAGGACCGTCTCATATTGGCGGGCCTCCGTGGCCATCGTTAGACACGAAGTCAGCAAGTTAAGATCGGTATCTTCACGATAGGGTTTGCCATCGACCCCGCCGGAAACATCCCGGTAGGTGAATTGGCTCACCGCCGGAATTTGGTTTATCACGCCCGCCTGGGTGATCAGGTTATAGGCATTCTGCGCCACCATCAGGTTGGCCGGCTTGGTCGGATGAACATAGTCCAAAAACAAATCGAATCCGGGTGCGGAGTAGCGGGAAGCCCCGGCGAAGATATGATCGAGGTCCAGCAAAAAGACGCCCTGATTCCGGTTCTGCAGCGCCAGCGACCGGATTGAATCGTTGAAACCACTGAGAGCGCGGAACGGATTGTAATCCAAATCCCGCGCTTGGCTAAAAGCCGCAAACGCCGCGGCATTTTGTCCGTTCGCCTCCAGGAGCCGGCCCAGCCAGAAATAAGATTCGGCATGCTCGTTCTCCATCGCGATGGCCTGGTTCATGAACCCAATGCCGTCCTGGTTTTTGCCTTCGATCAGGCAACGCCTGGCCTGATTGAAAAGATTCTGCCACAGCTCAAGCTGGCCACCCTCCAGCCGGTTATGCGAGACCGTCGGCAGCCAGTCGCGCAAGTTGACGGGCACAGTGCATAAAATAATCGGAACCTGGTAGCGCTGTGATTGGCTGACCATGTGCTCGAAACTTATGCGGAAGTGCTCCTGAACCTGGGCAAACTGCACCGGGTCGGCCCGCAACTGCAAGGATTGCTGGCGGGTTTTCTTCCAAAAAAACTGGGCCATATCTTTCAAGTCTTTCCCGCTCATGTCGTTCCGTCTGGCGACGCGCGTTTGCAACCACTGGAACGTTCGCAGATGCCGCGCCAACGTGACAAACACAGCGCTCGGTGGTGCATAGTTGCGATCTTCGAGAAACTCGTTGTTACCCTCCCAAACGATGACGGCATCGGGTTCCATCTGGAGCACTTCGTCCAGGACACGCCGGGTCCGATAGGCAGCAAAACCATGCGCCGCCGCGTTGATCACTTCGACCGTCTTGCCCGGGTAAGCTGTCTCCAATGCCTGCTGCAGATAGGCGCTGAAAGTTTCTGTCGTCGGATGCGGCCATCCGGCGCACGCCGAAGATCCCAGACAAAAGATACGAAGGGTATTCGCGGGTTTTTTGACGAGAACGTGAATGCCGCCGCCGCCCAGGACATACCGGTGGGTTATGTTGTAATATTCCCGGCCGTCGATCGTCGTCCGCGAGAAAATGGAAACCGGGGAGATGTTGACGTACGGATCGCGGTCATCATTCAATCCCGGGTTGAGTCGCAAGACAATCTCGACCAGCAAAAGAAAAACGAACGGCAGGCTGACGGCGACGCAGCGGAACATCCATTTGCGGCCCGGTGAAATCGGAGGCACCGGTTCACCGCGTGAAGGCTTCCCGGCAACTGGTTCACGATCAGGCGGGCCGCCGGATTTCGATTGGTGGGACCGTCGTTTCATTTTTCAGAACATCCGGTCGAGCGGACCGCACGGCTTGGCGTCCTGCCAGTAAGTTTCCGCATGCTCCGCGCGCTTCAACTGCAACGGGTCTTTTCCGGCGAGCCGCAAAAGCCAGCCGACCGGCGTCAGGATGAAAATAAAAAACAGCGTCAGAAACACGCGGCCCAGAACCCGGCTGATGACAAATCCCAGCCGCATCGAAAACAAATGGTAACCGCGAAACCAGCGCGGCTGCACGGCGGCGGCGGCGGCCACCACGGCCAGCACGGACAAAATTGCGATCCATTTTTCATTCGCCAGATGGTGCCGCCAACGCATCACGGAACTGATGAGCGCCAGGCCCAGGGCCGCCAGCAGCGCGGACTTGCGCCACTCCTTCGGTTCGTCTTTGAGGTTCAGTTTCATTTTAATCCGCCTGCGGCGCGATACGGCGCGTCACATTTTTCTGCGGCTGCGCCGCGCGCTCGATCAGGTAGTGGCCAAGGATCAAGAAATCCATTTCCGTGTTCATGAAGCAACGATAGGCGTCGTCCGGCGTGCAGACGATGGGCTCGCCGCGCACGTTGAACGACGTGTTGACCAGCACGGCGCAGCCGGTCACCGCTTCGAAGCGCAGGAGCAGATCATAGAGCAACGGGTTGCCGGCGCGCGACACCGTCTGAATGCGTGCCGAGTAATCCACATGCGTGATGGCGGGCAGCGTGGAGCGGATTTCCTTGAGCCGGTCCAGCCCCTTCAATTCCGCCGAAACCTCGCGGCACAACTCCTTTTTGACCGGCGCGACGAGCAGCATGTAAGGCGAATCGAAGTCGAGATCAAAATAATCCGCCACGCGTTCGCGGCGGACGATAGGCGCGAAAGGCCGGAATGATTCGCGAAATTTGACCTTCAGATTCATCACCGACTGCATTTTGGCCGAACGGGCGTCGCCAATAATTGAACGATTGCCCAGCGCGCGCGGACCAAATTCCATGCGACCCTGAAACCAGCCGACGACTTTTTCCGCCCGCAACAGTTCCACGGTCAAATCCAGCAGCGCGGAATTTTCCAACTTTTGAAACACCGCGCCGTTCGCCTGCAAAACGGCCGCGATTTCCGCATCGGAAAATTCCGGACCGAGCAAGGACGATTGCATCGCATCCGACAACTCCGCTTTCCGCGCCGGCGAATCCGGGTGCAAATGCCACGCGGCCAGCGCCGCGCCAAGCGCGCCGCCCGCATCGCCCGCCGCGGGCTGAATCCAGATATTCTCAAAAATCTTTTCCCGCAGAATGATACCGTTGGCGACACAATTGAGCGCCACGCCGCCGGCCAGGCAGAGATTTTTCTGTCCGGTAACTTCGCGGGCCTGCCGCGCCAACAGCACCATGATTTCTTCGGTGACCAACTGGATGGAACGGGCCACGTCCATATGGCGCTGCGTGATTGGCTCCTCCGGTCCGCGCGGCGGCCCGCCGAACAGCCGGTGAAACTTCGGGTTCGTCATGGTCGTGCCGCGCAGGAAATCAAAATAATCCAGGTTCAACCAGAACGAGCCATCGGCTTTAAGGTCGAGCAGTTCGCGGCGGATGGTATCGGCGAATACCGGCTCACCATAGGGGGCGAGGCCCATGAGTTTGTATTCGCCGGAATTGATACGGAAACCGCAGTAATTTGTGAACGCGGAGTAGACAAGGCCGAGCGAGTGCGGGAAGCGCAGCTCCTTCAACATTTTGATTTCGCGGCCGCGCCCATGGCCGATGGTGGTGGTCGCCCATTCGCCCACGCCGTCAATGGTAAGAATCGCCGCCTCGTCAAACGGCGACGGATAAAAGGCGCTGGCCGCATGGGATAGGTGATGTTCGGTGAAAAGAATTTCGCAGTCCGGCCGCAACCCCGGCAACTCGGCGCGGATGGTCTTGCGCAAATCCAGTTTGCCGCCGAGCCAGTTGGCGAGCGTCGCGGGAAACGTCCGCCAGCCGCCGGGGGCGACGGCGAGATAGGATTCGAGCAGCCGGGCGAACTTCAACATCGGCTTGTCGTAAAACACCACCGCATCGAGCTGCGCCGGACTCAGGCCCGCCTGCCGCAGACAGAAAGCGACCGCGTTCGCCGGAAATTCCGGGTCGTTTTTCTGGCGGGTGAACCGCTCTTCCTGCGCGGCGGAGATGATTTTGCCGTCCACCACCAGCGCGGCGGCGGAATCATGGTAAAAAGCCGAGAGACCGAGGATGTGACGGTCCGCGGGCATTCAAAGGAACGGATACATCGCCCAAGAAATGCCGGAGCTGGCGGTGAAAATTAAAATCACGCCCAGGAGTAGCAGCAAAACAATGAGCGGGATGAGCCACCATTTTTTTTCCTGGCGGGCAAACTTGAAAAATTCTTTTAGCAGCGGCCACATGGTCAGGCGGAAATGTAAATCGTGCCGGGCGGCTGGCAAGGGAAATTAATTGCCCCGGGCCTTCATCGCGCGCAGGTCCGCAAGATATTCCTGCGCCCTGGCAAAGCCGGGTTCCAGCCGCAGGGTCTCCCGAAACTCGCCGGCCGCGGCGGCCAGTTGACCAAGCTTGGCTAAAAGCACGCCATAATTAAAATGGGTCCGCGAGTTGCCTGGATTGAGCCGCGCCGCCGCGCCGAATTCATCACAGGCGGCGGCCACCTGGCCGGCGGCATCCAGTTCGCCCGCAAGTTGATAATGCGGCTCCCAGTCCGCCGGACTCAGTTTGATCGCCAAGCGATATTTTTCCATCGCCTCAGCGTGGCGGTTCAAGGTCGCCAGCACCATACCGCTGCGAAACAGAATTTGGGCATCCGCCGGCCGCTGCTGGTGAGCGGTGGCGTAGCAAACCAGCGCGGCATCATATTTTTCCTGTCCGGCGAGGACATTACCGAGCTCGACCCAACCCTCGGTCAACATGGGGCGCAACTCCACGGCACGGCGGAGGTACGTCTCGGCCTCGACCCGTTGCCCTTGCAGTTCCAGCATCCGGCCGAGCTGAAAACACGCCAAAAAATCCTGCGGCAATAATTCGTGGATGTGCCGCCATTGCCCGGCGGCCTGCGGCAGGTCACCGATGGATTGAAGAAACGCCGCATAATTTTCCAGCAGGTAATAATCCTCCGGCGCAGCTTGCAATGCCGCCTGAAACTGTTTCGCCATCACGGCAGCAGCATTGGTATTCATCCGGGGTTGTAATCCGACGACCTGCGCCGCCAATGATTTTAAACGGGCGGCGTTGCCCAATTGACCGCTCAGCGGCGGCCCCTGCAAACGGCCAATCATGTGCTGGTAAATCGCCAGGCGGTTCCAGTCCGACAAGCCAAGCCGCTGGTCGCAGGCCGCTTGGGTAGCCCAGTCATTGCCGGCGGCGCGACTCGCGATGGCGGCGGGCAACAGGGCCGCCACCTGCCCCGCCCACGCGCGTCCGAGCTGATAGCTACCGTCAAAATTGAAGTGGACGTGCTCGTAAAAAGTCTCGTTGCCGCAAACCCCGGACGGAGAATTCGTCGCCAGCGCCCCCGCGGCATCAAATAAAATCAGATGATCATTTGCCAGTTGCCGGCCCGCGTCGGCGATCAGAGTATTGAGCCGCGAATCGGTGCGGAATGGCAGCACATCATCATCGCAAGCCGCCTGCAAGTGTTCGCGGGCGGCGGCGACATTCGTCAACGGCAACAAACTTTGACCCCAGCGGAACTGCAATTCGGCATTCGAGGGATCAAGCCGGGCGGCCGCCGCAAATTCCCGGGCCGCCGCGGCGAAATCACCCTGTTCCGCGGACTGGACCCCGATTTTGAATAACTGGTCGAACTGCGCGCGGTCCACCGGCGGCAGGTTGCTATTGACCATGGAGGCGAACGGAGCGCAGTCCTTGAGGTTCACGGCAACGGTGTTCAGCAGAACTTTTGCGCCGGAGCCCAAACCGGCTTGCAGGATGTCGTGGAGGTTGCGGGAAAAATTATGATAGACCGCCGCGCGCCGTGGATCGTCCAGGGGAATCTGATTGTCGACGAACATTTCCATGCCGCCCCACGACGGAGCGGAATCCCCGCCGGACTCAAGCCGGCGGCCGGCGTTGACGAGCCACTGGCCGAGCCGCATTTTTTGCACCGCGAGGTTAAGCCGGATGAGCGACAGCGGCGGCGTCTTTGCGCCAAACACGGTGGCGGCACCGAAGGGTCCGACCATCTCGTTATTACCCATGTAAACAATCCACAAATCGCCGCCGGCCTTGGCGCAATCGCGGGCGATGGGCAGGATGACATGCGAATTGATGGCCGTGATGCCGAGGTTGACGATTTCAAAATGCGTTTGCGGATAACGCGCCGACAGCAGGGCTTCCAGATAACGGCCCGCGCCGTAGGCCGGCTCCGGATCGCCCATGGCGGCGGACTCGCCGAGGATGAAAATCCGGTAAGCATCGGCGGACTTTTTCACCGGCAGGCGGATCGGCCCCAGACTACGCGCCAATTGCGGCGGGAAAAACCGGAGGCCGAAGGTTTCGTTGTTGACGTAATATTCCTTGCCGCCGATGGTGATTTTTTTGAACAGCGCCGGATCGTATCCGTAGCCAGCCAGACGCAACCCGGCTTCGATGCCGCCCAGCAAAACGAGCGGAATCACCACCAGCGCAACCAGACGAAAGAGCCATTTACGGCCCGGCGGCGGCGCTTCCGCACTCCGCGCACCGGCAACACCGCGCGACCCGGCACCTGTTGGCGTCAGCTGCGATTTCGAATTTTTACGATTTCGTTTCAAATGGGCTTTGAGCCAAACCACTCGGGGACTCCAAAAACCGACCTGCGCGCGAATTTTCGCGGGCAATTGTTCGCTCAACTTCAAAATCTCCGCAAGACAATTGGTTTTATTTTTGCCGGCCAGCCGCCCACCAGCACGCTGTTTCCGGGTTATAATTTCAATAACAACCCTGGATTTGCCATTACCAACGAGGCCCCGGCGCGGCTTCATCCGGCAAGACGGTACGCACGGAGTGACGCGCCCCCCCGGTTCCAATGTTAACGAGAACTGCTATAGTATTTGCGTATGAAACCAATATGGATGATTACCGTAATGCTCACGGTGGGTCTTCGAACTGGAATCTGCCAGGAATGCCGGATCGTGGATGAAGTTGTGTATTCGCAGTCATTGGGGATGAATCGCACGATCCATGTCTGCCTGCCGTCTGCCTATGAAAAGGAAGACCGGCGACGCTATCCGGTGCTCTACATCCAGGACGGGCAAAACATTTTCAGCCCGGCCGGAACTAACAGCGCTTTCGGCTGGGGCAGCTGGCAACTCGACAAAACGGCGGAAGGGCTGGCTCGCGCCGGAACAATGCCAGAGATCATCATCGTGGCCGTGGACAACAGCTTCGCGCGCCGCGCGGAATATGGCGGACTGCATCATGCGCCCGGATCGGCAACCCATTCCCCGTTTGAGAATTACGAGGCATTTCTGATCACGGAACTCAAGCCGCACATTGACCACAACTATCGCACATTGACCGGCGCGGCGAACACCGCCGTGATGGGCTCCTCGGTCGGCGGCCTTGGCAGCGTGGTGGTGGCGTGGGAACATCCAGAAATCTTTGGCGGAACGGCCAGCCTGTCCGGCACCGATATCGCCGAACAGACCAACTTTTTAAACCACGTGCTAAAGGCCTATCACGGACCACCAAAACCGCTCCGGGTCTATCTGGATTCCGGCGTGGTGGATATCACCGGCGGCGATGACGGCCGAGGACTGACGGGACAGATCGCCGCCGAATTCCGGCGGATCGGCTGGACGGACAAAAACCTGGAGTTGTTCACGGAGGCGAAGCCGCTGACGCCGGAACAACTGCAACAAGCCGGCCTGCGGCGGGACAAGTGGCAGGACGCCCAAACCAACCAGCACAACGAATTTTACTGGCGCCTGCGCGCCTGGCGGGCGCTGACGTTTCTTTTTCCGCCGGAGAGGCAATGATTCCGCGACTTGTCAGGCCGCCCGGCCCGCTACATATTCTCGCCATGCCACGAACCGCGACCCTGATTTGCCGGCTGGCACTGCTGGCCATAGTTAACGCATTGATCCCGGCGATTCCGGCCCAGGCGTCCATCCTGTGGAGCGATCCGGGAGCGCGGGTGGTTCACGAGACCGGCAAGGGGGTGGACATCCTGGGCGGCAAGGTGAAACGGGATGACAAGGCCAGCGACGTGCTTTATTTCAAGTTTCATGTGGATCCGATCTCCGACGTGGACTCGGAACCTTATTTTGCCGGATTCCAGTTTTTCGAAAAGGGCGAGGAGCGGCTGGGCGTGGGCAACGCGCTGGAAGCGTGGGGCTACTCGGCCTATAACACCGCGGAACGAGGTTTATCCAATCATGTGGCGGGCGAATTCAACTTCAACTCGGCGCATCCCGAGCCGGCCAATCTGGGGATATATTGGCCTTACGAATTGGTGCGCAAAGGCCATGAGCACACCATCGTCTTCAAGGTACAATATGTTCCGGGCAGCAACGACGTGGTGACCGTCTGGCTGGATCCGGATCTGGGACGCGGCGCGACGGAAAAAAACCAGCCGGAAAATATCACCACGACGCTACATGCCAAAGCCACATTCGATGAAATCCGGCTGCGCCATGAAAAAGGTGAAAAAAACCCCGACGGCGGCAATGGCTGGACTTTCAGCGAAATGGCGGTGGCGACTTCATTTGATGATTTCGTGGTTGTGCGATTCTGGCAGACCTGGTGGTTTATCACGCTGGCGGCGGCGGGCGTACTGGTTGGCGTGAGCACCACGGTACGCGTCATGGAACGAAGAAAATACCGGCTGCAGTTGCAACGCGCCGAACAGGCCAGCGCCCTGGAACGGGAGCGCGCCCGCATCGCCCAGGATTTGCACGATGACCTGGGCTCCTCCCTGACCCGCATCACGCTGTTAAGCGGGTTGCTCCGCGCCGACAAGCACCATCCCGGCCTGGTGGAAACCCACGCCGAAAAACTCATTCAGTCCGCCGACCAGACCGTCCGCGCCTTGGAGGAAATCGTCTGGGCCGTGCGGCCGCGCAGCGACTCGCTGCAAAGCCTGGTGGATTACATCGCCCATTTCGCCACTGAACTGTTTGAAGGCACCCCGACCCGTTGCCGGCTGGATCTGCCGCACGATCTGCCGGCACGTCCGCTGCCGCCGGAAGTGCGTCATAATATTTTTTTAATTGTGAAAGAGGCGCTGACCAACGCCTTAAAACACGCCGCCGCCAAGGAGGTGACCGTGCAGGCCAAGGTGACCGCAGAGGTGCTGGAAATCAACATTCAAGACAACGGCAAAGGCCTGGCATTGCCGGCGCCGAAAGTGGAAGGCAAACGGCATGGATTGGAAAATATGCGGCAGCGCGCCGAGACCGTCGGCGGCAGCGTCAGCTGGGAATCAGCGCGCGGCAAGGGAACCTGCATCCGGTTCACCGTCCCCCTGCCGGACCGGCGAGCAGGCGGTTAAACTTGAAAGGCCACCCTTTAAGCGGCATATTCCCATGGTTCTGAAACTTGAGTCACCCGTCTAATTTTAACGTCAACCTGCCAGCCCATGTCAATCAAAGTAGCCATTGTAGATGATGATGAAGGCATCCGTTCCAGCCTGGCGACGCTCATCCGCCGATCCCCGCAATTCGAAATGGCCGGCGATTACCCGGACGCGGAAACCGCCATCAAAGAAATCCCGCGCAAAGCGCCCGACGTGGTGCTCATGGACATCAACATGCCCGGGATGAAGGGCATGGAATGTGTCCGCGTGCTAAAAACGCAGCTGCCCGCGGTGCAATTTCTGATGCTGACGGTATACGAGGACAGCGATTCACTGTTCGCCTCCCTCAAAGCCGGAGCCAGCGGCTATCTACTCAAACGCACCGCCGGGGCGCGCCTGCTAGAAGCCATTCGCGATGTCCACGCCGGAGGTTCGCCCATGACCCCGCAACTCGCCCGCCGGGTCGTCCAGTTTTTCGCGAAACCGGCCGAACGCACCGAGCCGGTGGCCCAGCTCACCGCCGGGGAAAAGGAATTTCTGGACCAACTCGCCAACGGCTACGCCTACAAGGAAATCGCGGAGCGCATGAAAATCAGCATCGACACCGTGCGCAGCTATGTCCGAACGGTCTATGAAAAACTCCACGTGCATTCGCGCACCGAAGCCGTGGTAAAATATTTACGGCGTTGAACTTTCCAACGGCGCAACGGGCTTCAAAAAAACGTCCCCGGCGTTGACCACGGGCGCACCGGCAGGAGTATGGCTGGTGACATTATCGCCGGTATAATTGGTCTGAAACGATGCGTAACCGTCATGACTGAAAAACACCGTCACCGACCACCAACCCGGTTTCCGAAACAGCGCAAACACACTTTTATCCGGGAGCACAAATCGGCCGGCTGAGTCGGTCTGCACGCCATCGGTGTTGACCAACAACTGCCCGCCCTTGGGCGGCCCGAACGGCTCAAAAGCCGGACCCGCCCCGCCCCACTGAACATCCGCGTTGGCGAGCGGCAGGTGAGAGTCGGTCGCCAAGACCCGCCCCGTGACTTGCGGCGCTGTATAATAGGTCACACTGTTGGACTGGCAGCCGGCCAGGAAAGCGGCCAGCAACGGCAAGACCGCGATGAAAGATTTTGAGTCGTTTTGCATCATAATAGAATTTTGCGGGAGAGTTTGCCGCTCCAAAAAAATCACGGCGCCGCAGCCGGTGTATTCGTGATTCCCAGTCGCACTTTAATCGTATCCAGATCGCCCTGGATTTGGGCCACCGCCGCCGCCAGCGCCTTTCGGCGGGTGATTTCCGCGTCGTCCGGTGCCGCCAATTTAATTTGTTGCGACAAGCCGTCGACCAGATTGGTCGCCGACCGCCGGGTTTGAAGGTTCACAATATTTTCAATCCGGTTCTCCTGGCTGACCAAGGCATCCTGAATCTGGCCGACGCAAAAGAACATCGTGTCCAATTGGTTGGTGTGATAATAATACGCCAACGAAGCCGCTGATTCGCGCTCGGTTTCGGCCGCCTGCAGTTGCGACTCGATGTGCTTTTCCACCGTCAACAGGAGATACAGAGTGTTGGTATGGAAGAAAAACGCCTCGTCGTGGCTTTTTTCAAAATAGAAATCGTTCATCTTGTCCAGCATGGGGGCCAGCGCGGTGAGCTGGGTCTGAATCAGGCTTAACTGTTTCGCCTGACTTTGCTGAAGCTGTTCGATACTCTGGGTCAACACTTCAATTTTCTGAGTATTGAGCTTGGTCTGTTTATTGCAGCCGCAAAGGAGGATCAACCCCGCGAACCCCGTAGAGAATATTATTTTTTTCATTTCAAAAAATGCCGATGGATTGACGAAATCGCCGGATGGCGAACCACCTCTGATGGCGGCCCCATTTGAAACCGCCAAAATGTCTCCGTTAAAGAACACCGCGCCGAGTAATTCGTCAATGTAGATTCCTGGACGGAGGCCAGTTTAAATTTAGAACAGGATCATGGACAGAACGGTTTCGAGCGAAGGCACCGATTCATTAGGGCATTTTCAAAAATTCTGAAGCCGTCCGGTCTGGCTGCAGGAAAAAAGCGGTCTTTTTGGGATTTGGCTTCGTTTCGGCTCAGTCACAGGGTTACCCTGCTCCTTCGCCAAAGCCTCGCCAACAACCCAAAAATCCTCGCTCCAAACGGCTACAGTATTTCTTCAAACGCTCTAGCCGTGGTTTTCTGGGTGACGACGCCTTTCCGTCGGGCTGGAAGCCACGACTCTACGTCAGCCAAGATGGCCGACGCTACCTTTTTCAGACCGGCTCTAAAAACAAGACCGCTCCCAATGAAGGAAGCGGCCCGGACAATTCGTAACGCCTCAATTTTGCCGGCGCATTTTGTCGTGACGGCTGGTGTTACCAGTGGAAGTTCAAACTAACGAGCGCTCCGTTGAAGATGAGGTTCACGCCGTTGTTTCCCGTGCTTTTGTTCTCTGACTCATCCAAGGCCACGGCCTTGTAACCGGCCGAGAGACTGAAACAATTGCAAAAGTCATAAGTCAAAGCTCCCATGGCCGACCAGGTCCAATCGGTGTTGTGCGAAATGTTGAACCCGCCGCCGTCACCCGCGAAGTCCAGGTGAAGCTTCCGGGTGAAGTATTGACTGCCGCGAAAACCGAGGACCGGATCCACCAAATTCCAGGTCTTGCTGCCTGCAAAAAGCGTGTTGCCGAGATCATCCGAGAACCTGACGGGGCTGCTCACATACCAGTAGCGAACGCCAGCGGTGCCCTCAAGGATGAAGGGATGCTCCGACTCCGTCTTGACCAACTGATAACCCATGCCGGCGTCAGAAACGAGAAATTTCAGACCAGCCCATGAATTCACGTGCATTTGCCCGTCCGGTCCAACATGGGAATCGCTAATGGAAAATTTCATATAACCGACATCACCGTAAAAATCGAATTTCCCCTTGCGCGCCCCGATGGCCACCGAAAAGACGGAGTCGAGATGATCCTTGAGGGTATTATAACTGACATTCACGTTCTCCCGGCGACCGCCAACGGTGGCATTGCCATTAATCTGGGGCGCCCAGAGGGGCACACTCAAGCCAAATTGCCACGCATCCTGGTCGATGGCCGGCTTCAGTGCATCGGCCGAAGAGGACGCGGCAGCCGGAGCAGAGGCGTTCGCAGCGGGCGCAGCAGTTGCGTCAGCGCGGGCCGTCAAAGTTGCGGTGGCGAACGAAATCGCCGCGATGTAAGCCACAAATATGCGTTTCATAATTTCGTCTATGTAATTATTTTGAGTACCCGGTGTCAACTCATCTTTGGTTAAAATCTATTTTGTGTCACCAAACCATTCCACTCAACCTTTCGGCTCGTGCGGACGGGGATCTGGCGATGAATGAAGGGCCACGAGCCGTGAGATCAACACGGCCATATAAAGGGTGCCGGTCATGGCCTCCATCATTGCCAACGTCCGCGCCCCATTGGAGAGGGGCGTGATGTCGCCGTAACCCACGGTGCTCAACGTGATGAAACTGAAATAGTAGGCCTCGAATTGGGATAGCGAATGCGGAGTCGTTGCGCCGACCGTATAGGCGAACGCACCCGGATGCAGCGCTAGATTATTCAAATCAACCGGATTCAGCAGCGATACCAATCGATAGGCCGACATCCAGAGGATGCCCAGCAACAGGTAGCCGGAAATCCCGGCGCATAGGACTTCCGAGTTGACCCGGGGCGCCCGAAAGATGAAATGGAGCAGTTGAAACTCGACGAAGCCGATGAAGATCAGCCCGGTCAGGCTCGTCAGCGGCAACCAATGCGGCTGGAAATGGCTGAGCCACCGGGCCGCCACCGCCGGCAACATCAGCACCACGGCCAGCACCAGCGTCCGATGACTGCGGCCCACGGCCAGCACGCCCGCGACCAGCACCAGAGTCATGAGCACGATGTCAACAGCCTGGCCGTATACAGATTCATCCAGAAACGGTGACGCAAATAGCATCAAAATCAGCGCGCCCAAAAACTGCGCGGCGGAAGTGCGAAAATTACCGATCCGCGACGGCCGGTCGGCCGTAGAACGGGAACCCGCAGCTTCGGTTGGTTTAATTGGCTGAGACATGCGCGTGAATGGTTGAGAGGAGATGGATGAGAGTCAAGCGGCAAGCAGCGAACCTGTGCTGGACACCAAGCACGACGGGAAATATGCTCGCGAACAAATGAGTTCCTTCACCATTGCGCTGATCAGCGCGGTTTGCATTTTCGGCGGCGTGTTATTGGGGTTGCTGCTGCAAAACCTGCTGCCCGATCATCATTTAAGCAATGACTCAAAGGAAACGGTCAAGCTCGGGGCGGGAATGATCGCCACCCTGTCAGCGCTGGTACTGGGCCTGCTGGTGAGTTCATCCAAGAACAGCTTTGACACGATGAACGCCGAGATCACGCAGGGGGCCGCGAAAATCATCTACCTGGACCGGCTGCTGGCTGACTACGGACCCGAGACCAAGGCTGATCGCGAACTGTTGCGGCGCAACACGACCGCCGGAATCGAGGTCATCTGGCCGGAATCCAAGACCGAGGCATCAGGCATGTCCGCCTTCGAGCGAATGAACGGTATGGAGACACTGCAAATCAAGCTGCATGAGCTCACACCCGCCAGCGATCTTCAGCGCCAGATGCTCCAACAAGCGCAACAGACCTGCACCGAACTCAGGCAATCCCGATGGCTGTTGATTGAGCAGGCCCAAAACATCCTACCGAAACCTTTCATGGTGATGCTGCTCTTCTGGCTCACGGCGCTGCATATAAGTTTCGGCCTGTTCGCCCCCCGCAATGCCATGGTGGTGATCGTGCTCCTGATTTGCGCTTTGTCGGTCTCCGGTGCGATCTTCTTAATTCTGGAAATGAACCATCCCATGTCGGGTTTAATCAAGGTATCCAGCGCCCCGATGCTGAAGGCACTGCAACACCTGGGCCAGTAGGCACACCGGTCATCAAAAAAAATAGCTGGAGTTAAATTACAACTCCAGCTTGCATGAATTCAAGTTGCCGGCGGATTACTTTTTACCCGTTTTGGCTTTACGCGCCGCCCATAGGGCCTTCATCCGGGCGGAGAGTTTGGCTTTGGCTGCCGCGCTCATCTTGCCCTTGGACAAGGTGGCCGGTTTCGCCGCGGGCGCGGACGCCGGTTTCCCGGCGCGGACCTTCGCCCAACGCGCCTTGGCCGACGCGGAAATCCTGGCCTTGGCCGACGCACTCATGGTGAATTTCTTCCCGGGCGCCGGAAGGGCTGGAGAAGCCACGGATGAACCCAACAACTGGTTCAGCTCCTTCTCCAAAGATTGAATTTTTTCCTTCAACGATGCCGCCGAGCGCAACTGTTGAACCGATAGACTTATAAGAGAACTCATAGGTGATCACTTAAACATGCATAAACCACGAGTGTCAATCGTCTTGATATATATGCAAGCTGCACAGACGATAAATAACCCAAGGGGTTAGAGCGTATCCAATAAAAGAGCAGCCCGGTTGGAGGGGACAGTGACGGCGGCGGCAAGGGGGAGCCGCGGCACCCGCTTTCGAGCGGACGAAGATGGTCGAAGTTAAACCACCCCGCGTGCGAGCGATAGCGGCGTGGCGCTTCACTTCCCGCCGCAGTCCATAATGCTCTTCGTCAAATCGAACGCGCTGATTTTCTGCGGCTACAGTATTGCCTAAACCGTTCTTGCCTAAGAAGCGGTTCCACCCAGTGAATGGTGTGGAGATTACCTCCAGCAATTCCCGGTCAGCTTAATTTATCCAACCTTGTTCTTGAAAACGCTGCTTGAGGACATCGGAGATTTCACTGGCGGTAGCCTTGGCGCGGCCGGTGACCGAATCTTTGCCGCTGGCCACCCCATAGGTTTGCATCCCGGCGTTGATGATCAGGCCGGCCGGATTTTTGGTGGCGAGAAAGGTAGCAACACCCAAAACCACGCCCGGGCTTTTGCCGCCACCGGCATTGACATTGCCGGAACCGAGTTTGCGAAGTCCGGTGGCGGTCTGTTGATAGCCTTCAACCAGGGTGCTCAGGGAGGATTTCCCGGCACCGAACCCGATGGCGACTCGCTCAGCCGCATTACCTTCCTTTACGGATAATAGATAGCCCCGTATGATCAGGTCATTGATTTGAAGTTTCGTATCCGGCGAAGCCTGGGCCGCATGCATTCCCAGATCACGGATCTGGCCGACCAATTCGGTTGCAATCTCGTCGCCCAATTTCATGCCCAGGGCTATCTGCTCCGCCGACTGGGGCGTGGTATCGATCGCCTCACCTGCCAGCGCGGAATTGGTTGGAACGTCGGCGGCCGTGGCGGCGAAGGCATAGACCCAGATGGTACCGGGCCGGGGTATCTTCCCCTGCACGAGTTCCTCGCGATCGGTGACTTTGGTGGTGGCACAACCGGCAACGAAGAACAGTGCGAGCAGGCAGGCAATGAGGGCGGTCGGATGCAAATGGGATTTAGTTTTCATAGTTTGGCTTGCCACATTAATGGTTCGTTTATTTTGTCGACGACCGGATAGCCGATTCAAGAACCGGGGACAGTATTTTGCGCTGCTGACGGCACCACCGCAATGGCAATCGCCTCGGTGGTGCGGATGAGCACGTCATCGTTCACGTGCACGGCCAGCAGATTAACACCGGGACCGGCCTGAACCTGCCGGGCCTGATCCTTGCCCCATTGCAGGACCACCCGGCGGGAAGCGTAGTCAATGACCAGAACCTTCGCATGATAATCCACGTTCCGGATCATGACCCCGCCCGGCTGGGAACCCCGGGGCTGGGTGGTCATCACCGAGTTGGTGATGGAGTTGGGGGTCACCCCACCCTTCACGAGGTAGGCCACAAAATTTCTGGAGATGGTGGTCATGAATGTGTCGCCGAGTTTGATCCGGTCGAAATTGACATACTCCGGCCCCACCTTGAACAGGATCGGTTCGGCATCCGGCCGGCCGAGGAGGCAGGTGCGATTCGTGTAGTCAATGGCCTCCACATACACGATGCCGGAGGCGGCGCTGGCCGAGACACCCGAACCGATGAAAACTGGCGTCGCCGGTTCCGCCGGGGCGGGCAGCGGCGCATACGCGATGGGGGCGTCCGCCGGCGTTGACGAACAGCCGTTTAGGAATTGAAGCGCGGACAGCAGCAGCAAACTACCGAAGATGGTCGTGATAAGTTTGGTTTTCATGTTCGGTTTTTTAATAAAGGCTGGTGCAACACGGAAGAATCTTCAATTTGCCGCAACAATGCCAGGAGGATTCCAGGCGACTTCGCCCGCCGGCAAGATGGACGGCGGGCCGGTTTTTGACAATGCCGGGCGCATTCATTTCTCTTTTCCCGGCTCGGGCGACGGGGTCGCTTTGGTAGCGTAGCCGGAACCGGAGGCAATCATGCCCGCGAGCACAGCAGCAAGGATTCCTGGTTGGTGTGCAGTTTTCATGGTTTTTTCCGGCGGTTACTCCGAACCCCGACGATGATTTCTTCCGGCTGCGTTCCCGTCAAATTAATTCCTCTGGCGCGGCGTAAGCGGCGATGCCGTCAACCATCCGCAGGCATAGCCTTCGCCGCGAATAGACCAGGACATTGATCTGTGACATTCAATGCTGCTGGAACCGCAGGCGCATGAAGCGCTGCTG
>CAIJNQ010000043.1 GCA_903822015.1 uncultured Verrucomicrobia subdivision 3 bacterium | reverse complement strand
GTCCAGCGCGCTGCCGGGCTTGACGTAATGCGACACATCCGCGATGTGCACCCACAAACGCCATTGCTCCGGCGCCACCCGCTCCAGGCAGATCGCATCGTCAAAATCCTTCGCGTCGGCCGGGTCGATCGTGATGACCTTGTGCGCGCGGCAGTCGAGCCGCCCGGCCAGGTCCTTCTCGTGGACCACCGAGCCGATGGCGTGCGCCTCGGCGAGCACCGCTTTGGGAAAATGCAGCGGCAGATTGTATTGGCGCAGTACGGACAGCATGTCCACTCCTTCTTCATCGGGTGCGCCCAGGACTTCGACAATTTCCCCTTCCGGATTGGAGTTGCGCCACTCCCATTCGCGCAGTTCCACCACCACTTTGTCGCCGATCCGCGCGGGCCGGCCCACGTCGCGCGCTGGCGGCACCAGGATGTCGTGCGGGATGCGGGGGTCGTCGGGGATGACGTGCAGCGAGGCGCGGCCCTGCTGGAGCGTGCCGACGATCTGGGTGCGGGTGCGTTCGAGGATCCGCACGACCGTGCCGGTCTCCTGGTCGCCCTCGCGGAAATATTTGCCGCGCGGCGCGCGGCGCACCAGTACCCGGTCTTCATGCAGCGCCGTGCCGGTGGCGCTTTCAGCGATCGCGATTTCCTTGAGGCTCGAATCGTCCGGCTGGAGAAAGCCCTTGCCGGCGCGGTTCATCCGGATCCGCCCGGGTATCAGGTCCGCGTCGGTGGTGCGGACGTAGCGGCTGGCCTTGATCTGCGCAATCGCCCCGTCCCGCTCCAGTTTGCGGAGCGCGCGGGTAAATTCCGGCTCGCGGTCCGGCGGCACGCGCAGGTGCCGCATTAAATTATCCGCGCTTAACGGGACGTAGTCTGGGTGCGCTAGCAGATTCAAAATCCGTTGTTCCATCAATGATCATGATGGACCTGAACGAGGCGCAGGGCAATGGCATTAACCGTCGCGTCGCCCGTTTGTGCCGTTAATTCAGCTTCTGCTTGATCTCCCCAACCGCGTTGGTCGCCGCCTCGACTGCCTTCTGTGCGCCGTTTTTGATTTCGCCGGCGACGTTCGTCGCCACTTCGCCCGCCTTTTGCACTCCGGTCTTCACTTCGGCCGCCGCGGCCTCCGCCTTTTGTTCGCCGGCCTTGACGTCGGCACCGGCCTGGCTGGTGTCCGTCTGTATCTTGGTCTCAATCTTTTGCGCCGCGGGTTGTTTTTGGAAATAGATGCCGATCGCGGTTCCCGCCGCGAGGATGATGACGAACAGGATGATTTTTTTCATGTGTGTGCTTTTGTTTCTCGCCGCTGATCTTATAACCACGCCCGCCGGCAATGGCAATCCCGCTTAAGCTTTTGCCCGGAAAGTCCTCCAGGCGTCCAGGCAGCGTTGCGCCGTTTCCAATTCCGGATAGCGGCTGCCTTCCTGTTCCAATAAATAAAATTCCACGCCGCCGGTCGTCTCCAGCGCCGCGATGATTTCCGGCCAGGGCGAGACGCCTTCACCGAAGAGCACGCGATAGCTCTTTTCATCTGCGCTATTGCCCGGGGCCCAATCCTTGAGGTGCGCAATCTTGATCCGGCCCGGGTGCGCCTTGATCCAGGCCACCGGATTCCCGCCGGCTTCCATGCAGGTGCCGACGTCCAATTGCAGCACAAATTCCTTGGGCGTGTTGGCGGCGATAAAATCCATGATGCGCTGGGTGCCGTCCAATGGTGCCCATTCGCTCTGATGATTGTGGAAACCGGCGGCCAATCCGTGCGGTTTGAGTTGCTCCGCTGCCGTCGTCAGCTGGTCGCACAGGTTTTTCCAGCCCTCGAGTCCCTTCGTTCCGCCCGGTTCGCTCGCCAGGATGAGGAAACGCGTCCCAAGAATCTGGTTCAGTTCGATCGCCTTGGCCATTGTGCTGCCCGGCCGGAAGGATTCCATGCTGTTATGCGTTGAGTAACAGCGCAGCCCGATGTCGTCCATCAGCGTGCGGACTTCCTTTGCGTAGGGGATCGTCCAGTTAAAATACGGCGCATAAAACTCCACCACTTCATAGCCCGTTTTCGCCACCGCGCGGAGCGTGTCCGGCAGGTCGCGCGCGAGTTCGGTGCGCACGGAATACAATTCCAATCCGATCGGATATTTCTTTTTGTCCGGCCCGGTTGATCCTGGCGGCGCGGAATCGGGGGTGGTGGCTTCGGCCAGCGCGCTGTTGCGCGTGGCCAGCGCGGCCAGGCCGGCGGCGGCGGCTCCGGTTAGCGTTAGGAAGTTCCGGCGGGTGAGCGCTTGGGCGTTTTGTTTCATAATCGGGGATCGAATGTCCATAGCTTATGCCCGCCGGCTTTTGGACGGCAAGGTTTTCCCGCCGGACGTTCGGGCGACGCTGTTGCAGCGCTTGCCAG
>CAIJNQ010000042.1 GCA_903822015.1 uncultured Verrucomicrobia subdivision 3 bacterium | reverse complement strand
TTGCGGCGTGTTCTCAAACAGTTCGGGATAAAACTTTTTAAACATCGCCCCGCAGGAACCGGAGCCGATGACGACCGCCTTGGCATCCTTCAATCGCTCCAAAACTTTGGCCGCCACCGGCCGCGCCTCGTCCCAATAACCGGAGTTGAACGGCGGCTGGCCGCAGCAGGCAATCTCCTCCGGACAGACCACCGTGTGTCCAAGCTTTTCCAGAATTTTCACCATGCTGATGCCGGCGCGCGGAAAAAGTGCATCCACAAAGCACGGTATGAACAGTGTGATCGTCATTTTGTCAGTCGCTGACTTCAACTTCATTCTCCAAATATTTCCGTGCTCGAAGCGAACTGATTTGAATCAGAGGGATCGTAATGTTGGACGACACTTGAAGCCCGGACGACCTCACGGATCTCAGCCAACGAACTCAATTCGCCATCGGCCCGCGCCTGGGTCAGCAGATTACCCAGCGCCGTCGCCTCCACCGGCCCGGTCACAACCGGCCGCTGGCAGGCATCAGCGGCGAACTGGCTCAACAATTTGTTTTGCGAACCGCCGCCAACGATGTGAATCACCTCAATCCTATTTCCGGTAAGTTCTTCGAGCGATTTGAGGGTGTCGCTATATTTAAGCGCGAGACTCTCGAAGCAGCAGCGCATTAGTTCGCCATCAGTCCCGGGCATCCGCTGTTTCGTCCCACGGCAAAATTTCTTAATCTCCCGGGGCATATCCGGCGGATTCAGAAAGCGCGGGTCATTAATATTCACCAAAGAGCGAAGTCGCTGCGCCCGGCGTGCCAGTTCAGTCAATTGCGCGTAATCATATTTTCTACCCGCTGCTTCAAATGAGCGCTTGCACTGCTGCACCAGCCAGAGGCCCATGATGTTCTTCAGCAGCCGATAGCTGCCGTCAATGCCGCCTTCGTTGGTCATGTTCAATTCCAGGGCACGCGGGGACAATACAGTGTGCTAACGACCAGTTCATGAGACTGATTTAAGCAGGAAAGCGGTTGACACTCCAATGATAAATGGAGTGTTAACATGAATGAACAACCAGTAGTGGAGAAGAAGAGGAACAGCCCCCCGAGGGGGGCTGGCGGCGCGAAAAAATCGCGCCGTTTCACCAAAGACGAAAAGCTCAAGGCCGTCCGGCTTTATCTGGAGGAAGGCTTTAGCATGACGATGGTCTGTGAGGAAGTCGGCGTCAGCCGATCCTGCCTCGGGTTGTGGCTGGAAGCGTATCGGTCGAGTGGGGAGGCGGGGTTGGAGCCTAGCAAGTCTGGCCCGCGAAAGCACCGGCTGCCCACGCCGATCACCGATAAGATCATCGAGCTCAAACAGGAAAACCCCACGTTCGGCATCAAACGCATCAGCCAGGTATTGCGCCGGTGCTTCTTTTTACCGGCGAGCCCCGAGACGGTGCGGCAGCGGCTGCATGACGCGGAGTTGATGACCGAGCGTCCACCTCGCAAGCAACGTAATATCACCCGGCCCCGCTTCTTCGAGCGGGCCACGCCCAACCAGCTGTGGCAGACAGTCATCTTCACGTTCCGGTTGGGCGGACGTTACGCCTATGTCATCGCCTTCATGGACGATTACTCGCGGTTCATCGTGGGGGCGGATCTGTTTCGCAGTCCCACGGCGCAGGCGGTGATCGAAGTGTATCGCGTGGCGGCCGGCGAGTTCCAACCACCCAAGGAGATGCTCACCGATAAC
>CAIJNQ010000041.1 GCA_903822015.1 uncultured Verrucomicrobia subdivision 3 bacterium | reverse complement strand
GCCGATAAAGCCGCGATGAAAGCGGGCATCGTCGAGTTGCTGGGCGATGACGAGGACGGCATCGCCGCCACGATGGAGGATTTTGGCTTATGAAAAAACATCCTCCACCGAACGGGAAAAATGGTGCGCGTGATCCCAATCAAAATGAGTTCGGCATCATCTGGGAGCTGTCGGCGTATCCGTTCAAATTGCGTGCCGGGGATGTCTTCCAGTTCGAAGGGCGCCTCTGCCGCGTCCTGCGGGTCAACTATAGCTCGGCGGTCGTCATCATGAGCCTGCCGGTGCGGGAGTTCAAAACCAGGTTCGACAAGCCGGTGCGGTTCCAGCCCGCACCCAAGCGGTTTTACATCTCTCCGGATTCCGAAGTTACCGTGCTTAACCGCAAAGCACGGCGTTAATTCACAGGCGATTCGTTGAATCGCCTTTTTTATTTTCGCAGCCGATTCATTTAAGACGGCCGGAAGTTTTCCGGGGGTGGATACAGTCGGCGAGCGGACGAACTTTGATTCGGTCGTCCAAGGCGTAAACACGAGTGCCTGGATAAACCACCCAAAGTTCATTCAATCCGAGGTCGGTGATTGCCAGATGCATTGAGCGGGTGGCGGTGGGCGCATCTGCCCGTTTGAATTCAACGCCGATGCGCTTACCGTTAATTTCCATCATCAGGTCGAGTTCGGAGCCGCTGTGAACGGCGTAGAACCAAGTCTGGTCAGGCTGCTGCGCTTGGATGATTTCTTCCAGCGCAAATCCCTCCCATGAAGCGCCCAGTTTGGGGTTGGTCTGCAATTCGGCGGCAGACGGAATGCCGCACAGCGTGTGGAACAGGCCGGAGTCGCGGAAATAGATTTTTGGAGTTTTGACAAGCCGTTTGCCTAGGTTGGCCTGCCACGGTAACAGGCGGCGAATCATGTAGGTTTGTTCCAGCGCATCCAGATAGGCGCGGGCGGTGTTGGGGGCGATGCCCAGGGAGGCGGCAATTTCGCTGCCGTTCCAAAGCTGTGCATGATAATGGGCGAGCATAGTCCAAAACCGCCCCATGAGCGCGGGTGAAAGACCAAAGCCCAAGGCTGCCAGATCGCGTTCCAGAAACGTGCGGATGAAATTTTTGCGCCACGCCACGCTGCTTTCTTCATCGGCGGCTAGATAGGAACGTGGAAATCCGCCCCGGACCCAGAGTGGTTCTTGTGCCCCGGCCGGTAATTCGTTGAGGTCGAAGCCGCGCATTTCAATGATTTCGACGCGGCCCGCCAGCGATTCGGCGGCCTGCCGTGATAGTTCCGGCGAAGCGCTGCCGAGAATCAGGAAAGTCGCCGGTTGCTTATAGCGATCGGCCAGCACCCGCAACACGGGGAACAAACCGGGCTGACGCTGCGCTTCATCAATGACCACCAGTCCCCGCAATCCTTGCAATGCCGTCATGGGATTTTCCATGAGCCGGTCCACCACCGGATCTTCCAAGTCAAAATACTGCGGATGGCCGGCGGGAATCATCTGCCGGGCCAACGTGGTCTTGCCGCACTGGCGCGGACCCAGCAGGGCGACCACGGGATTGCGTCCCAAGGCTTTTTTAACCCGGTCAGAATAATGCTTGCGGGAAATCATAGTTGAAATATTGCAGCACCATTGCCAAATATCAAGTTCTGTGTTCTACCGCATGGTGGATGGCTTCAGGCCAATTGCGATTGCCAGTTCGGGCAATTCTACACGTCTCCCCGGAACTACCATGAAGTCATACGCTTCATTCTGGGATCACAGAGTTCAATTAACCATCAACAAAAGGAGAAATATTATGTCGGTTCAAACAGTTCCACTCGGCAACGTCGTCATCACGCCCAACGCACTCGGCCAACTGACGCCCGCTGACATTCAGCTCGGATTACAGCGGCATTCAGCCGGCGATTGGGGCGAACTGGACGTGGAAGATCGGCAGGAAAATGACCGCGCACTTCAGTCCGGGATGCGTTTGCTCTCCAGCTACCGCAGCACCGGTGGG
>CAIJNQ010000040.1 GCA_903822015.1 uncultured Verrucomicrobia subdivision 3 bacterium | reverse complement strand
TGACGTGGCCATCCTCGGCGGCGGCAGCGGCGGTTACGCGGCGGCACGGACGGCGGCCGGCGCCGGCTTGAAAACCGTGGTGATTGAAGGGGGGCGGGAAGTCGGCGGCCTGTGCATTCTGCGGGGCTGCATGCCGACGAAAGCCCTGCTATACGCGGCAGAAGTGAAACATCTGGCCGAACAGGCAGCCACCTGGGGTTTGCAGGCCGGAAAAGTTTCCTTCAATTACACCAAAGTCATGGCCCGAAAGAATGCGCAAATCAAAGATTTTGCCGATTTCCGGGCACACCAGTTAAACGCAGGAAAATTCAAATTCGTCCGCGCCAACGCCCGGTTCCTGGACGCGCACAGGGTGCAACTCATGAGTTTGGATGAAGCCGGGTTGTCAGTGAACGAGCCGCGGGCAATAGCGCCAGAGGACTGGCGCACTCCAAAACCTGGCGGAAAAATCGTAACGGCCAAACATTTTGTCATCGCCACCGGCTCGCGAGTTGCACCACCGCCCCTGCCCCAGCTAGACGAAATCGGCTTTATCACGAGCGACGAGGCGGTGGCGCTGAAGAAACTGCCGCGGTCGCTCATCATCCCCGGCGGCGGCGCGATCGCCTGCGAATTTGCGCAGCTGTTTGCCCGCTTCGGCGTCAAGGTCACGCTGATTCAGCGCAGCAAACATGTTTTGAAGGAGTTTGACACCGACGCCGGCGTGGAAATGGAGAAGGTTTTCCGGCAGGAAGGCATCCGGGTTTTCACCAACACAAAAATTACGGGGGCGAAGCGCCGGGGGAAATCAAAGACGGTTGCCTTTGAGCAGAACGGAAAACACCAGTCGGCATCGGCTGAAGAAATCCTGTTCGCGCTCGGCCGGATCCCGAACACGGCGGCGCTCCAACTGGAGAACGCCGGGGTTAAAACGGAAAACGGCCGGATTGTCACAAATGACCGGATGCAGACCAGCAGGCCCCATATTTTCGCGGCGGGCGATTGCACCGGGCCGCATGAGATTGTCCACATCGCCATCCAGCAGGGCGAAATGGCGGTTCACAATATATTGAAACCGAAAAAGTGGCGGCGCATGGATTATCGAATCCTGATTTCCGTCGTGTTCACCGAGCCGCAGGTGGCGTCTGCCGGCCTCACGGAAAAGGCGGCGACGGCGCGCGGCATAAAATTTCTCACGGCGAGCTATCCGTTCAACGACCACGGCAAATCGCTCATCATGGAAGCGAAAGCAGGTTTTGTGAAACTGCTAGCAAACCCCAAAACCGGCGAAATCCTCGGCGGCGCATGCGTCGGGCCGGCGGGCGGCGAACTCATCCACGAAATTGTCACCGCGATGGCCAAGCGGATGACGGTGCAGGAACTCGCCGCGACGCCGCATTACCACCCGACCCTCGCGGAAATCTGGACGTATCCGGCGGAGGAACTGGCGGAACGGATCACGGGCCGCTGATTTTTTTCAGGAGCGATTGGTCGCCGGGGAATTTTTGCAGGCCGAGCTGCCAGGTCGCCATGGCCTTATCCGGCTGGCCGATTTTCTGATACTCGTTGCCAAGGTAGAGGTAGGTTTGCGCGAAGTCGGGCTGGGGCGCCAGGGTTTCCTGCCGGTCGATCAGGCCGGACAGCGTCTGCACCACCTGGCCGTCGCGCACGGGGTCGGCGGGCCAGAACGTCTGGGAAATGCTCTTCACCAAGAGCGCCTCGTAATTTGCAGGATCAAGCTTCAGCGCGCTGTTAAAACTTTGGTCGGCCTGCATCGCGAGGATGCCGAGGTCATTGACGTCACCCCTGCCGGAATCGTGCAGGTCACGCAACTTGTGAAGCAAGGCCTCGCCGAGCGTGGTCGGGATTCCGGGATCGCCCGGATTGTCCACCGCGCGCTGCCGCAAGGCCGCGATCGCCTGATCCAACTGGCCCGACTTGGTGAGCTGGTCCAACATCGCCGACTTGCGCTTTTTCGCGGACAGCAGGGCGTCAACCAAGATCTGGATTGAATTGGTGGAATCATCAGGGTTCGCTGCGTTCGCCGCCAGAGTCGCGGCGGGAATCTCCGCCGACTGGTCCGCGCCGGCGGGAATGATTTTCGGCGCTTCCGGTTGGGGAACGGCCGTTTTTTCCGCCCCGGACAACTCCGGTTGCGGCGGGGCCGGGGCAACGACCGGCGCGGGTGCGGGCGGCAACAGGTTCTGCCGGCTCACCAAAATCACCGCGCAAGCGATGACCCCACAGAGAGCAACCATTGCAATGATAGAATTTTTCATGTGCGCGTCCGGTTTAAATCAAGCGTCGGCCTGCTCGCGCCGGCGACGGCGCACGATGATCTGCCATTGGACAAACAGGGGGACGATCCAAAGGAAATTCATCCAGATCCAGTAACGGTTCACAGCCTGGACCAACCGGAAGAATCCGCTGGCGTGGGCAAATTGTCCGGCAAGATCGTTGTTGGCCTGGGCAGCATGAGCGATGCCGCCGAGGGCAAAGTGGTGCGCGATGGCCACACCGCCGATCGCCGCCTGCCAGGCAAAAGCACAGAAACCTATCGCCTGCCAGCCGGCAACAATGCCGCCAAAGGACAGGACCCCCAACGCCAAGCCGCCGAACGGGAAGATTCCCAGCGCCAGCCCGCCGAACGGCAAAAGACCCATGGTCAACCCGCCGATGCAGAATGGCGCAACCGCCACCCCGCCAAACGCGAACAGCCCACCGACCGCGTAATTGGCCACCGCAACCCAGGCGATGACAGGTTTGCGCAGAACATCAAACCGGTCGCCGATGCGGATATGCACCAGCGGCATCCCGAATAATTTCAGCTGGCTGCAAAATTCATACGCCGCCGGCGGGAAAACACCGCCATGGTTCTGCGCTAGAATTCTGGCGTAGTAAGCGCGGCGATTCCGGGCGGAGGCGATGACGGAGATAAATATGGCCAGCAGGTAGACCACCACCAGCGTGACGAACCAGGCCTGGAAGAGCTCAATCAGGCCAAAGCCATTCCCGGGTTTGGCGCGGTAAAGAAAATACAGTCCGGCGGCAACCAGTGTGGAAAGCCCGAAACTCACCGCGTAAATCCTATGATAAAATGATTTGATATACCGGCGTTCAACATCCGACCGGGCTTCCGCCAGGCCGATGCGATACGGTATGAGATTGCCGAATATGACCAGCAAGGGCGTGGCCAGCACGCCCAGCAAGCCCATGACGCCGGCGGTCTTGGCCGTCGCGCCACCCTGGGCAGCGGCGACAGCGATCGTGGCGGCTTTGGCCGAGGTCGCCAGCGTGGCGGGCAATGCCGCCAGCACTCCGATGGTGAATGCCTTGCCCGGATTGGTTCTGGCCAGCGCGCCTTCGACAAACGCCAAAACCTGCTCGTGCAGCATTTTTCTCCCGCGTGACAAACGCTGTTTCACGGCATCCTCAGTCAGATCCAGGTTCTCCGCGACGGCCTCGATGGATTGATGCTCGCGGTAAAACAGTACGAGCGGCTCGCGGTAGATTTCCGGGATGCGCTCCAATGAACGCCAGAGAATCGCCGACTCCTCGTTACTAATAGTTTGGTCGGCGGGGGGCGGCTCGGCAGAATGGGTTTCCGCCACATTTTCCAATGGTTCAGCGGCGCGAACCGGTTCGCGGCCTTCACGGCGGAGGAAATTATTGATGCGGTTACGCGCGATGCCGCAGAGCCAGGCGCGGAGCTTTTCGCGTTCGCGCAGGTGGCCGAGATGCTTCCACGCGGTGATGAAAGTCTCCTGCGCCAGATCCTCGCTCTGGCCAAAACTGCCGGTGGCGCTATAGGCCAGCGAACAGATGAGCGATTGATAGCGGGCAACAATCAAGCCGAAGGCATCGCGATTGCCGGCAAGGGTTCCGCTGACAAGTTCCGCGTCGTTGTTGACGGCGGCCGACATCATATTGGGTGTCATCATAACGTCGCTTAAGTGGTTGGAAAGCGCGAAGAGGTGACAATAAATCTTCGCGGATAATCCACCGGGTGGCGGCGGCGGGATTTAATCACGGCCAGATTTCACGGCCCGACACCCAGGCGCGCCAGCCGCCACGCACACGGATACAGGGCGTCTCCGGCGAGGAACGGCAACGGGATCAAGCTTGCGCGAGCATTCCGGTGGTCGAAGCGAAGGCTTTTCCCGCTCCTGCGAGCAAACGCTGGATGACTTCGGCGGCGGTGTAGGTATCACGTCCCGGCGGCAAGAAACGCGCGACCTGGGCCACCTCATTACCGGCGGTGACCAGCGGCAGATCGGAAACATTTTCCGAATTGACCTGAGCCAGGCCAATCGTCGCCATCAGACCGTTGCACACGCATTCACGGCCCAAAGTCTCCTCCCGCGTGCCGCCTTTGCGGATAAAATCATCCACCGGCTCGGCGGGACAACGATAGCCGGGCGTGCCGTCCGCCTTGCGGTAGGCATGCCGGAGGTAACCGAGATCGCAGCAGCGATCGCGCGGCGTTCGGGATTCTTTATCCGACAGGGTGCCGGGCAGTTGCACAATTTTGAACGGAAATCCGGTGGGCGACGCCAGCGGATCGGTAAACACGCGAAGCTTCCCTTCACGGCTCAGTTGAAAAACCTGCTGCTTGAGATCGGGACAAATGCCGGATTCCTCGCAGAACGCAAACGCCGTGCCGACCTGGATTCCGGCAGCACCCAGGTTCAATGCTTCAGCAAGTTTGCCCGCGGCGCCGTAGGAACCGGCGAGCCAGAACGGCAATTCCAAAGCGCGGATTTTTTCCAGTTCGACGACATCGCGCGGGCCGTAAACCGGCTCCCCGGCGGCGTTCAATTGCAGCGCGCCGCGCGGCGGTGCGTTATGGCCACCGGCCGTTTCACCCTCAACCACAAAACCATCGACCTGCCCGCTGGATTTGCGCGCCAGGGTGATCGCCAAAGTGGCCGAGGCGACGATGCCGAGAAAAAACGGCCGCTTCAAAACCGGAGCGGTGCCGCCGCAAAAAACGGCCGGGTCGAACTTGGAAAAGAATTCTTCGCCGGGCAGTCCGCCCTCAATGTCAATTTTCAACTCGACCGGCTCCCCGCGCGCCAAGCGGTCCAGCACGCCGGGAACAGCCCGGGGAATGCCCGCGCCCATCAGCACATAATCCACGCCGGCGAGCATCGCGCCAAAAATCGAGGCCAGCGTGGGGAATTGAATTTTTTCCAGAAAGTTTATGCCCACCAAGCCAGCGTGACCTTCCTTGGCCAAAAACACTTCCACGAAATTGGCTGCGACCGTGAGCGCCACAAAGTCCGGACCAGGGTTCAAGCCGGGCAACGGCGTGAGTTTATAGGGCGCATGGGCGGGCTTGCCGCCGGCGATGAAATAATCCGCGAGAATTTTGTCCGCAACGCCGGGCACCGGAAAATGGGCCAGCGCGTGGCGCATCCGGCCGTCGGCATCACCGGTTTGCAGCCGCCGGGCGAGGATGCTGGCCAGGGCGGTGCCGGAGACAACGCCCAATTGACCCGTCAGGGAAACCGCGCGGGCCAGCCGCCAATCGGAGACGCCCGCGCCCATACCGCCCTGGATGATTTGTGGATGTGACATGATATTTCAGCCGAAAATCGCCGCCCGATAACCGGGCCGGTTGCGGTTGAAAACAGGATCGACCAAACAAAGGCACTCGAAGTAACACCGAGCAGGCTTGTCCAACCGAAACAATCGCAGTTAGACGTTAGTTTCCTGCGGCGCGTAAGGCAAGTGTTACTTTTCGCGGCACATCGCAGCGTCAGGGGCGGCGGGCACCCCCGGAGATTCTTTCAACAACCTCGGCCAGACTGAAGCCGTGAAGTTTAAGGGTCTTGTGCCGGGAAGCGTGACCACGGATCAACTCGACTTTACCGCGCGGGCAGTCGAGCTGCCTGGCCAGAAATTCGACGAGCGCCTGATTGGCCGCCGCGTCCACCGGCGGCGCGGTGACCTTGATCTTCAACTCATCGCCCAGCATGCCGCAGATTTCATTTTTGGAGGCACGCGGCTGGAGTTTGACCGAAAGCAACACCCCGTCCACCTGCGCGCGAAGAAAATTGCCCGCCGCGCTCACGGAAGCGTTTCGAGATAATGATAGCTCTGCGGAATCTGCTGTTCCGACGACGGCGATTCATCCTCGATGACATACCACTTCACACCGGCTTTCCGGGCCGCCTGCAAGATCGGCGGATAATCTATTTTACCGGTGCCCAGCGCCACATCGTTGGTCACGGCAGAATGGCCGGTGAGCAGGCCGGTCGGCGTGCTGTCCCGCATTCCCTTGACGTGCATGAGCTGCCAGCGTTTGCCATATTTTTTCAGCAGCTTCACCGGGTCCTGGCCGGGATGCACAATCCAAAACACGTCCATCTGGAAATTGACAAACTTCGGGTTGGTCTCGCGCATCAGCACATCAAACAAGGTGCCGTCCGGGCAGGGCTGGAACTCGTAGCCGTGAACGTGGTAGAAGAAGCTCAGCCCGTGTTTGGCCAGCGCTTCACCGGCGGCATTGAAAACAGCGATGGCTTCGCGCAGGGTTTTTTCATCGAACGGCCTGCCGTCATCGTGCGGAATCCAGGCACAGCCGACGTATTTGAGCCCGAGCGTTTGGGCGTCCCGGGCCACGCCTTCGACATCGTCGCGCAAGCGGTCATAGGGAAAATGTCCGCTGAAAGCATTGAGGCCCCGGGCATCGAGCTGCGCCTTGAATTGCTCCGGGGTGAGATTGTAAGTGCCGGCGAGTTCGACGTTCGTGATGCCCCAACTTTTTATTTCGGCAAGGGTCCCCGGCACGTCCGCCGTCAATTGATTGCGCAGGCTGTAAAGCTGCAGGCCGATGTGCGCGGGGTCAACGGGCGCGGCGGTGGCGGCGGTTAAAATCAGAACAGACAGCGCCGAAGACAGGATGGCCGGCAAAAGCCGGATATTGGATTTCATGCGCCAACTAAACCAGACGTCCCGAAAATGAAAAGATTTTTCGGCTCCGTTCCTGTCAACAATTTTTACGTCAACGATTTATTTGTCGTCCGGATTTACGAACTTGAATACCAGCGCCGCCGCCGCACCGCCGCCCAGATTGCCCAAAAGATAGATCCAGAAGTTACCGGCTTTTTCCAAATGCATGACCGTGATGCCGGTGGCCACGGCGGGGTTGAACGCGCCGCCTGAAACTCCACCCAACGCATACGCCATCACCATCACAGTGAAACCGATGGCGAGGCCGTAGTTGGAATTACCCGCCGTGGCTTTGGCGGTGGCGACATTCAGCACGACATAGGCGAGGGCAAAGGTGCCGAGAAATTCAGCCAGTAGTGCCGGTTGGGACTTGAGCTCGGCAGGCGTTGCCAGGGCATCGCCTTTTAGATAAAGCACCACCGCGGAAGCGACCAAGGCCCCGAGAATTTGCGCAATCCAATAAGGCAGGACATCCTTCGTCGCACAACGGCCACGCAACCACACGGCGAGCGTCACAGCGGGATTATAATGGCCGCCGGAAACGTGGCCGCCCGCATAAACCATGATCATTAATGCCGAGCCAATGGCAACCGGGGCCAGAGCGCCGGCGCTCGCGCCGATGACCGTCATGCCGACGGTCATGGCGAGAAAGAAGGTGCCGATGAATTCAACGAGATATTTTTTCATAGTTAAGTAATTCCAATTTCTTGATTAGGAAACCAAATCGGCGATTTTTTGCGAGCATAAATTTGTCGCCGCCGGTTCAGGGCGATGGCAGGGTCCGCCGGAGAATTTTAATGCCGAACAAACCATTTTTAAGGGGCTCGCTGCCAAACAAGGCCGCCGGCGCGTAATTTGTTCCAATCCACCACATCAACTCCACGCCGTAGCCGGGGTAATGCCCGAATTCGCCGCCCACGCCAAAATCGTAGGCATTCCATTGGACGAGCAAGACATAATCCGGCGGGGTTTTTTCAAAGGCGGCGGTCATTTTATCCTGGCTGAAAACGGCAAACTGGGTCGGATTCCAATCCAGACAGGGCGTCGGATTGATCCGGCGGCTCAAATAATTCAACATGACCCCCTGAGGCAACGCGGCGATGGTTGCGTCGGGCGGGACGTTGGTTTCGATCCAGGCAAGCGCCGCCAGGGTGGTACGGGCTTCCACGGAATTCCCCGACGGGCCCAAAGCCATGATCCGGTCGCCAGCCCGGCCAACGGCCAGGTCCTTGGCATTATAAAACTTCTTTGATTGGAGGAACAAACTGCCGAATCCTATCACCAGCACCAACCCGACGGCGGCCCGGAAAAACCGGGAGGGAACCTGGAATTTTTCCGCCAGCAGACCCGGCAACAGCCAGAGCAGCAGGTAAACCGAAGTGACAAAGGCCGGCATGGCCAGCGCGAACCCGTAATGCCAGATGCGCGCAAACAAACCCAGCTTCAGCAGCAATATCAGGCTGAATACACTCCACAAAAGCGGGGCGAG
>CAIJNQ010000039.1 GCA_903822015.1 uncultured Verrucomicrobia subdivision 3 bacterium | reverse complement strand
TGCGCGGGCCGGGCGAACTGCTCGGCCAGCAGCAGAGCGGCCTGCCGCCGCTGCGCTTCGGCGACCTGGCGGAGGATTTCAACCTGATCCGGCAGGCGCGCGAGCTGGTGGCCAAGCGTTTATCATCTTAAAACCGGCCGCCGGCGCGGTTAATTTCAGTTTTGTTTTTTTAGTGGTTCGGCGTAGATTGCGGCAATGAAAATCACGGTTTCCATTTTTTCTTTGATCATCATTGCCGCATTGCTCGCAGGCTGCGGCGAGAGCTCACGCCCGCAGACGCAGGTGAATCCGGCGGACATCACCAACAACACGCTGGTGAACGCCAAGCGCACGGCGGACAAGACTATTGACGTGTCGTTTATCAACCAGGCAATCCAGCTGTTCAACGTGCAAGAGGGGCGCTATCCCAAGACCCTGGACGAACTGACACCGAAATACGTCGCCAAAATTCCCGACGCGCCGCTCGGCTACAAACTTTCCTACGACGGGAAAAAGGGCGAAGTCAGCGTGGTGCGGGAATGATTTCCGGACAGCGCCATGGCATTTGACCGGACGGCGACGAAAGCGCGGAGCCTCCCGCCGAAGGCTCCCGTGAATGGTCCGATTCTGCCAACCGTGTCAGAACGTCAGGTAGCTTAATACCTGGACCTCTTTTTTGAAGAGCAGCGCGATGGTGTTCCCGTTGAACATGATGAAAAAGGGCGCCCGCGGCAGCGCGTCGCCATAATCCCACATGAGGCGGCCGTTCTTCGGGTTGATGCGCGCGATGCGAAGGTAGGCCGGTTTTTGCAGGCCCGACAGGGTGTCGCTCAAGATTTCCCGGTCGGTGGGATTGGGATCATTGGACTCGACGGTGTAAATGAAGTTCCCGGAAAGATAGGAGATAAAACCGCCGGGCTTGACGCTCCACAAGGTTTTTCCCGTCCGGGGATCCAGTTTGAGCAGAACGGCCTGGGTGGATTTGGTCACGTCAATCTGGCGGGCGTATTTGATGTCATCCGGATTGCCGGTGGTGGTGTTCACATACACCATGCCCTGATCATCGAAGAACAAACCGACGATGCCGACGGACGGCAGGCGCCAGCGCGCGCTGCCGGTGGCCAGATCGTAGGCGCTCAGAACCGCCTCGTCAAAAACGTAGAGCGTGTCGCCGGATTCGGCGCACGGGCCCGCACCGAATTGCGATTCAGCCTGGCCAAACTCGTGGTTGCCGCCGGAGACGGGATAGGTAAGCGAGGCTTCCCAGAGCTTTTTGTTGGACTTGTCGAAGACGGTGACCGACCGGCCGGCGGCGAGGACGTTCACGGTTTTCAGCGGGAAGAGCTGCGGGGGACCGATCACCTCGCCGGCCCAGTCCGCCGCATCCGCCGCATCGGGGCGGTGCAGCGTAACCTGGTAGCGGCTTTGATCCTCGGAAACCGTGGAGTTGCCACTGTTGCGCTGCAACTCATTCAACTGCTCGTTGACCACCGTCGCCTCGTTCATCACGCTTACGTTGCCGCTGTCGAGCGCGGATTTTTTCGGCGGCGCCTTCATCGCCTCGCGGGTGACATAATGCTCCTCCAGCAGCCGCACGGCGATCTGCATATAGCCATTCTGGTCGGGAACCAGGGTGAACCGGGCGGCTTCCCGACGGACTTTTTTACCCATACCGGAACCGGAGCCATCCGCCTCGTCGTCCTTGAGTTCCGCCGCGATTTGTTGCTGATGCAGCTCGTTGCCAATCAGGGCGGGCAGCGCAATCCGTCCGGGCAGGTTCAAATTCTGCGCCTGCTGCGCCAGTTTCTCGGCGACGGACGCCCGGCCGCCGGCCGCGCCCGGGGCGGAACCCCCGGACCGCGCGCCGGCCCCCGGCGCCGAGGCGACGGTGACCGCCGCCGGATCATGATATTCCTCCGTGCGCAACGTCCCGTCGGTGAGGCTGACGTGGGTGACGAATTGCGCGCCGACGTCCGTGTGCTTGAGCAGCACCAGTTCGTTGTTTCGCTCTATGAATGCGCCCGTGTCCTCGGGAATGGTCACCTGCTGCGCGACCTTGCCGCTGTCCCAGTCATACCGGGTCAGCTGGTAGTCCGCCGGCGGAAACAAATCAGCCGTGTCCGGTCGGGGAACAGTTTTGCCGACCCAGACATTCTCGCCGGAAACGCGCAATGTCAGCGCGCTTTCCAGCCGGTCGCGCACCAATTTTTCATGCTGGCCAGGCAGCATCACGCCGCCAAACCCGCCGCCGCCATATTTGGCGCTTTCGCGCGCCAATTCATCATCCTCACTTTTGACCGCATCGGCCACCTGCTGCGGGGTCACAAGCGTCTGCGTCCAGACCGGTTTTTTCGTTTTCAAATCGTAACGCGCCAGGGTGCCGCCGTGTAGAAAAACCAGCTGATCCTTGCCGATTAATTGCGCCGCGCCGGAATGCGCGCGCGCCGGATCAGCAAAGCGGACGGAGAACCTGGGATGCGGCACCGAACCGAACCACGCATACCAGAACCAAAATCCGGCCGCGAGCGCCAGGACGCTGACCACGGAGGTGAAAATCAATCCCGCCTTTTGCCAGAAGCGCGCCTCCACGTTGAATTTTTGCCCGGCATAATCCGGCACATAGATATTCTCCGCCTCGGCCTTTGCCTTGCATCGCGACGAGCAACAGTAGCCGAATAGCTCCATGCACTGCGGACAGATGGGCTTCCCGCAGACGGCGCATTTATCGGTAGCGGCCACAGTGCGATGCTTCGGGCAAAACCGGGAGGCCGGCTCGTTCACCGGCGGCGGTTCCAGCGCCCCGGGCGCGGACGCGATTTTAATGCGCGGTGCCGGCGGGGGCGTGGCAGCGATCGACGGCGCCGGCGCCGCCTCCGCCACCAACCCGCCGGCGGCCGCTTCCGCCAGCTCTTCGCGCACGAGCTGGTTGACGTATTCCGACGAATCCAGCCCGCAGCCCGGGCAAACAAAGCGCACCGGGTTCCGCGCCATGTCGGGCGTGATGTCGAAGGCGTATTTCGCACCGCAGGCACATTGGATTTTCATGCGCGTCTAGGGTTTGGGATTGAGGAGCACGATGCCGGGCGCGGCAGGAAGCGAAACCGCCAGCAGCGCCGGAAAATCCTGCACGCTGCCGTCGCCCAGCAGAAAATTGCCGCCGTATTTGTGATGGTTGTTGCCGGGCGACCTGCCGGTGGGTGAAAAAACATAATCACCCGCGAACTTAGGCCGGGTATCCATCTGCCGGTCGGACATGAGAAACGCCGCCGGCGCGTCCTCCAGCCGGCGGCCCATGTAGTAGGCGTAGCTGATCTTGTGCCGGGCGAGCGGTTCGCCGGAGGGGATCTGTGAGTCCCGGCCTCCGGGGCAGATGAAGATGGCCGTGTCGGCGGTGTAGCGCGGCACCAGTTCATCCAGCACCGGCTCGGAAGTCGCCGCGTTGG
This sequence comes from uncultured Verrucomicrobia subdivision 3 bacterium, assembly GCA_903822015.1. Classification (GTDB taxonomy): domain Bacteria; phylum Verrucomicrobiota; class Verrucomicrobiia; order Limisphaerales; family UBA11358; genus UBA11358. The sequence continues at coordinate 2,468 of CAIJNQ010000039.1, read as the reverse complement.
TCATTTGCGGCAACCGGCCGCCGAAGTCGTTCGCGTAAATCTGCATCGCCAGGTAAACTTTCTGAAGATTGTCGGAGCAAAGTTTTTTTTGGGAACGCTGATGGCTGGCCGAGCCGAAGCCGTAGAGCATCACCGCCATCACGCTCATGAGCGCCAGGGTGATGAAGAGTTCAACCAGCGAAAACCCACCGGGCGCCCGGGGGTTGCGTTCAACTGGCTTCATGGGCGATTTGTAGCGGAATCCCGCGCGGATGGCAAACGGAAGTTGCCGGCGATCCGGCCGGCCCGGCTAATGTTTCGAGGACGATGCCGCCGCACTTTTCCAACGATACACCACGACCTCCTCCGGCGGCACCCGGCCAAACGCAAAAGGCAGCGGGCCTTGAACCGATGAATAAAAACCCGCACCCACCCCCTCGTTCCACGTGGTCAGCCAACGCGGACCCGGAACACTGATGACCTCACGCACATCCGCCGCCTCCGGCCCCGGCTGGGAAATATAGGTGTTGTGCACTGGCATGACGACCGTGTCGCCGGGCTGGATCACGGGTTGTTTCAAATCCAGCGCGGCCGCCCCCATTAAATCCATGTAGTATTGGAACCCCCAATGGCCTTGATACCAGAAAGCCGGCGGATCGCCGCCGTAACGGGCGAAGGTGGCGCGCGCGCTCTGGCGGACGGCGAGTGCGAGCAGAAAATCCGACTGGGTCACGAAAAAGCCCAGCACCGCGCTGGTGCACAGACCCGCCGCCACGCCGCGGGTCCAGATTTCCCGGCCGGCCGGGATTTTTCGGCCCAGTTGCCGTGCGAGCAATATCCCCACGGCCGGAGCCATCGGCAACAGGGACCGGCCATTGACCGTCCAGTTGATGCCGGCGGCGAAGAAAAAAGTCCCCAACACCCACAACGCCAGGAGCCACGAAGCCCGGTCGCGCCGTTTGGCAACATCCACAATTGCCAGCGCCAGCACGCTGATACCCCCGACGGCCCAAAAGACGGTTTGCGTTTCCGCAAACATCCGCGCCGCGCCTTCCAGCGGCCCGTTCACCCGGAGCATTCCCTTTTGAAAAAAAACCGCAAGGGTGATCACAATCGCGCCAGCGGCAAAAAAAATCAGCGCCCGCGCCCGCCACAGGAGCGGCGCAAAAATAACGCCCGCGGCCAGGCATCCGCCGACAAAGCTCAACCCGGTCAATCCGGAGGCGAGGTGCGAGTACCCGACAATTTTACGGGAGGCCGAAGTGAACCCCACGGCTTTGGTCAACATGCCCTGGCCGTAACCCTCGCCAGTGAGCCATTGATAGGCGACCAAGGCGACCAGCGGAATCAGCAGGCACAACATCCAGCGCCCCGGCCGGCGCTTGTCAATCAAGGCATACGCCGCCAGCAGGGGGATCAGGCAGGCGCCGTAATATTTTGTCAATGCCGCCAGCGCGATCAACAGCCCGGCCCCGGCCAATAGCCGGATATTTTCCCGCTCCATGCCTTCCACCCAGAGCACGACCGCCCAGATCCAGAAGGCCAGCATCAATACATCGCACATCACCGTGGTGCTGGACACCCAGAAGACGGGCGTGAACAGCGTCGCCAGCGCCGCCAGCACCGGCGAATCGCAAAAGCGTCCGGCCAGACGGTACGTTCCCAGAATAACCGCGACCGCCGGGAGCAGGAACGCCGCGTGGAGCGCCGGCTCGCTCCAGCCCACCACCCCCGCCGCCAGCGCGATAAAATAGGCCGCCAACGGCGGATTTTCCGTCGCCAGCCACATGGGCGTCACGGAGCCATACCAGTTCACGGCGAACCCGTAGGGATCAAACGGGTGCGCCTGGATTTGATGCGCCGCCCAGATGAAGAGCGGGTCATCGATATTGAACGGCTTGGCCAGGAACGGGCCGAGCGCCGCAATCACCAGCAGCGCCAGGGCGAAATTGGGATGCGCCGCCGCCCGGCAACGGATTTTATCCCACAAAGTTCCACGGGAAAGCGAGGTTGGCGCGGCCATGCCGGTCTTTGATAACGGATTTGACCCGCGGCCAAAACATTTTTCGCTCGCAAAGGCGGGCGCGCATTAGGACAATCGGCCCTCGATTTTTTATCATGAACGAGCAAATTATCCTCCTGGATTTCGGGTCGCAATATACGCAGGTCATCGCGCGGCGGATCCGCGAGTGCAACGTCTATTCGCAGATCCTGCGCTTCGACACGCCCGCGGCCGAAATTGCCAGGCTGAAGCCGAGCGGCATCATCCTGTCCGGCGGGCCCTCCAGCGTTTACGCCCCGGCGGCGCCGCTGCCGGATAAGGATGTTTTTACTCTCGGCGTGCCGGTGCTCGGCATCTGCTTCGGCGTGCAGCGTCCGGATGACTGGCAAGGCCCAGGTAATTAACATGCGCCACCATGGCATGCTGCTCCAGGTATTCGGCCACCTTTTGTGCATTGCTGCAATGCCGCTCCATACGCAGCCCGAAG
>CAIJNQ010000038.1 GCA_903822015.1 uncultured Verrucomicrobia subdivision 3 bacterium | reverse complement strand
TCTTCGATTACATAGAATGTTTCTATAATCCCAAGCGCCTCCATAGCGCCCTTAATTTCCTGTCCCCAGTTGACTTCGAATCCAAAAACAATTAACCAAATGACTCGATTTTACTGTCCGCTTTTTCGAAGCAAGCCCACCAGCCCTCTCCCCCGGGGAGAGGGAGAAATCGCTCCCCGCTGATGGGATTGTTCAAGCCGGGAATGGAGAATCCGCCGATGACGGGATGTTTCGGCTGGCCGTCGTCAAGGCAGTTCCGTATTGTCTGCCGAAAACAGCTTAGCAACACACAAAAAAAGCAAAAATATGAAGGCATTTTTAAAAAAGGTCGTTCGGTTCACACTGCCGCTGGGCGCGCTCGTTCTGCTGGCCGGATTCATGCTCACCGGCTGCCGCTCGATGGACAAGCCGGCCTCGGCGAGCTTTGCCTCGGCCGTCGTCATCAACCAGACGCCGGAAAAAATCCGGCAGGCCGTCATCGCGGTATTTCAGGACAACGGCTACCAGATTTTCTCCCTGTCCGACAACGCGCTGGTCTTTCAGCGGGAAGCCACCCGCGGCGAGACGATTGATTACGCCGGGTTTGCGGGGGCGCATGAAGGCACGAAGGTGGTCATGCGCGTGCGGGTCAACGTCCGGCCGAAAGATCCCAGCGCGTATTGGGTGGAATGCAAGGCCTATGCGGTGTGCAACCCGGACCAGCAGGTTTTTGAGAGCACCACGGCCCTGTTTGGATTCCAGAGCAAGCCCTACCAGAAACTGATGGACCAGGTCGCGCAGCGGGTGGCACAAACCGCGCCGACGCCGTGAGCGCGCTGCCCGTCAGCCGCGAGAAAGAAGAACGGCTCGCACGGCGCATGGCCGCGCTCGGGGTGCGGGAGGCGGAAATCGAGGAGACCTTCGTCCGGTCCGGCGGCCACGGCGGCCAAAACGTGAACAAAGTTTCGACCTGCGTGATGCTGCTGCACGGGCCCAGCGGCCTGTCGGTGAAATGCCAGGCCACGCGCCAGCAGGGACTGAACCGCTATATCGCGCGGCAGCTGCTGCTGGACAAGATCGAGGAAAAGAAAAACGGCTTTGTGGCGGCGCAACGCACCGAGATGGAAAAAATCCGCCGCCAGAAGCGCAAGCGTTCCCGCCGGGCCAAAGCCCGGATGCTCGCCGACAAATCACAACACGCGGACAAGAAAGCGGCGCGGCGCGCGGTGAGACTGGATTGAATCAAGGGAGCGAGGGGCCGGCAGAACGAAGCATTACTAAAAAACAGAATTTTCCGGCTTTCTGCCGAAAGCCGCTACGGATGTTTAACAGGAACGGCTCGAGGGGACGCTCGACCCACCAGAAGAAATGGAAGGTGGAGGATGGACCCAGAAGCAAGTGATGCGTGAGGCAGGGTCGGAAGATGGAGCCGCAGAATGCGAAATAGACGAAACCGAGAATAAAGTTACGGTGGTTCAGTTACGGCTCGACAGAGTCTCGCCCCACCCCTCCCTAAAGAAAAGCGACGATTACATGCGCGGGGTTCCGGCTAGTCTGGTAACGTGTCGTTCCATGAACATCCTGATCGAAGACGCGGAGAAGCTGGAATATCTCACCAGCAACAGCGGGTGGACGAAAAATCCGGCCGACGGCAGAAACTTCGGGTCGACGGGCAGCGCCTTGGCCGCGGCAAAAAAGGAACCGCTCGGCAAGTTCAATATCGTCTCGTATATCGCCCAAACCAAGCAGTTCATCAACCTGAACCACGGCAAGGGCAAGGGCACGGAGATGGTCGCGGGTTAGTAGAAACACCGCCGCCGCTGAAAAATCCAGGGGGTCTGGTATGGCGGAGCGCGTCAGGGAGCGCCCGCATCCGGGGTTGGTTTCCCTTCAACCCGCTTCGACCGCTCGAAAGCGGTGTCGCGGCTCCCGCCTGGCCACCGCAGTCCATATTACCGCCAACCTGGCCGCACTTTTATTTGGTTTGTTCCCGCCGTGATTGGTTGCGGATTTCAATTCATGGGGACTTTAGAGCATTGCCATCAAATATGTAGCGATCGGCTGGCAATCCAAGCAGCAACGGTCTTTCCCGTCAATGCTCCAAGCGCCGACTTTGTTTGACAGACCGGCGGACAAGTGAAAATCTGGGGGCGTTCCCCGGACCCACTCACGCTGACAACGCTGACCCGATCCGCCATGAGAATTCGGCTACTGCAACTGGCCCTGGTTTTAATGCTGTGCCCGGCCCGACCCGCCGGGGCGGAGGCCCCGACCAACCCGGAGGTGGAAGCCGTGCGCCGGGAGATGCAGCAGATGCGGGCGGACTACGAGCTGCGCATCCAGGCGCTGGAAGCACGGCTGAACAAAGTCGAAGCGGCGGCAACGAATCCGGTCCCGAACCCCGGCAGCATCACCGGCACGAACGCCGGGCCGACGATGAGCGAGCGCGGCCAGGCGTTTGCCAACATCCAGTTTAGCGGCGACGAGGCGGCACGGCCCGAACAGGCGGAAACGCCGCCGCAAAGCGAGCCGCTCAAGAACCGCCTCCAGCAGGTGCTCAATGATTATATTGATTTCGGGGGCTACTTCCGCGCGGGCTACGGCCGGGACAACCAAGGAGGGCCGCAGCCGGCCTTTCAGGCGCCCGGCGCGTTCGCCAAATACCGGCTGGGCAACGAGGCGGAAACTTACGGCGAATTGATCTTCGGTAAAAACTGGTACGTGCCGGATTTATTTTCGCCGGAGGCGCCGCCGCGCGCCGACGGCACGCCAACGGGGCCGATCGCGCGCACGCAGGTGCGCATGGCGTTCTACGATCCGTATGGCAGCACGACTTCCGCGAGCAGTTTCCAGACCTCACTGCCGGAAGCGTGGGCGGAGATCGGCAATGTCTTTGCGGGGCAACCGGAATTGAAGTTCTGGGCGGGCGACCGTTTCTACCGCCGGCAGGACATCTGCATCAATGATTTCTTCTTCTACAACATGAGCGGCGGCGGGGGCGGCGCGGAGGATTATGACACGCCGTTCGGCAAGCTGGCGCTGGCGTGGATCGGCAACGGGGAGCAGAGCGGCGTGTATTCGTCGGACATCGTGATCCAGCCGGACCCGGTCAACCAGGCCGGGTTCAGCAAGCAGAGCACGGTTTTGAGTCTCTATGACGTCGCCATGCCGTGGGGCAAGGGCGAGTTCGGCCTGGCATTCGCCGCCGAAACGTGCGGGCTGAACGCCGCCGGCCAGCAGGCTTCGGATTCACAAGGCGTGGCGCTGACATTCATCCACACGCATGAAAAATTCCTGACGGACGACGGGGTCAACAAATTTTCGCTCCAGCTCGGCAACGGCGCGGCGAAGACCTTCACCTCGGGCTACGAGACGGCGACGACGACCAACGGCACCTACATCATTCCGGACCAGCCGGGCTCGTGGCGTTTCCGCGCGACGGAAAGCTTCATCGCACAGCCGTGGGAGAACCTGTCGATCAGCCCGGCGCTGGTCTATCAATACACGGATTACAATAATTTCCAGGGCGACCGCCAGTGGGTGTCGGCCGGGGTCCGGCCGATCTATCATTTCAACCGATTTTTCAGCCTCGCGTTCGAGCCGGGCGTGGATCATGTGGATGACAACGGGATCCACCAGAGCGGGACGCTCTGGAAATTTTCGCTGGCCCCACAGGTGTCGCTGGGCAACCAGTTTTTGAGCCGGCCGGTCATCCGGGCCTATGTGACCTACGCGACGTGGACGGAGAGCTACAAGGGCTATGTGGGGGGCAACGACTTTGCGAACGAGACCAGCGGCTGGACGTGGGGCATGCAGATGGAAACCTGGTGGTAAATGGCACAGGCGTGTCAGTGAAAGTTTGACCTCCCCTGACGCGCCGCGGAATGAACAAGCCGGCAACGGTCAGGCCGCGGCCCGGGTGGTAGCTTTGCGATCGTTGAGGCTGCGGAAGAATTCGTAACCTTCCCGGCAGCGGCGGACGAGAATGTCCTTATCCTCGAGCATGGTCTTGATGATGCGCAGGATCGGTTTGGGACGGAGATAATAGGCGCGATAGAAACGGTCCACTTCCTCGAAAATCCGGTCCTTGCTCAAGCCGGGATATTCGAGCGTGCTTTGCTGCAGGCCGTCGGTCTCCACCAGGTCGGTCTTGTCCTTTTTGACGAACCAGCCGTTTTGTCTGGCCATTTCGTAGAGCTCGGTGCCGGGATAGGGCGCCGCGAGCGAAACCTGCAGGCTGAACACATCGAGGTCCTTCGCAAAATTGATGGTGTTCTCGATACTCTGCTGGGTCTCGACCGGCAGGCCGAGAATGAACGTGCCGTGAATCACGACGTTGGCGCGATGACAATCCTGCGTAAAGCGGCGCATCTCCGCCATGGTCACGCCCTTTTTGATCCGGGTGAGAATGTCGTCGTTGCCGCTCTCGTAACCGACCAGGAACAGGCGGAGACCGTTGTCTTTGAACGATTTTATCGTGTCGTAATCAATGTTTGCGCGGCTGTTGCACGACCAGTGGACGCCGAGCGGGGCCAGCTTTTTGGCGATTTCCCGGGCGCGCGGCAGGTTCGCGGTAAACGTGTCGTCGTCGAAGAAGAATTCGCGGGTCTGCGGGAAGATCCGCTTCATATAGGCCATTTCATCCGCGACGTTCTGCGGGGAGCGAACGCGATACTTGTGACCACCGATGGTCTGCGGCCAGAGGCAAAAGGTGCATTGGGCCGGGCAGCCGCGGCCCGTGTACATCGAGACATACGGATGCAGCAGGTAGCCGATGAAATATTTTTCGATCTGCAAATCACGCTTGTAGACATCCGCCACCCAGGGCAGCGAATCCATGTCCTGGATCATTTCGCGCTCGGCGTTGTGTTTGATTTTGCCGTCCCGGTCCTTGTAGGAGAGCCCGGCAATGGTGGCGAGGTCACGGTCCTCGGCGACCTCCTTGCAGGTGAAATCAAATTCCTTACGGCCCACCCAGTCAATCGCCGTCGAGGCCTTGAGCGTTTCCGTCGGCAACACCATGGTATGGGCGCCGATGAAGCCGATCTTCGTATCCGGCTTTTGCGCCTTGATGGCCTCGGCGACCTGGCAATCGTTTTTGAGCGAAGGCGTGGAGGTATTAATGATGACGTGATGGTAATCCTTGGCGATCTCGAGGCAGCGGGCGAGATTGATGCCGTGCGGCGGACAATCGAGCAACTTGCTGTCCGGCACGAGCGCGGCGGGCTGCGCCAGCCAGGTCGGATACCAGTAGCTGGTGACCTCGCGACGCGCCTGGTAACGGGCACCGGCGCCGCCGTCAAAACCGTCAAACGATGGAGGGGATAGAAATAATGTCTTGCTCATGAGAATACGGGGGAAATGTTCCAGACCGGAAAAGCCAACTAGGACTTCTTCGCGTCCTTGATTTTCGACAGCAGATCATCGCGTTCGGACGTGTCGCCCGTGCCGCAGTGGGTGCCGACATGCGCCTCCGGCTGGCCCGGTCCATCCTGATGCGAGAACGCGCCGCGGGCGCCGGCAGCCGGGGAGTTGATGGCAGCTTTGGCCTCGGCCAGATGGCCCTTGCCAATGGTCGAACCGTTGAACGCGCGCTTCGCCAGTTCCGGCGAGGCGGGATACGGCTTCGGCTTGGCGCCGAAGTTGTATTTAAAGTTTTTCCAGTTGTCGCCGGATTGATAATTGGTACCGAGCGCGCCGCTGGGATCGTAGCCGCAATGCACCATGCAATGTTCACAGCGCGGATCGCGGGCGACGCCGTTGACGACGCCGTATTTTTCCCACCGCACCTTGGTGAGCATCTCCTGATAGCCGCCGTAATGACCGTCGGTCATCAGATAGCACGGCGCTTTCCAGCCCTTGACGTTGTAGGTGGGAATGGCCCAGGCGGTGCAGGTGAGCTCGCGTTTGCCGGCGAGAAACTCCTGGTACACGGGCGTGCCAAAAATCGTGAACGCCCTGCCCCATTCCTGAATTTTGGCAAATTTCTGGCGGGTCATGTCGCGCGTGAGGAAGAACTGCTTGGGATCCTTGCCGAGGCGCGAGACCATGTCTTTCTTGGCCGCATCATAATCGTAGCCGGGCGAAATCGTGTGACCGTCCACTTCCAGCGACGAGAGATACTTAAACATGTCCTCGATCTCGGCCACATCGGTTTCCCGGTAGACGGTGGTATTGGTCGCCACCTGATAGCCGATGATTTTGGCCATTTTGATGGCCTCGACGCATTCCTTGAAGACCCCTTCGCGCTCGACGATCAGGTCGTGGGTAAATTCCAAGCCATCCACGTGGACATTCCAATACATCCATTGGGTCGGCCGGATGACGGATTTTTTCCGAGCCGCGTCGTCCGCTTTGCGGATGACGTCCGCTTCCTTGTCGGTGATCAATTTGCCAGCGAGCAATTGCGCGAGCTTGGGCTCCAGCGCCGGGGAATAAACGGCGGCGAGATAATCGCGCATTTTTTTGCGCATGAACATGCCGTTGGTGCAGATGTAGAGCACCCGGCCCTGGGCGAGCAGGCCGTTGATCAACTCTTCAATCTTGGGATAAATCAGGGGCTCGCCGCCACAGATGGAGACCATCGGGGCGTCGCACTCCACGGCGGCCTGCAGACATTGCTCCAGGGGCACCATGTCCTTGAGGGAAGTGGAGTATTCGCGGATGCGGCCGCAGCCGGTGCAGGTCAGGTTGCAGGTGTGGAGGGGTTCCAGCTGCAGAACCATGGCAAACTTGGGGGTTTTGCGCAGTTTGTGCTTGATGATGTGGCTGGCAATTTTTTTTGTCAGCGCGAATGGGAAACGCATAATTTATTTATCGGAAGCGAGCTCGACCGGCAATTCCGGGAAGGCCGCCGGGGCATTGGTGGAGGCCGGGTCCGCCTTGAGCAGGTGGCCCGCCCCCGGCAGAAAGAAGTCGATCGGCGAAACGCTGCCGCTGGTGTTGACACCGCTGCAGCCGGCCCCGATGACCGCCAACCCCGCCAGCATTGCCAGCAACCGAAAATTGAGGTTCAATCTCACTCGTTTTCAGTATAAAACACCCCGACGTGATGGCAACTTTTAATTCCAGACCGGTCCGCGCCGCACTATGGACCGCGGCCATCACCGGCTTTTTGATCATGGCCACCGGGCGGGCACAGGCCGGCGACACCCCCTGGCAAGCCTCCGCCAGTTATGCGCGGTCGGAGTTCCTGCGCGCCCGGAACCAGCTCCGGCTGGACGCAAACAACGCGACCAACGCCTGGCGGTTTGCCCGCGCGGCCTTTGATTTCGCGGAGTTTTCGACAAATACCACGGAGCGGGCCGACATCGCCGGGCAAGGGATTGCCGCGAGCCGCAGCCTGGTCGCGCGGGAGCCGAAGATGGCGGCCGGCCATTATTACCTGGCGATGAACCTAGGGCAACTGGCGCGCACGCAATTCCTGGGCGCGCTCCGGCTGGTTCGGGAAATGGAGCATGAATTCCTGGCGGCGGCGGCGCTGGATGCGCGGCTCGATTACGCCGGACCCGAGCGCAGCCTTGGCCTGCTGTATGCCGAAGCGCCGGGGTGGCCGGTGAGCATCGGCAGCGAGCGCAAAGCGCGGCCCCATGCCGAACGGGCGGTCCAATTGGCGCCGGAATTTCCGGAAAACCATTTGGACCTGATCGAAGCCTATTTGAAATGGGGCGAGCCGGAAGCCGCGAAAAAACAGCTGGGGTCGCTGGAGGCCCACTGGCCGGCCGCGCGGAAAAAGTTCACCGGCGACCCCTGGGCGCAGCGGTGGGAGGACTGGACCGCGCGCCGCGCCGCCGCCCGCAAACAGCTCGGCCCCTGACCCACCGGCGGCGGAGGCGACGGAGAAATTAGCCGAAATATTCTGTAGCTCTTAGCGGGCGGCTGATTTAATCTCCGGACTGATAATTTGAGAAGAATAATATTCGCCGCCGCATGGCCAAAAAAATCATAGCCGCATTGACCGACACGGGCCTGTTCCTGCAGGAATGGTTTGCCAATCCGCAGCGGACGGGTTCGCTGGCGCCGAGTTCGCCGCAGCTCGGGGCCGCCATGGCGCACTGGCTGCCGGCCAATCCGGAAAGTTTTGTGCTGGAACTCGGCCCCGGGACGGGGGCGGTGACGGATGCCCTGATCAAGCGGGGCCTGCGCGAAGACCGGCTGGTGGCCATCGAGCGCAATCCGAAGATGGCGCGGCTGCTCCGGGACAAATTTCCGCGCGCCCAGATCATCAGCGGCGACGCCTGGCACCTGGACCACCTGCTGCGCAGCCGGCGCGAACCGATTGAAAGCGTCGGCGCGGTCATCTCCAGCCTGCCGCTGCTGAATTTCCCGCACGCGGAAGCCGAGGCGCTCACGCAGAAGATCCGGGCCGTGCTGGAGCCGGAGGGCAACTGGGTGCAATACAGCTATCACCTGGGCCGAAACCAGATCCGCGGGGCCGCCAGCTTCCGGCTGCACGCCTCGCGCATCGTCTGGCTGAATTTCCCGCCCGCCCGCGTCAGCGTCTTCCGGAAATGACCCCCCGGGCGCGGCCGCCCTAATTTAGAATTGGTCTAAATCTTGACTCCCGCGGCCGGCCGGCTACATTGGCGGCGCATGCGCGCAGACCGACCGAAAACAGCCGACAGCGACCTGACCGAAAGGTTGAGCACGGGCGGTTTTCGTTTCACGCCGCAGCGCGAGCAGGTTTATGACGTGCTGGTCCAGAAGCGGGACCATCCGACCGCGGAGGAGGTATTCATCCGGGCCAAAAAGCAAATGCCGGAGATATCCCACGCGACGGTTTACAACTGCCTGGCGGCACTGGTAAAATCGGGGCTGGCGCGGCAGGTCACGGTGGACCGGGGCGCAACGCGGTTTTGCCCGAACATGCACGAGCACGGCCATTTTTACTGCGACGCCTGCGGGACGGTATACGACGTGGACCTGCCGGAGCAGGCGATGAAGCTCCCCAGAGGATTCAAGGCCGACCATTTTGACATCGCCATTCACGGGGCCTGCCCGGATTGCAACCCGAAGAAATAATTTCAACATACGATGAGCACCGCGACCGACACAATCGAGAGCCTGGTCAAACAGGAATACAAATATGGCTTCGTCACCGACGTCGAATCCGAGTCCACGCCGCCGGGCTTGAGCGAGGACACGATCCGCCACATCTCGACCAAGAAGAACGAGCCAACGTGGCTGACCGACTGGCGGATCAAGGCCTTTCGCCACTGGCTGACCCTGCCGGAGCCGACGTGGCAGTTCGTCAAATATCCGAAAATTGATTTTCAAGCGATCAGCTATTTTTCCCAGCCCAAGCCGCCGGCGAATGCGCCGAAAAGCCTGGACGAAGTCGACCCCAAGCTGCTGGAGACCTACGAGAAGCTGGGCATTCCGCTGCGCGAGCGCGGCCGCCTGGCGGGGGTGGCGGTGGACGCGATTTTCGATTCCGTTTCCGTGGGCACGACCTACCGCGAGGACCTGGCGAAGAAGGGAATCATCTTCTGCTCGTTCAGCGAGGCGGTGCACAGCCATCCCGACCTGGTCAAAAAATATCTCGGCTCGGTGGTGCCGTACACCGACAACTATTATGCCGCACTGAACTCCGCCGTCTTCACGGACGGCTCGTTCTGCTACATCCCGAAAGGCGTGCGCTGCCCGATGGAGCTTTCGACCTATTTCCGGATCAACGCCGCCAAATCCGGCCAGTTCGAGCGCACCCTGATCGTGGCCGACGACGGGGCCAGCGTGAGTTACCTGGAGGGCTGCACGGCACCGATGCGGGATGAAAACCAGCTGCACGCCGCGGTGGTCGAGCTGGTGGCGCTGGAGGGGGCGGAGATCAAATACAGCACGGTGCAGAACTGGTATCCCGGGGACGAGAACGGCGTGGGCGGCATCTACAATTTCGTGACCAAGCGCGGGCTGTGCAAAGGGAAAAACTCGCGCATCACCTGGACCCAGGTAGAGACCGGGTCGGCGATCACGTGGAAATATCCGAGCTGCATCCTGCTGGGCGACAATTCCAAGGGCGAATTTTATTCCGTCGCCGTCGTGACCAACATGCAGCAAGCCGACACCGGCACGAAGATGATTCACATCGGCAAGAACACGAAAAGCACAATTGTTTCCAAGGGTATTTCCGCCGGACGCGGCCAGAACAGCTATCGCGGGCTGGTGGAAATCCGCAAGAGCGCGGCCAACTCCCGAAATTTTTCGCAATGCGACTCGATGCTGATCGGGGCGAAATGCGGGGCGCACACGTTTCCGTATATCGAAGTGAAAAACACGACATCCTCCGTGGAGCATGAGGCGTCGACCTCCAAGATCGGCGAGGACCAGATTTTTTATTGCAACGCGCGCGGGCTTTCCACACAGGACGCGGTGAACATGATTGTGAACGGCTTCTGCAAGGAAGTGTTCAAGGAGCTGCCCATGGAATTCGCCGTCGAAGCGCAGAAGCTTCTGGGGGTGAGCCTTGAAGGCAGCGTGGGCTGATTTTCAGCCACGGATTGAACACGGATTAAACACGGAAATGGAAAGCAAGCTTCAGCACGCTGATATCACCGAAAAAATCATCGGCGCGGCGTATGCGGTATACGGCGAGCTGGGTTATGGTTTTCTTGAAAGCGTTTATCAGAAAGCGATGCAGGTAGAGTTGCATCAGGCCGGGTTGAAATGCGAAATTGAGTGTCCCATCAAGGTCAAATATCGCAATATCATTGTCGGCGACTTTCGCGCCGATCTGCTGGTGAACGATGTCGTCATCGTCGAACTGAAAACTGCAAAGATTTACAATGCGGAAGACGAGCCACAGTTGTTGAATGAATTGAAGGCGACGGGCGTGAAGGTCGGTCAGTTGATCAATTTTGGCCGGACGAAAGTGGAATTCAAAAGAATGGTTTTTTGAATCCGTGTTTCATCCGAGTTTCATCCGTGGCAGAATAAAATTTGAACATGAGCAAGCAACCCATACTCGAAATCGACAACCTCCACGCGGGCGTGGAGAACAAAAACATCCTGAAGGGCTTCAGCCTGACGATCAACGCGGGCGAAGTCCATGCGCTGATGGGCCTGAACGGGTCCGGGAAGAGCACGCTGGCGGCGATCCTGGCCGGCCGGGACGGCTACGAAGTGACCGCCGGCACGGTGAAATATCTCGGCCAGGACCTGCTGGAGCTGGATCCCGAAGAGCGCGCCCGCGAGGGGGTGTTCCTGGCGTTCCAATATCC
>CAIJNQ010000037.1 GCA_903822015.1 uncultured Verrucomicrobia subdivision 3 bacterium | reverse complement strand
GGATTAGGGTATTCGGGTATTGGAACAGCAAGGTTTCAGTGCCAATTGAGTGCCAATAAAGTGCCAGTAAAACGCGTTTTTACATGTTTGCATGTGTTCGTATGCGAGCGAATGAAAAAGTCCGCACAGCCAGTATCCATGCGGCTTCGCGGTCGATTGAGAGTGGCTACCCCGCATGGATTTGAACCATGAATAACGCCTCCAAAGGGCGCTGTGTTACCATTACACCATCGGACAAACCGAGAATACTTTAGAATTTCGCGGAGGCGGGCGCAAAGATTAAATTTCAATATCCTTAACACCGATAAGATGGCTCGCGCATAGTGGGCAAGCGGGCAAGACCGGGAGACATCGGCGACGGACAAAATTCCTGCTTGTCATCCCGCCGATTCATGCTAATTTTCCAGCCCTTTTATGAAGACGGACATTCATCCTAAATATGCGGATGCGGAAATCCGTTGCGCCTGCGGCAACGTGATCAAGACGCGTTCCACCCGATCCACCATCATCGTCGGCATTTGCAACTCCTGCCACCCGTTTTACACCGGCCAGCAGAAGTTCGTGGACACCGCCGGCCGCGTGGATAAATTCCAACAGCGCCTTGCCAAAACCCAGGCGGTGCAAGCCGAACAGGCAACGAAGAAGAAAAAGAAGGTTTAGCTTTTGTCCGAACACCGCCCGCAGGAGCCTTGGGCTTTTGCGGGCGGATTGTTTTTACGAACGGCCGTTTTCAAAAGAACCGCGAGCCGCCAGGCCAATCCCCATCCGCCCCATGGATTTGCGACCGCACATTGAAAAATTCCGCCGACGTTTCACGGAGATCGAAGCCGCGCTCAGCGATCCCGCGACGTTCGACAACCAGCAGCGCGCGCAGGATATGTCCAAGGAATACGCGCGGCTGAAGGAACTGGTGGCGTGCGGGGACAACTTTTTCAAAACGGAGGCACAACTGGCGGAGAACCGCGCGCTGCTCAAGGGGGAAGTGGCGGAATCCGATATCGCCCAGCTGGCGCGGGAAGAGATCACCCGGCTCGAAGCCGACGAAAAAAAGTTTGCACAGCAAATCCAATTCGGCCTGGTGCCGCCGAACCCGACCGATTCGCGCAATACGATTGTGGAAATCCGCGCCGGGGCGGGCGGCTCGGAATCCGCGCTGTTTGCGGCCGATCTTTACCGGATGTTCTGCCGCTACGCGGAGACGCGCAAGTGGAAGGTGGAGCCGCTGGATTCCAACCCCTCCGACCTCGGCGGTTTCCGGGAAATCATATTTGAAGTGACCGGCACGGACGTTTTCAAGCGGCTCAAGTACGAGAGCGGCGTGCACCGGGTCCAGCGCGTGCCGGCGACCGAGGCCCAGGGGCGGATTCACACCAGCACCGCGACCGTGGCCGTGCTGCCGGAAGCCGAGGAAGTGGATGTGGAAATCAAACCCGACGAAGTGGAGATCAATGTCTGCCGCGCCTCCGGCAAGGGCGGCCAGGGCGTGAACACCACCGATTCCGCGGTGCAAATCATCCACAAACCGACGGGCATGATTGTCCGCTGCGCCGACCAGCGGTCGCAGCAAAAAAACCGGATCCAGGCGATGACCGTACTGCGGTCGCGTCTGCTCGACCGGAAAATCGCCGAGGAAAACGCGAAATACGCCGCCCACCGCAAAGACCAGGTCGGCACGGGCGAACGCAGTGAAAAAATCCGCACCTACAATTTTCCGCAGAACCGCGTCACGGATCACCGGGTAGAGATCACGCTTTATAATCTGGCCAACTTCATTGACGGCGATCTCGACCCGCTGATCGAGCCGCTAATGACGCACGATCTGGAAGAAAAATTGTCGGCGCTGAAATTATGAAATTGCCGGAACACATCAAAGGCCTGGTTTTCGATTGCGACGGCACGCTGGCCGACACCATGCCGCTGCACTGGCGCGCCTGGCAGGTGATCGCCGCGAAATACAAACTGCATTTCCCGGAAGACCGGTTTTACGCGCTGGGCGGCGTGCCGTCGCGCGATATCTTGAAAATGCTCGCCAAAGAACAAGGCGTCACCCTCGATCACATCCAGGCCGCGCACGACAAGGAAAACGCGTATCTGCCGCTGATGGCCCAGGTCGAACCCATCCATGCCGTCGTGGAAATAGCGCGGGCGAACCATGGAAAAATCCCGATGGCGGTCGCCTCCGGCGGTACCCAGCAAATCATCTGCGATGTCCTGGAACATCTGAAAATCCGGAAATTGTTTGCCGCGGTGGTGACGAGCGAGATGGTCACGAACCAGAAACCCGCGCCGGATATTTTTCTGGAAGCCGCCCGGCGCATCGGCGTGGACCCTAAATTCTGCCGGGGCTACGAGGACACGGATTTGGGGATGACCGCCATCCGGGGGGCGGGCATGGACGCGGTGGACGTGCGGGAATTGCTACGGAGTCAGTAGCCCGCCGAAGCCCGGGGCCCTGACGGAAAACATTTCTTGCCGCAGCAGCCGCCAGTCATTATTAAATCTGGATGGACTCCCGTGAAGCATTCATTGCGCTCAACTTGATCGAAGGCGTCGGACCAGTGCGGGCGCGACTGCTGCTCGAACATTTCGGCGAGGCGCCCAAGATCCTTGCCGCCTCGAAAGCCACCCTGCTCCGCGTCCGCAATATCGGCGAGGAAACCGCCGAAGCCATCGCCGGCTGGGAAAAATGCACCGACCTCGCGGGCGAATTGAAGCGCATCGCTGATTTCGGCTGCCGGGTTTTGATTTCATCGGATGAAAATTATCCCGCAGCGCTCCGCGAGATTTACGATCCGCCGCTGGTTCTTGACGTTCCAATATGTAAAAAGGCATAATCCGGGCATGAAGCTTAAGCAGCCAGTGCCGCCACCCGCTCCAAAGCCTGCATTACGCAGGGCGGTATCGTATATTAGATTTTCAAGTCCGCGCCAGGAGCTTGGAACGAGTTTGGAGCGCCAGCTTGAGGGCACCAAAGAGTTTTGCAAGCGCCATAATCTTTTCATCGACGAAGAGATTCAGGATCTGAAGACCTCTGGCTTTAGGGGTACCAATGCCGCCATCGGCAACCTCAAGACTTTCATCAAAGCCGTAGAGGAGCGCAAAGTGCCAGCCGGAACCGTGCTTGTGGTCGAAGCCCTCGACCGCCTCACAAGAAATTCCGTGACCGAAGCTACCAACTTGCTGACCACCATCCTCATGAATGGCGTGGACATTGGGCTGGTGAGCGAGAACAAAATCTACAGCATCGACTACGTCAACAATAACCCGTTCGAGCTGGTAGTGGCTGTTACGTGGTTGATTCGAGGTGGAGACGAAAGCAAGCGGAAGAGCTACCTGACCACCAAAAACTGGAAGCTCAAAATGGACTTGGTAGCCGGTAAAAAGCTACCAGTGGCACTCAATCCCCCTTGCTGGCTTCAATACAAGAATAACGGCAAGGGAACGCAGGGATGGTGGGTACTGGACGAGGCAAAGGTAAAGCTAGTGAAGCAGGTGTTTAAGGACTACCTGAAGTCTGGTCTAGGCATCTGGCAGCTCACGCACAAAATGAATGTAAACAATGTGCCAGTGATCACCAAGAGGGCTAAGCCCACCAGCAAGTGGCACCGTATCACTTTGCACCGGATATTGACGGATAAAGCCGTGATTGGCACCTACACCAACATTGAGCCACCGGTTGAGGGCTACTTCCCAGCCATCATTGACGAGGGAACCTTCTACGCCGTGCAGGAGAAGCTGAAGGGCAGGATTCGCCACCGTGGCAGGAGCAATCTACGGGACATAAGCCTATTCAAAGGTATATGCAAATGCGCGAAGTGTGGCTCTACCATGACACGGATTACCCGCACCAGGAAGGGCAAGCT
>CAIJNQ010000036.1 GCA_903822015.1 uncultured Verrucomicrobia subdivision 3 bacterium | reverse complement strand
GGCTGTCAGCCATATTGCGGCATCATAGTTGAGAGGACGGGGCATGATAAAAGTTCCATTATTTTTTCGGGAACAATTTCCCTTCCCGTTCATCCCATCTTTAACTATCTATGAAAAACCCATCCTGCAAAACTCTATGCGGCGCGTTGGCGGTGATCTGGCAACTGACCGCCCCGTTGGCCAGCCCCGGTGCCACCGCCAATGTAACGGTGAATAACACATTGAGCGGGGGATTCGTCCCCGCGACCACCAGCATCAACCTGGGGGACACGGTGCTTTGGACCTGGCCAAGCGGCTCCTTTTTTCACAATGTCACCAGCACCAGCTTGCCGCAGGTATGGCCGGCTTCTGCCACTCTGAACGGTCCGGCCACTTTCGCTTATACCTTCACCAATGCCGGGACGTTTCCGTACGATTGCTCAGTGCATCTTTTCACCGGCTCGATTGTGGTAAAGGCGCCGATACTGCCTCCCAGCGTCTCCATCAACAATCCCATTCCGAACACCGTATTCAGCGAGCCGGCGGACATTACGGTTCGCGCCACGGCCAGCGATCCAAACATCGGTGGAACCGTGACCAACGTGCAATTCCTCGTCGGCACGACGGTGTTGACCAATGAAACCACGTTGCCCTTCGCCGCCGCCGTCACCGGTTTGAACGCCAACACCTACACTTTTAGCGCCGTTGCCAAAAACGACGCCGGTTTGAGCGCGACAAACACGGTTACGGTCAGCGTCGTGACCCCGATACCACTGGTTCTAGGTGCACCGACACCATTATCAACGACGAGTTTCCAGTTCAACTATTCGGCTAACATCGGATTGCATTACATCATCCAGCAGTCTGCCGACCTGACCTCGCCCATTTGGGTTACGATAGCCACCAACAAGGCCGCAAGCAATCCCGCGTTATTCACGGATCCGCAGGCGACTAACAGTCCCGGCTTTTACCGGGTTGTTCGATTACCCAACCCGTGATCCGCGCATAACCCGGACTTAAAACATGCGTTTATGCCTCTTAATCACCATCATTTGGTTGTTGAATTTGACGATATGGTGTCCGGTGAAAGCAGCGGAATCCCGATCACCATCCGATACCAGCCGTGCCAAACCACGCACATTTGCCGCGAATGGAACGGTCGAAGAAATCCGACCCGAAGCCAAAATCATCGTCATCCGGCACGAGGTGATCGCCGATTACATGGCCGCCATGACGATGCCGTTCAACGTAAAGAACCAGGCTGAGCTGGCGGGCTTGCACGCCGGCGACGAGATCAAATTTGAGCTTCAGGTGACGGACAACGAAAGTTGGGTGGATCGTATCTTAAAAACGGGTGCGGCACGGCCGGTCCAAATGGGAATTACCAAGCGGGAGATCGTGAAAGCCCCAGACACCCCATTGGTAAATCCATTGCTCGATTACAAATTCACCAATGAACTGGGACAGGCGGTCAGCCTGAATGAATTTCACGGACAGGCGCTGGCGGTGACGTTCTTTTATACGCGCTGCCCGCTCCCGGAATTCTGTCCGCGTCTTTCAAAAAATTTCCAAGAAGCGTCGCAAAAACTCCAAACCATGACCAACTCGCCGGCGAACTGGCGTTTCCTTTCGATTTCTTTGGACACTGAATTTGATTCGCCAGCTGTGCTCAAAGCCTACGGCGAAAGCTATCAATACAATCCCGCGCACTGGAATTTCCTGACCGGACCACCGGATAAAATCGCCGGGCTGGCCGGCGCGGCGGGCGTGTCGTATGAAGCCGACAACGGAACCATCAACCATAATTTCCGCACCCTGATCATTGATGCCACCGGCCATTTGCAGATGGTTTTCCCGACTGGCGGGAACCTTTCCGATCAGATCGCAACGGAGATCGTCAAAGCCGCCGCAGTGACAAACCCTTCGGTGGTGCAAAATCAAACACGGTGAAATTGAGACAAACACTGGTTGTGGTGCTGGCGGCCGGCATTTCAGCCGGTGTCGCACTCATGCTGGTTTCGTGCGACACCGCGCCGGGCTTGGTGTTTACGCCGCTGGCAATCCCCGGCGCGCACTATGCCGGCAATCAGGCCTGCGCGGACTGCCACAAAGACATCGTCCGGAAATTTCCCGCCAG
The DNA here is from genome assembly GCA_903822015.1 of uncultured Verrucomicrobia subdivision 3 bacterium. Taxonomy (GTDB): domain Bacteria; phylum Verrucomicrobiota; class Verrucomicrobiia; order Limisphaerales; family UBA11358; genus UBA11358. Next base: position 14,139 of record CAIJNQ010000036.1, on the reverse strand, counting down.
TCCGCACGCCCGGGTTCATTTCGGAAATTCGACGATGGCCGGACTGGCCGGCTGCGAATCCTGCCACGGACCGGGCAGCAAGCACATTGAGTCCGGTGGCGGTGGAAACTTCATTATCAACCCGCGCAAGGATCCGACGGCCTGTTTCCAATGTCATCTTGGCGTGAGCGCGGAATTTAATCTGCCGCAACACCACCCGGTGATCGAAGGCCACATGAATTGTGGGCAGTGTCATGACCCGCATGGCGGCGACATTTTCAAGCCGGCAGGCGGATTGGCCATGGCGCGACGCAATGAAAGCTGCGCGCAATGTCACCGCGACCAGACACGTCCTTTTGTTTTTGAACATCCGGCGCAGCGCGAAGGCTGCATCACCTGCCACAATCCGCACGGCTCGATCAATGATAAAATGCTCGTGGAGAGCGACCCGAATCTTTGCCTGCGCTGCCACGCGCAAGTCCAGAATGCGAGCAAACCCGGACAAATCTACATCGGCAACTCAAACCACACAGGATATCTGACCATCGGAACCTGCTGGACTTCCGGCTGCCATACAGCCGTTCACGGCTCGAACGTGGATCCGCGCCTGAGATATTGAACGCCGCCCGCTGATTTGAATGGAAATATTTTCATCAAAAAAATCCGGGATTTTGGTGCTGGCATATCTGGCAGTTTGGCCGGCTTTTTCTGCTGCTCAAGCCCAAACGAAACCGCTGCCGCCAGCGGCAAACGTCGAAATTAATTTCGACCACGACATCCGGCCGATTTTTGTAACTTCCTGCATTCGTTGTCATGGGCCGGAGAAACCGAAAAGCCATTTTCGGCTCGACGACGGCGCCTCAGCTTTGAAAGGCGGGGACGAAAACACCGGCGACATCATTCCCGGCGACAGTTCAAAAAGCTGGCTCATCCATTATGTCACGCGGCAGGTGCCAGACATGGAGATGCCGCCCATGGGCAAGGGCGATCCCTTAACGGCAGAGCAAATCGGCCAATTGCGCGCCTGGATAGACCAAGGCGCGAACTGGACCACGACGAATCAACCGCCGCAAACCACCCTAACGTTCGCGCCGACGCTCCGGTGGTTTGAGGTACAGGGAAATCAATCAAAATTCCGCGAGCTCGAAGGGGTGAACCCTGGGTTTTCGGGCGGAGCGGAAGATTTCTGCTTCACGCAGCAGGTGACTCCGGACAAAAAAATTTCCGTGACGGGCCATGCCATCGTACCCAACCAGAATATTGAATTGAAATATACCGCGGACCGGACCGATACCGGCTTCATCCACGCCGGTTTTGATGAATGGCGCAAATATTATAACGATGTCGGCGGGTACAACCCGACGTTGACACCGTCGGATTTCAGTTTGAATCGTAATCTCTATGTGGACAACGGACGCGCTTGGATCGATTTCGGGCTGACGTTACCGCAGCAACCGCAGGTCGTCCTGGGTTACGAATACCAGTTCGCAAACGGGAATAAATCCATGCTGGACTGGGGTTGGGTCTTTTATCCAAGCGGCCCGGTCCAAGCCATTTATCCAGCGTCAATGGCCGTGGATGAGCAGACGCACATCATCAAGCTGAACGTGACCCATGATTACGGCGGCTGGCATCTGGAGAATAATGCACGGGGTGAGTTTTACAGTGCAAACAATACCAGCACCGAAATGTATGGTTTTCCCCCGGCCCCATCACCAGTCACATATTTCAAAACACAGGAAAACTATCATTCCACGCAGGGCCTGGACACGCTGATGCTGGAGAAACAGATCCGCGACTGGTGGTTTGTGTCGGGCGGGTTTTATTACTCGAAACTGGAAGGCAGCGACTACTTCAGCCAGCCCGTCGCCTACGGTGCCGCCAGTTCCTTAAGCAGCCAGCAGATCACCTTGAACCGGGAATCGGAGATTTTCAGCGTGGCCAGTTTGTTCACGCCACTGGCGCATCTGACCTTTTCCCTCGGCACCCAGAATGAATGGACCACGCAAAACGGTTTTGGCAACAGCGTTCCCGACCTGGACTTGGGCGCCAATGCGCCAGCCAATGCAAACTCGGATCTGTTCAAGTCCAGCCAGAATGCCAGCCTCCGCTTCACCAAGATTCCCTTCACGGTGCTCTTTACCGACGCCCGATTCGATCAGGAAAGCATCAACCAGTTCCAACAGCAGGATGCCAGCGGGACCCTGAACACCGAGACCAGGACCGAAGCCACCAACTACCGTTACAATGCGCAGACCGGCTTCAACTTGTCGCCGTGGCGCTGGTTCGCCTTGAACGCGCAATATCAATATAAATCCAGCGACACCGACTACAATTATCCAATCGACGTGGTTGACGGCAATTCCAGCGTGTCGAACGGCTATCCGGGATTCATCCTCAACCGCAAAGTCAAAACCGACTCGTTTGAAACGAAGCTGGAGCTGCGCCCCGCGAACTGGCTGAAGACCACGCTGTCATATCAAATCACCGGCACGGATTATTCCTCCACCACCGATTCCGCTTTTGACTTTATTGCGCAGCAACCCGCCTCGCCCGGCGGCTCAATCCTGGACGGACGCTACAACGCGCAGATTTACGGCTTCAGCGCCACACTCACGCCGATCCAGCGGTTGTATTTTACCAGCACGTTCACTTACAGCCAGTCGCGGGTCACCACCGCCAGCAACGGCAACCCGTCCATCGTGCCTTACAACGGCAACATTTACACGCTCACCACCACGGCGACCTATGCGTTGAATTTGAATACCAGTTTGCAGACCACCTATGCCTATTCGCACGCCGGTTACGCGGAAAACAACGGGGCGTTTGGAACGCCGCTGGGAATGGATTTCACGCGCAACCGGCTGATCGTCGGCCTGACCCGCAAGATCACCCGCCGTTTGAGCGGCGCATTACATTATGAATTCTCCGAATTCTCTGAACCGAGCAGCGGCAACGCCAACAACTTCACGGCGCAAGGAATTTTTGCCACGCTGGTTTACCAATGGCGATAATCGAATGGCGATAATCGGCCCAACCAATTTCACGTCCCGGAATGGACTTTGGCCGTCTTTTGTATAAATTGACATTCTGGAAATGAATATCAAACGCTACCTGAATATTTATTCCGCGCTCTGGAAAAATTCCGTCGCGCGCGAGATGTCGTTCAAGGGCAATTTCATCCTGTGGATTGTCGTGGAACTGCTCTGGTTCGGCCTGCAATTATGCTTCGTGAGCGTCGTGTTCTCGCAGACGAAGACGGTTGGCACCTGGACGCAATGGCAAATGGTTCTGCTGGTGGGCGCGAGTAATTTCATCCAGCAGGTGTATCAGGCGTTCTTCCTCGTCAACTGCACGAACCTGTCCGAACTGATCCGCACGGGCAAGATGGATTTCCTGCTGCTGCTGCCGGTCAACACACGCTTTATCGTCTCCCTGCGGCAGGTGGACCTGGGCGCATTTGTCAACGCGCTCTTCGCCGTGGCCGTGATGGTTTACGCTGCCGGACAGCTGCACTTACGCCCGACGCTGACCCAGCTGACCGGATTCAGCGCGCTGTGCGTGGTGGGCATTTTGATCCATTACTCGCTGATGTTCATGCTGGCGGCCATCAGCTTCTGGACGGTGCGGGCGCAGGGCATCGTGTGGGGCTATTATAATCTGTTCAACATCGCACGGATGCCGGACGAGGCCTTTCGCGGCGCGTTCAAAGCGGTATTCACCTTCGCGCTGCCGGTGCTGCTCGTCTCCAACGTGCCGGCAAGGGTGCTGGCGGACAAAGTAACTTCGCTGGAGGGTGTGATGGTACTGCTCGGTTTGGGCGTGGTCTGGGCAATTATCTCCGAATGGTTCTGGCAAGTTTCCGTAAGCCGATACACGAGCGCGAGCTCGTGAAAATCGGCGTGAACCAGGTTCGTGAATCTGTTAAAAATACGGCATGAGATCCTCAACCAATAATTTTTTTGAAATTCTCCTGATGCTAGCCTTACTGGGTATCCTCAGCGGCTGTGCCACGGCGAATTTTTACCAGCTCAAGCAAACTCGTAACGACGTGGATGCCGCAATGACACGCTATCAGAACGAGGTGTCGTTCGCCGCCATATCGCCGGAGTTTCAAACCCAGGTGAATACCGCCTATCACGCTTACCAGAAGGCCCTAGAAAAGGCGGTTGAGCAGGCCAATTCCAATTACAACTTCCCAACACCGGATAACGTAAAACAGCTCGCCGACCGGTTGCTTTTGATCCTGGGCTCAATCCCGGCAACTCCCTAGCCGGAACCGGCGGCGGTTTTCGCCTGTTTTCATGTCAATTTTCCACTGGCGATCCTTGAGTCCCGGCGTATTTTTACGCTGACGATTTAACATGGACAACGAATTTGTACAATTTAGTCAGCAACGGACATTTAAGCGGCCACGCTCCGGCTTCACGGTCATTGAATTGCTGGTCGTCCTCGCAATCATTTCCCTGCTAGCGGCAATGCTGTTGCCGGCGATTGCCAAATCCAAAGCCACGGCCAAGCGCATCGGCTGCATCAACAATCTGAGGCAGCTTGAGCTTTGCAACCACCTCTATACGAACGACAACAACGATTATCTGGTGCCGAATAATTCCGTCTACATCATCGGCAATGCCAGCCAAAACATCAAAGGCGCCTCCTGGTTGCTGGATCTGGACGCCCGCACGGAACTCAATCCATCAAACATCGTCAACGGGCTCCTATACCAATACAACTCATCTTTGGACATCTATCATTGTCCGGCTGACACCTCACGGCTGGAGGACACAGCGGGCAATGTGCTGCCCGAGTTACGCTGGCGCAGCTACAACATGAGCCAGTCCATCAATGGCTATCCGGAATTTGACGCCAACATGAGCTTTTACATACCTGCCTGGAAAAAATCCACAGCCATCCGCCACCCGGTGCCCAGCGAGCTTTTTGTGCTGATCGACGAAGACGCAGACTGCGTCGTGGATGCGGAGTTTGGGAACCCGCCTAAAGGCTCACCCTATTTTCCCCAAAATGTCTGGTGGGATCTGCCAGCCAGCCGGCATCAACAGGGCGCCAATCTCTCATTCGCCGACGGTCACGTTGAATTCTGGAAATGGAACACGCCAAAAATATTCTACGACTGGATCCAGCCGGTAGGACCAGGGGAGCTACCGGATTATGCGCGCATCCAGAACGCAATGAAGCAACTTAGTGACAACTGACATGTCGGGTTCGGTTCGCCCGAAAAGAATGGGGACAACAACTCAGGGGATGGAATAAAAACCGATGCCAGAATAATGTGGTAAAGCCGAGTCTGTTTACGAATTTAAACGCCAGAAACCCAAATCAAAAATTACCGCAGGGAGAGGGCAGCAGAATCTGTCTTGGGACTGGTTTTGGCGACAGAAGCAGGGGTGATAGACTTGATCTGATTCTTAATAAAACTCCAAGTCAATTGTTCGCCCATCGGAAAACTGTTGCCATCATCAGTCTGCCATTGAATGGCGAGCCAAGGCGCCGACAGCCGGAGATTGGCGGCATCCTGCTCCGCCATTTCCTGGGTGGGAATTATCAACGGAATTTTGCGGAACACCCCTTTATTTTTGCAATAGGCCAGATAGTGAGTGAGTTTCTCGGGGGTGCCGTCCGGCGTGTAGCCTTGTTTCAAAACAAAATACGTCGTTCCAGAACTGGCGAGCGGATAAATCGGCCATTGTTCCAACGGCATGGATTTCTCGGGCAGAGGCAGTTCACCAAATTCCGGTGCGCGCAGCGGGGATTTCCCCCGCGGTTCATAGAGGATACGACAAACCCAGCCGATCCGCTCCGTGACACTGAAACCTTTTGGACCAAAACCGGTATCACTCTGGATTTCCTCCGAACCCAACTGTTGCAATTCCTTGACCGCCGATACTTCGCCAATGGCAACATAGCGGTTGACCGCTTCGGCGAGCGTGGCCGAAGTGAAGGATTTTTGGGTGAACAGACTGGGAATTTCGGCATGACAAACGCCCAATGCCAAGAAAAGAAGCCAGATCAGAATGCACTTCATTATAAATTTTAAGAGCAAAAATCAGGCCACCCAGCCCTGGCAAGAATTACACACATACTTAATAAACGCCATTTCGGGCTGGGTTGAATCGAGACAAAAAGCATCATTTTTGTCATCTAATGGGACACCTCTAGCTACAATACGGCTCCGCAATTTCCGTTCTTGCGATTCCGCATGCGGACTTTAACATTTCTGTGTTACAATTTTTATGAATTACAAAATATCCAAACGTGCCGCGTCCCTGGCTCCGTCGCTCACTTTAGCCATTGATTCCAAGGCCAAAGCAATGAAGGCCGCGGGCGAGGACGTTGTTGGCTTTGGCGCGGGCGAACCGGATTTCGACACACCGCAGCACATCAAGGATGCCGCCGCCAAGGCGCTCGCCGCCGGGTTCACCAAATACACGCCGAGCGCCGGCATCCCGGAGTTGCGGGAGGCCATTGCCGCCAAATTCAAACGCGAGAACGGCCTGACTTACAAATCATCGCAAATCATCGTCAGTTGCGGCGGCAAACATTCCTGCTACAACGTCATCCTCGCCACCTGCGAAGAGGGCGATGAAGTTCTCATCCCCGCCCCGTATTGGTTGAGCTATCCGGAAATGGTGAAACTCGCGGGCGCGAAACCGGTCATCCTGCAAACAACGGATAAAACGGAATTCAAGGTCACACCGGAACAATTGCGCGCCGCCATCACGCCCAACACACGTTTATTCATTCTCAATTCGCCAAGCAATCCTACGGGGTCCGTTTACACCCCCGAAGAAACCAAGGAGCTCGGCGACATTTGCGTGGAAAAAAACGTCCTCATCATGAGCGACGAAATTTACGAACATCTGCTTTACGACGGCGCCAAGGTTAAAAGTGTGGCCAGCTTTTCGCCGGCGCATTACGACCACACCATTATCGTCCACGGGCTGGCAAAAGCCTATTCGATGACCGGCTGGCGGCTGGGGTTTCTGGCCGCGCCGGAACCGATTGCCAAGGCGATTGACGCGGTCCAAAGCCACAGCACCAGCAATCCTACTTCTTTCGCCCAAAAAGGCGGGGTTGAGGCGCTCAACGGTCCGCAAGACCATCTGCCGGTCTGGCTCGCGGAATACGACAAGCGCCGGCGCTATGCCCACGCGAAATTGAACAGTATTCCCGGCCTTACCTGCGTGAATGCCAAGGGCGCGTTCTATCTGTTCCCGAACATTTCCAAAACCGGCCTGAATTCATCCGAATTCTGCGCAAAACTGCTGGAACAAGAAAAAGTTGCAGCCGTGCCCGGCATTGCGTTCGGCGCGGATGAATACATCCGGTTGAGTTACGCCACCAGCATGGCCAATATTGAAAAGGGCCTGTCCCGCATCGAGAAGTTTTGCAAAGCGTTGGTGAAATAATCTTTGATCGCATGACCAATTTCAGCATCGGTGACAAGGTAGTCTGCGTGGATGACAAGTTCCCGCCGGATATCAGCAAGCTTTACACGGCCCTGCCGGTGAAGGACGCGACCTACGTGGTGCGCGACATCCGGCTGGGCATCAATCTGACAATGGAGGGGGACGTGTCGGTACTGCTTATCGGCCTCGTGAACCCCAAGGCCGATTCCAAGGCCAACCTGGAGCGCGGCTTCCGCGCCGACCGTTTCCGTCCATTGGAGGAACTTCGGGAAGAACAAAAAGCCAGCCTGCCAGAGCAAGAAAGGAAAGAACTGATTCAGCCGGTTGAGGTGTAGCGGCGTGTCGGTAGACCGCCGCACTTGTTTCAGAAAATGAGTTGTGCGTCTCTCTGCCGAGGATCCGCCACGTCGTTTCTATTTCAAAAAATCCCGCTGGAGCTGACGCATCAATTCGTCCACGGCCAGCATCAGTTCGCCCCGCCGCTCCGAAATGATTTGGCAATCGGACAGATCAATCGGCGCGCTCATAACCGCCGCATAACGCTTCGTCATGGGGAGCCGCTCGTCGTTCTGTCCAAGTTGACGAAGGAGGCCGCGCACAATTTCCGCCTGCCGCCGGGTTTGGGCGATGGATTTTAACGCGCGGTCCGGTGCCAATTCGCCGGATTGAACGCGCTGCAACAAGCCGCATTCAAAGGTCCGGCAGCGTAGCGGGCGGCCAGAGTAGATCCCGCAAAATTTTCCATCAAAGCACGCACAGGGCTGGGCGAAAGCCTGCCGGCGGCCCTTTCTAGCCAGCTTCAATCCCGATTCCTCGAGCCGGCGGGCGTCATCGCCCGGGCGCAACTCCACATCCGCAAACAAAACTCCGTTGCAGCACAAACCACAGTTCGGACAAAGTTGTTCAATGCCGTTCATCGCCTTACCGCCAGAAATGCTTAGGATATTTTCGCGCCAATTCCGATTTGATTTTTGGATAATGCTCGCGCCAGAAGTTCGCCAGATCCTGTGTCACCTGAATCGGCTTCATGCCCGGGGTCAGAATATGCACCGTCACCGGCACGCGACCCAAAGCAATCTTCGGCGTCCGATTCACATCGTATAATTCCTGAATGCGCAGCGCGATAAACGGCGACCGGCCCGGCTCATAATTCACCTTCGGCGTGCGACCATTCGGCAGAGTGAGCCGTTCCGGAGCATGCTTGTCCAACAGCTCACGCTGGGACGACGAGAGCCAGGACATCACCACCGGCTTCACCTCGCGCTCCTTGATATCCTTGTAACTGACGGCGCCGTGGCAAAGCTGCTCGATGATGGACTGCTTGTCCGCCGGAGTGATTGCCGGCAGCTGCAAATCCGCACACTCCCGACACAACAAAGTCAACCGGGCCAGCCACTGCTCGACGTGATGATCCCAATTGGGCAACAGCAAACGGCCGGCCAAAATTTCATCCGCGAGCAGGCGCGCCGCCGCGTCCGCCGGCGGCGGGTCAACCCGCTTGGCCGCCAGCGCCAGGTCGCGAAAGCGAAGCAATTCGGCAGCCAGAACGCGTTTCTGCAGCGCATCGAAATGCACATGCAAGTCGTGCTTGATGTCCCCAGGAAACAAATCGCGCAACCAATCCGCTTCGATGGCCGTGGCCAGCGAAATAACGGTGTTGACTTCGCCATCCCGGCCGCCGATCTCGCGGATCTCCGCCGCGACAAAGAGCGGGCTGTGGTGCACCACGCTTTCACGCGCCAGCAGACCAAGGCGACCGTGAACCAGCTCACAACGCAAAGTGCCCTGATCCAACCGCCGCGCCACGCGGTCGCTGAAACCGATCAAGATGCATTTCTGCAACGCCTCGTCCCCCACCTCGTTCGCGCGCGTGTCGAGACCCTCATCCCTGGCGATGCGGAGGAATTGATCGAAGAGCGGCCCGACCTGCCGGGCCGTGACAGCGTGGATGCCCAATTTGCGGCAGGCGTCCAAGCGAAATTGATTATTGAAGGCAAAGCTCCAGGCGCGCATCAGAATCCAGAAATCCGACGAGGCCTTACCGCCGAGCAAATCCTCGCGCGCAGAATCCACGTCCCGGCCACAATTGCGCAGAAGCAAATCGCGGCCCTGCGTGAGGGCGGCGACAAGGCACGCCTGGTGCACGCACGCATATTCCTGCGCTGCCAACAACATCCGGGCATAACGCGGGTGCAGCGGAAACGCCAGCATCTTGCGGCCGACCGCCGTGATTTTCCCGTCATGCAACGCGCCCAAGTCCGCCAACAATTCCTCCGCATGCGCCAGTGAAATCTCATCCGGCTTTTCCAGCCAGCGGAACTTTCGCAGATCGGCGACGCCCGACGCTTTCAAGGTCAGCACCACTTCGGATAAATCGAGCCGCTTGATCTCAGGTAATTCCTGAGGCGCCCGGTGCGCGTGTTCGTCACGCGACCACAACCGCAGGCACAAGCCCGGCGCCGTGCGACCAGCGCGGCCGGCGCGCTGGTCGGCCGACGACTGCGAAATTTTGTCAATCAACAGCGTGTTGATGCCCCGGTTTGCATCGTAGCGAGCCACGCGGGCAAGACCGGAATCAATCACCAGCCGCACTCCATCAATCGTCAAAGAGGTTTCAGCAACGTTCGTGGCGACTACCACTTTACGCTTTTCATAACGAGCCACCGCCGCGTCCTGATCGCGCGGCGGCAATTCGCCATGCAACGGCAGCAAGAGGAAACCTTTTGCCTCGCTGGTGCGGCGGATGGCATCGATGGTCTGCGCGATTTCGAAGCCGCCCGGCATAAAGACCAGCACGTCGCCCGGGCCGCCGCCTTGAACATATTGGCTGAACGCATCCGCCGCCTGTTCCCAAACGGGACGCTGGTCATGATACGCGGGCAGCGCGGCATATTCCATTTCCACCGGATACATCCGGCCCGCGGACGACAGCACGGAGCAGGGTGAAAGGTATTTTTCCAGTTCACCGGTGTTCAGGGTCGCGGACATCACGGCGAGTGTGAGATCGGGGCGATACCTTTCCTGCTGGTCAAGGGTTTGCGCGAGGGTGATGTCGCCATAGAGATGGCGCTCGTGAAATTCATCAAACAAGATAGCGGCGACCCCGCGCAACTGCGGATCCTCGATCATCTGCCGCAGCAGCACCCCTTCGGTGACAAACCGGATTTTTGTCCTAGCTGACGTGCAATTCTCGAAGCGGATCTGGTAGCCGACCTCTTCGCCAAGTCTGACACCCAGCTCCTGCGCGACACGCGCGGCAAGCAAACGGGCCGCAAGGCGGCGGGGTTGGAGGACGACCACCTGTCCGCCGTCAAGCAGGCCTTGTTTGAGCAGCATCTGCGGCACCTGCGTAGACTTGCCGGATCCGGTCGGCGCGGACAAAATCAGCCGCCGATCAGTTTGCAGCCGGGCAATAAGGTCACTCTCGATTTCGTAAATGGGCAGTCGGTCGGCCATGGCAAATTATCACGCCAAGGCCCATCCGGGCTTGATTTCCTCATCCAGCGGCAGCAACGGAACCCTGGCCAGCAATTTTCTTTCGGCCAGAATCCCAATCATCGCAGCGTTGTCAGTGCAAAGCGACTTTTCGGCGAGACGCAAAGCCAAGTGGTTCCGGCTGCAGGCGAGGTTTAATTCAGAGCGCAATGCCGAATTGCAGGTCACACCACCGGACGCGGTCACGCAGCGGACATTGTTGCGCAGGGCGGCGCGAATGGTTTTTATTACGAGCACTTCCACGATGGCGGCTTGCACACTGGCGCAGAGATCGCAGATGGTCTTACGATCATTGAGCAACGCCGGGTGGTCGCGGATAAAATAACGCACGGAAGTCTTCAAACCACTGAAGCTGAAGTCGTCGCCGGCGTCGAGCAAAAGCGGGCGAGGAAAATCATAGGCACGGGGATTCCCCTGGCCGGCCAACTGGTCAATCAGCGGGCCGGCGGGATAAGGCAGCCCCATCAGCTTGCCGGCCTTGTCAAAACATTCACCGGCGGCATCGTCAATCGTCCCGCCGAGCACGCGATGTTTCAACTCGGATGAAACCAGCACGAGCAGCGTGTGACCGCCGCTGACGATGAGGGAAACGTTCGGTTGGAATTCCGAAAACCGGGCAACGGGCGGCTCGCCGGAGATCCACGGGGAATACAAATGCGCCTCGTGATGATTGATCCCGATGAACGGCTTGTGGAGTGCAAAGGCGACCGCTTGAGCCGCCTTGAAACCGACGAGCAGCGCATTTGGCAGGCCGGGTCCTTGCGTCGCGGCAACGGCGTCCAAATGCGCGACCGCGACCCCGGCCGCGCCCAAGGCCGCTTGCGCGACGGGAATCAGGTTGCGGAGATGTTCCCGCGCGGCGAGCTCCGGCACGACGCCGCCGTATTCCGCGTGAAGTTTGATTTGTGAGGAAACGATGCCCGACAAAACCTTGCCGTCGCGAATCACGGCCACGCTGGTTTCATCGCAGGAGGTTTCGATGGCGAGCAGCGTCATCTTATTTCCGAGCAACTTTTTCCGGTTGGGAAAGCTGGTTATACTGCAAAATGCCTTTCAGCAGATCCTCGGCGCGATCGAACTGCGGATCGCGGGATGATTTTACGCGTTCGCGATCTTTTACATTTAACGATTCCAGTCCACCGGGCGCACGTTTGATGAGCAGGTCAGCCGCCTCCGCATCGCTCATCGGCACGAGGCTGTCGGGCGTTATGCCATGTTCGTGAATGACCTTGTGGCTGGGGGTGTAGTATTTGGCGACGGTCAGCTTGAGGGCCGAGCCGTCATCCAGGGGAAAGATATTTTGCACGGAGCCTTTGCCGAAGGTTTTCTCGCCCAGGATGAAGGCGCGGTGATAATCCTGCAGGCAACCGGTGACAATCTCCGCCGCGCTCGCACTGCCAAGATTCACCAGCACCACGATGGGCATGCCTTTCAATTCATCGCCGCGTCCACCCGCGTGAAGCACGGAATTTTCCCGGGGATCACGCCCCTCGGTAGTGACGATCAGCTGACCGCGGGGCAGGAATTTCTCGCAGACATTCACCGCCTCGTCCAACAATCCTCCGGGATTCCAGCGCAAATCGAGGATCAACGCCTGCAGGCCCTGCTTTTTCAATTTTTGGAGCGCGGCTTCCAATTCGTCACCGGTCTGGTCGCCAAATTGCGTGATGCGGACATAGCCGATGTTATCCGCGCCGAGCGGAAATTCCTTTTTGCCGTTGATGTCCTTGACCATGTCCATGTTGATCACGGCACGGGTAAGCGTGAAATTCTTTAAAACCCCCGAGGGGGGACGTTCGATGGACACCGTCACCCGGGAACCGGGTTTACCGCGCAACTGATTCACCACGTCCGTCAGCGGCACCTTTTCCACGCTCTGGCCTTCCACCTTGACGATGCGGTCGCCGGTCAAAATCCCGGCGCGAAAGCCCGGGGTGTCATCCATGGGCGCCACAACCGTCACAAAACCAGCCTTCATCGCGACCACCAGACCGAGACCGCCGAATTGTCCCTCAGTGTCATCCTGCAACTGCTGGTAATCGTCCGGGGCCATGAATTCGCTATGCGGATCAAGCGAACCAACCATACCCTTGAGCGCCGAGTAAATCAGCGCGTGATAGGTCATGTTGGAACCATCCACGTAGCTGGTACGGACTTTTTCCAACACATCCGCGAAACGCTCCAGATTGGCGTCCGCCGAATCCTTCCCATCCGCCGCGTGCGCCGATCCAAAATAAATCCGCGCACCCAGAATGAGATTCAACGCCAGCACCAGTGTGACCAGAAGGAAAATCAGCCGTCGTTTCATAAACAGGGAGAAATTAGCACAAAGACTCCAGGGCACAAAGTTTTTGGAAAAACTCTTTGGTGCGGGATCGTTAAGAAGCCTTTAACAAGGCTTCAATTAATGGCAAATCACCCGGCACGGTGACCTTGGGATTGGGCGTCGCTCCGGGCACGAGCCGGACCGGCTGGCCAATCATTTCACACGCCGCGGTGTCATCAGTGAATACCAAGTTCTGTTGCCGGGCGGCGGCAATCGCCTGGCGGATCACTTCGACGCGAAAGGTCTGCGGCGTCTGGACCGACTACAATTTAGAACGGTCGAGCGTACGCAAAATGCATTTGCCGTCGGCAGATTCCTTGATGGTGTCCGTCACCGCCTGGGCGGCAACGGCGGCACCGATCTCGCGCGCAGCGTCAATCGTCGCAACCAGCAACGCCTCGCTGGTGCAAGGCCGCGCGGCGTCCTGAATCGCCACGATTTCAGTTTTCGGTGATAACACCTCGAGGCCGTTCCAGACGGAGTCCTGACGTTCCGCGCCACCGGCTACGATGCGGAATGCCTTCTGGAACATAAATCTGGCCGCGAGATCCGAGAAGTTCTGCTGCATCCCGGCGCGCACCACGACAATGACTTCGGCGATGCACGGGGCATCATTGAGGGTTTGCCAGGCATGAGCGATCACGGGCCGGCCGGCGATCTCAAGCCATAGCTTGTCCGTCCCCATACGGACACCTTTGCCGGCGGCGACGAGAATGGCGGCGTTCATGGGGGAAAGTACCGCGGAGACCGAATCAACCAATCCGCCAGACGATGCGCGCCTTGTTCAAACCGTATTGGGACATTTCCATTTTCACCCGGTCACCGACGGTTAGCCGGACGAAGCGCTTGCGCATCTTGCCGGAAATGGTCGCCAGCACCTGATGCTTGTTGTCCAGTTCGACGCGAAACATC
>CAIJNQ010000035.1 GCA_903822015.1 uncultured Verrucomicrobia subdivision 3 bacterium | reverse complement strand
CCAAAGGGCGTAGAATACGCAAACAACCGATAATGCCCGCTGTAAAATCGACAGGTAAGGCAAAAGATAGGATAAGCGTAATCTGGATATTCCATATGTGCAATGCCCTATGACATTCGATTTAAAGAAAACGCAGGTTATGCCAACTATGGATGCATTGGTTCTGCCGCAGCAAACTGTCATTGTTTTTTTAAGATCAAATTTATACCAGGATGAAATAAAGTTATGGCAGGGTTTTTGAAGAATGTTGAACGTTTTCTATCCTCTCAAAACTAACAGCCTTTAAGCCCTATATCCTCTAATCTTGTTTTGACTGTTTCTCATGTTAAACGACCGTGTGATACGCTAGTTCTATACCGCAGTCTTTAGATATCGTGAGGTTCAGTCGGTTGACCGAATACGAAACCGGGTAAGCACATAGGCATAGATTGCCAAGTTCATGGCAAGGACTATGAATCCTAGTAATATCTGAATCCGTGGTGTCAATCCGACGGGGTAAATCAGCGGCATGAGATAGTGTTCAACAAATCCCCCTCCATACCCCGATTCACCGGCCTTGGCGCGAAGGGCGTTTTCCCAAGGGGTCAGGGGGCAAACCCAAGAATTGAATTCAACCAGCACCCCCCAGGCGGCAGACGAAAGATGGAGGCAGGCCGCCCATCGATGCCAAAGCGCGATGAACCCGCCGAAGAGGACGAACAGGATGAATGCGAAATGCACAAGGACGAGCATGTCCGCTTGCAGGCGGTAGTCCATGGGTGGGAGATGGGAGATGTCCTTGGCGAAGAGGGCGGGCAGATTTTCCAAAGAAAGAGGAAAGAAAAGCCCTTATTGGCCGGGCAGAGGCGGTGGCGTGTATTTCGCATCGCCGAAGCCCAGCAACGGGTAGAACACAAACGGCAGCACAACCAAACCGATGGCGAACGGCCAGCGTTGCCCGAAACACTCCGCCAGCTTCCAGCACAGAAAGCCGATGGCAACCAAGTTGACGAAGGGGATTAAACACAGGACGACCAGCCACCACGGCTGGCCGGTCATCAAGGTCAGGGCGTAAAGGTTATAGACCGGCACAATCGCCTCCCAGCCTTCGCGACCGGCTTTGGCATAAACTTGCCAAGCCCCGGCCAGCGCGGCCACTACCAGCAAAATATTGATAAACGTCATGGTGATACCCCCTTAAGATTCCACGATGGGACTTTGATTTAGAGTAACTGCTCAGGTATCAAAAAGCCGCGATCACCGATCATGGTGAATGCGGCTTTTTATTAAGAGGCGCAGGATGGGATAAAGGGTTTGCCGCTAAACGCGTCCCGGATGGCACCGAATATATTCACTGCATTCTTGCGGGCCGTGGAGATATATCCACGGATACGCGCAAAGTCCTTAGCGCCTTCCAGTGTCCTGAATCCGCCCGAGACCTTCTGTTTGACCTTGACCATGCGCACATCCCGTTCCGCCAGGTTGTTGTCGAATGGAACCCGGAAGTCGCGCATGAACGCCAGTGTCTGCGGCTTGAAATCCCTCAGCCGGTCAAGCAGGTTGAGCGGCGGACCCTGGGCAGGGTCGCCGCCCTCTCTTCTTCGGCGTTTCACCGACCTGCGCCACAAGTGGACGGGGATTCGCTTCGTACCCCGCCTTGACGATCCCGTCATAGCGCCGTTCAAAGTCCGCCAGCGGCCCGGCGGGCAACGCCTCCGCACTGTCTTCTTTGGCCGCATCCACGGCCTCCTTGATTTCCACCAGCAGGTCGGCCATCTCCCCCGCCCACCGCTGGCCATACTCCTTTTCGACCCACTGCAATTCGCGGAGGTGGTGCGCGTTGCACAGTCCATGGGTGCAGTCCCCATAGCCGAAGGAGGTCTTCCAATGGTCATGGATGACACGCCCTTTGAAGCCCGGAAGGATGCCCGCATCGTCCATCGCCTCCTTGCCGCGCCGGGCATGCACGGTGTAGTCCGTCAACCGATCCGTGGAGGCCACATGCAGCCAGTGCAGCTTCCCCTTGACCCGCAGCCCCGATTCGTCCGCATTCAGAACCTCAGCTTGGCGCAACTGCTCCTTCACCGCCGCCGTGGCGGGTTCCACGAACGCCGACAAGTCCCGCCCCGCCTGGACCACCGTCCCCTCCGCAATGCGGTGGCCCAGCAGGTCTTCGAAAATCTGCGCCGTGCGCGCCACCGGCACAAAATGCTGGCTCTGGAAGTAGGCCGCCCAAGTCTTCACCCCGTTCCCGTATTGCACCGGGCCTGCCACGCCCTCGGGAAAACACCCCCGGTTTTCCGCCCCGCACACCGGGCAGACTTTGACCTCCACCCGGTGCGCCGTCACTTCAATGCGGATCGCCGGAATGTCGAACACTTGACGCTCCTCGTGCGCCACCGCTGCCACCCCAGCGAGCGAGGTGGCACACTCCTGGCATGACTCCGCCGTGTGGATTTCGATCCGGCCTGGATCCTCTGACTGCTTCAAGGTTTGCCCTTCATGCCCCGGTTGGCCCCCGTTCGGCTTTTGGCCCGGCTTTCTCAGGCTTTCCGTCCGCTTCGGCTTGCCATAGCCGTCACTCGACGGCGGCTTGCTGCTGTTGCGGCTGTTTTTTGCCAGCCGGGCCTGCAAGTCCTTGATCGCCGCCGCCTGATTCTCCATCTGTCGAGCCAGTTCTTCCAACTGCTTGCCCACCCCCATAAAAAGCCCAGCCACAGCCTCTTCTCCTTGCTCAAAGGCGATGTGGATTTCTTCTCGTGTCGGCATATGGATGTTCATGCGATCAAGGATATACAGAATGAGCTATTTTGGCAATTCTATAGCGAGATATCTGAGTAGTTAGTGCCAGACAGAAAACCCCGTTTTTTTTAAAAACAGGCACTATCCCTGATGGTTTTTTTCTGCGCTTTTCGTCTTTTTCCGGGTGACTTGTGAGCAGAACCCTCGGTTGCGGCATGTTATTGATAGCGATTCTCATTT
>CAIJNQ010000034.1 GCA_903822015.1 uncultured Verrucomicrobia subdivision 3 bacterium | reverse complement strand
CGGCATCTGCTTCGGCGTGCAGCTCTTCGCGCATTTTCTCGGCGGCAAGGTTGAGAAAGGCCAGAAGCGCGAATACGGCAAGGGCACGCTCACCGTGAAAGATTCGTCGTGCGCGCTGTTTTCAAAATTGCCGAAGGCGCTGCAAGTCTGGAATTCGCACGGCGACAAGCTCACCAGAATCCCGGCCGGCTTCAAGCCCGTCGCCGTCACGGAAAATTCCGAATACGCGGCGATTGAGAATCGCGCTCGGAAATTTTTCGGCCTGCAATTTCATCCCGAAGTCGTGCATACGCCGCGCGGCAGCGAAATCATCTCCAACTTCGTCCACCAGATCTGCGGGTGCGGCAAAAGCTGGACCATGCGCAGCTACGTGGACCAGGCCGTGGAGGAAATCCGCGCGCAGGTCGGCCGGGACCACGTCGTGCTCGGGTTGAGCGGCGGGGTGGATTCGAGCGTGGCGGCGGCGCTGCTGCACAAGGCCATCGGCGACCAGCTCACCTGTATTTTCGTTAATAACGGCCTGCTGCGCGCCCGCGAGGCGGAGGTCGTGCAGGAGGTATTCGGCCGGCACTTTAAACTCAAACTGCAATACGAGAATTCGGCGAAACAATTCCTCGCCCGGCTCAAAGGGGTCACTGATCCCGAGCGCAAACGGAAAATCATCGGCAAGACCTTTATCGAGGTTTTCCAGGCGGCCACCAAGCGGGCCGGCAAGGCGAAATTCCTGGCGCAGGGAACCTTGTACCCCGACGTCATCGAGTCCGTGCCGATCGCCGGCAATCCCGCGGCGATGATCAAGAGCCATCACAATGTCGGCGGCCTGCCCAAGAATATGAAGTTCGAACTGGTCGAACCGCTGAAATGCCTGTTCAAGGACGAAGTGCGGCTGCTCGGTCTGGAGCTGGGTCTGCCGAAGGAGATTGTTTACCGCCAACCGTTCCCCGGACCGGGCCTGGCCGTGCGCATCCTCGGCGAGGTCACGCCGTCACGCTGCGAGATCCTGCGGAACGCCGACGCCATCGTCGTGGAGGAAATGAAATCGAGCGGGCTCTATTACAAAATCTGGCAGAGCTTCGCCGTGCTGCTGCCGGTGCGCAGCGTGGGCGTGATGGGCGACGAGCGGACTTACGATTACACCATCGCCATCCGCGCCGTGGAATCGCAGGACGGGATGACCGCCGACTGGGTGAAGCTGCCCTACGACCTGCTGGAGAAACTGGCGAGCCGCATCATCAACGAGGTGAAAGGTGTGAACCGCTGCGTCTTCGACATCACTAGCAAGCCGCCGGGAACGATTGAGTGGGAGTAAATCAATTATTTCTCAACTTTTTCACCTTGCTTGCGACCAATGTCAATGTCGCACCAATTCCAAGCATTCCCAAGAAGGAAGGCTCTGGCACCGATTGGAGATTGAAAAAAGCTGATTGGCCTAAGTTCAATAAAGGCGCACCATTGTTCCAAGAACCATTAAGAAACGTGGTTGTGGAGTAGAGTTGAGTGACAGGATTCAATTCCGTCACGGATTCACCAT
>CAIJNQ010000033.1 GCA_903822015.1 uncultured Verrucomicrobia subdivision 3 bacterium | reverse complement strand
GGAATTTGCGCTGCTGGAATATTTTTTACAGCATCCCGCCCGCGTGCTGACGCGCACCCAAATTGCCGAGAAGATCTGGGACTGCCACTTCGACATGGAGACCAACCTGGTGGACGTTTATGTGGCCAAGCTGCGCGGCAAGTTGAAGCGCACCAATGAGACCGAACCGCTGTTCCAAAGCGTGCGCGGCGTGGGTTACAAACTCGCATGATTCCGCTCCGCACTTCACATGTCGTTTTTTACGCCGCCGTGGTGACGGTGACGGTCACCCTGGCGGTGGTTTTCGGGTTCTGGTTCATCCGCCAGCAAATGCTGACGGGAAATGATTTTCTGTTGGACGCGGAAAGCAAAGAAATCCTGGCCCGGGTCGCCGAAATTCCGCCGCCGATTGATGCCGGCAAGGTGGAAGCGGCCCTGCGGGAACACACCGAATATGACGAAGCGCTGTTTTACTTCCAGGTTCATGAACCGGCCGGCAAGGTGATCTACCATTCCCCGAATCTGGGCGAGCTAGCCCTGACCGACCTCACCGGCGGCCTGGACAAGCGCACGCTGAAGATTCCGCCGTTCGGCCTGCTGCGCGTGGCGGAATACCACACGCCGACGGTGCATGTGCAGATCGCGATGTCCCTGCGGAATTTTCAAAGCATCAACGACAGTTTCGTCCGGGTGTTTTTGATCGGCGTGCCGCTCATCGCGATATTATGCATCGGGTTTGGCACCGCCCTGCGCGATTCGACGTTGCGCCCGGTCCGGCTGATGCAAGCGGCCGCCCGGCGGATCAGCGCGAGCAACCTGAGCGAACGCATAGTCGTGGCGCCGGGCGGCGGCGAGATGGCGGCGCTGGCGGCGCTGTTGAATGAAATGATTGAGCGACTGGAAAAATCCTTCAACCATGCGAAGCGGTTCACGGCCGACGTCTCCCATGAGTTGATGACGCCGCTAGCAATCATCCGCCTGCACACCGAGCGGCTGCTGAACGACCCGGAAATGCCGGCGAAATACCACCAAGCCATCGAGGAGCAACTGCAGGAAACGCTGCACCTGGCCGACACGCTTGAACGATTGCTCATGCTGGCCCGGGCCGACTCCAGCGCCTTGTCGCTCAAACTGCAGACCAGTTCGACCAACGATTTCATGGGACAATTTGCGGAGGACGCCCAGCTGCTGGCGGAGAGCCGCGGATTGAAAGTCGTGCTGGCGCAAAACGACGTCGGTAACGCCACCTTTGACCAAGGCTGGCTGCGCCAGGTGCTGTTCAACCTGCTATCCAACGCACTCCGTTTCAGCCCACCGAACGGGACGATCACTTTTTATTCCAAATGCGGCGGCGGAGAATGGACCGTAGAAGTCCGGGATGAGGGTGAAGGCGTACCGTCGGAACGGCTAAACGAAATTTTTGAGCGCTTCGTACAAATCACGCCGCGCTCGAATCCCGGAGCCGGAGCCGGCCTGGGGCTGGCCATCTGCAAAAGCATAATCGAGCTCCATAAAGGACGCATAGCGGCCCAAAACCGCAAGGATCATAGCGGTTTAGCGGTTGCTTTTTCCATCCTCCTTGAAGGCTAAAAAAATCGGGTCAAAATTTCAGTGGGAAATTTTACCATAAACGCAAACATTATCCACCAGCCTGCGCTGCGGATAGGTCGTGCGGACGTCTGATAGGCGGGTCAGCATCCGCCGATGACCAGTAGGTTACGGTTGAAAGCAATGGCCAAGCGGGCCAGGGATTTTTCCATCACCCAAATAAAACAGGCCGGGCCGCCATTACGGCGGCCCGGCCATTTTGCAATTATGTTTTATTAATCCGATCTACCTTTATCAGGGAACCAATTTCAGCCGATAGAACGCCGCCTTGGGCACGGCGCCCAAATCACTGAAGTTGTCCAAGTTGGTGACGTTTCCGCTGGCCGGAGCGGTGGCCGTCGGGAAGTTTGAAATGCCCGCGGTAAACACGACATTGGTCGCGCGCTGCATGGCGTATTTATTGCCAGCCACACCCGACATGACCACGGTGGAGACGCCGCCAGACAGCCTCACGGTGCCCGGGTTGGGACCGAAGCTGCTGCCGCCCACCAACAAGATGTTTGTGCTGCCCAGGTAGATGACGTCACCGGTATAGATGGCCGTAAGGGTGTAGGACGCAGGCACGATGGATGGCGAGCTGTTAGCCAGGCCGGCGGCCACCGTTCCGGTGCTCTGGGCCACACCGTTGATTTGGAAGCTGACGGTACCGGTCGCGGCACCGGCGGTCACGCCGTTGGTCTGCACAGTTGCCGTGAAGACCGCTCCCGACTGCACCGTCGATGGGATCACCGTAGGCGAGCCGGAAGGCGAAGTCGTGGTCAAGGACACGTCATCAATCAACACCCCGCCAAAGTCATTGGCAATGCCGCCGTTGGCAACGTAGAACTCAATCGAGGCACTCACGACGCTCGGGTCCGAGGGCGCAACCAAAGGGCCGGTGCTCGTTTGGGTCCAGGTGCTGGTGTTGGCGGTGATGCCAACAAAACCCTTTTGCGCAACCACGCCACCACTGCCGTCCAGCCAGAAGACATTGTATTGCTGAATATTGCCACCACTCGGGTTATTGGGGAGCGTCTTGGCCCAGAACGACAAATTATAGGTATTGCCGGGAACAATAGGGGCACCACCTACATTGGCAACATTCTGTTGGAGGTCGGAAGTCTGGGCAGTAATACCCACATCATTGGTCGCATACAGGGACATGCAGGCGGTTCCTCCATGAGGAGCATCCGTGGTGTCATAAGTCGGCGGTTTGGTTCCGAGGGACTGCCAATACAGGGCTCCGCCCGTCCCGTCAGGGGTTTCAAAATCGCCATTCTGGACTTCTTCCGTTATGGCCGGGGTGTCCTGGAGAACCCGGTAGTATGGCGCCGCGGCGGGGTCATAAACCGAGGTCACAGCCGAACCGGTCAATTGGCTACCCAGATCGCTCCAAGTACTGTTGTCGGTCGAACTCTGGGGTTGATAGTAATCAGCGCTGCTGGCCGTCCAACTGACTTGTTTACCCGCAGCGATGGAAAGCGCAAGCGTCGTAGGAACCGTAGCGCCGGCGCTGGAGCCGACCACCTGAGCGTAGGTGTTACCGACCCGAACTTCATCGAATTTATCAACGCCACCACCCTGAAGATTGAAGCCGATCCCGGAAATGGTTCCGACATCATAAGCACTCGTGGTCAAAGTTGCGGAAACCCCGGGCGAGTTTGTCCCGGCCGGAGGATCAATCCAGAGGCTGACCGTGTCATTGGCGCCTGAAGTATTGAAATCAATTTCCAACACGATCAGATGGTTCGTGTTATAGCTGATTGGGGTTGCGCCGGCCCCCCCATATTGCACCAGGCTGGTGCCACCAGTGCCACTGGCGCTCGCGGTAGCGACCGACCCCAGACCATAAGTCCCACCGGTCCCGGTGCCGGCAAAGACGTAGCCGGCAAAGAGAGATGTGGCGCCGCTGCCGGGAAGGAAAATCCCGTTATAGTTGGCACCGTTATCAGCAGGCTGATTGAACAGAAAACTGATAAACTTGGTGCCGCTAGAGAGCGGGGTGTTCAAGGATACCTGGTCACGACCCCCGTTTTGAGACAAGGCGCTATTGGCCGTCGGCAAGCCGGGATAGGTCAGCCCGGCAACAATGCTGGCCGTGCCATTCACCGTCCAATTGCCGGTGAAACCGCTGGCCGTGGTGGGGTCGCCGTTGTTGATGGCGGTGGAATAATTAAAGGGTTCGTAAACAATCACGACCGCGGCGGGGGTGGCGGTCACTTCGGAAGATTTGGCACCGGTGCCAGCGGCATTGACCGCCTGAACGACATAATAATAAGGCGTGCCGTTGGCGGCGGTGCCATCCGTGTAACCAGTCGTGGCCGTGGTATTGGTAACAGTATATGTTCCCGAAACAGTGCCGCGCAGTACTTTGTAGCCGGTCGGATTACCGATCGCGGGCGCGGTCCAAGTCAAGGCAACCTGGTTGTTACCCGCGGTCGCCGCCAGGCCGGTGGGGGCGCCTGGCACTCCAAGGGTGGGCGAGGCGGAAACAAATGAACTATTGGCGCTCTCGCCACCCGCGTTCACCGCCGACACCTCATAGTAGTAGGTCGTGCCACCGGTCACGGTATCAGTGTAGGCCACCGTGGGTGCGGTCGTGACGCCAATGTTGGTATAAGTCCCGCCACTGGTAGTCGAGCGTTTCACGTTGTAGCTGGTCGGGCTGCCGGTGCTGGCGGTCCAGCTCAAGCTGACGGAATTTGCCCCGGTCGAAGTCACCTGCAAACCCGTCGGCGGCGCGGGAGAGGTAACACCCGAGGGCGGCGTTACGTCAGCCCAAGTGGTGCCAATCCGAATTTCATCGCATACCACCGTGGAACCACCCAACGCAGTGAGAAAGTCGGCAATTTTAGTCATGTCGGTATACGTCCCGGTAAAAGTCCCGCTGGCCGCCGGCTCCAAACCGCCCGGCGTCGGATTGATATAGATGCTGCCGCTCTGATAATATACCCCGCCCGAATCTTTGACAAATTTAACCACGATGAAATAGGTGGTGTTGAAGCTAATGGAGCCGGAAGCCGTCCCCAAAACCGTCCCACTGCCATTGTCAATCGTTGCCACACCAAAGGTCCCCGAAGCGGTCATGCCCATATAATAGCCTTTATTCTGACCCGCACCGTTATCCACGGCGAAGCCCGTTTTGTTGGCCGTGAAGGACGGGGCGTTATACAAAAAACTCACATAAACCGTGGGTGTGGCGGCGGGCAGGATGGCCGTGGCTAGATTCTCACCCTGGTAAGGAACGGAGGTGGTCCACTGCAAGGCATTATTGGCCGTCTGCAGGCCAGCATACGACAGACCACCGACAATGGTGGTTCCAGATCCACCGGCAAACCAACTGCCGGCAAAACCGCCGCCAGTGGTGGCGGTGGGGGTGCCCGTGGCGGTAGTGGCGTCACCATTGTTGATAGGTCCGACAGCGTAATTAAACGGCTCGTAAGCGAGGATCGTGGCGTTTGCAATGTTTGTCAGCGCCAGCAGCGCCAAGCCGACAAACAGTGTCAGCGGCACGCACAAGCCGGTCGCCGAGGTTAATGATTTTGCCCGCTTGGCCAGCCACGAGCGGCACACGAAATTTACACAAGTTGCGATTATTTTTTTCATACCATTTATCCCGATCTTTCTGTTTTGTTTTTAACTGACGTTCACCACACTCAAACATTAGTTTTAGATTACCATTGAATTTCACACCCCAATAACCTGTGCACTTATCAATCAAGATTTTTCTTGGAGCATATAAAATAAATTTAAAATGTAATATTTTTTGCTACTGGCTTTTTGATTCGTAGCAATTAATATATCAGCAAACACCAAACCGTCAAGCTCCCCAATTGGGTAGGGATTACTTGAGCACCCACAGCAGTTTCAAT
>CAIJNQ010000032.1 GCA_903822015.1 uncultured Verrucomicrobia subdivision 3 bacterium | reverse complement strand
TTCCGCCACCGGCACGCCGCCTTGCAGGTGGGCGCGAACATCGTGAGGTTCCGGCGGCGGTGCGTTGTCCACATAGCGGCGGATGTTGCAGTTGAAATCCTCAGCCTCGATCTCGCTGACCGGCACCAGCCGGGCGTAGCCGTCCACGTTTTTCCGTTCGCGATAAACGTGAACCATCTTGGCGATGTCTTCGGGTCGGAGAAAATTCTGCGCCTTGCCCTCGCGGTATTCGCGGTCGGCATTGATGAAGAAGACGTGCTTGCGCAGGGCGGCGTCCTGCTTGTTGATGACGAGCACGCAAGCCGGGATACCGGTGCCGTAAAACAATCCGGCCGGCAGGCCGATGACGGCCTCCAGCCAGCCGCGTTCGATGAAATGCTTGCGCGCTTCCTTTTCCTCGCCGCCACGGAATAGCACGCCGTGCGGCATGACCGTGGCCATTTTACCGTCGGCTTTTAGCACGGCGATCATGTGCTGAACGAACATGAGATCGGCTTTCTTACCTTTCTCCGGCATCCAGACGGCGAAGCGACCGGGATACTCGATGTCCTTTTTGATGTAGTTCTGGCTGAACGGCGGATTCGCGGCAACGCGGTCGTAACGCTTGAGTTCGTTATTGTCGGCCTTGTGCTGCGGATGGCGGAGCGTGTCCTCCTGCCGGATGTCGGCGTGCGCAATGCCGTGGAGCAACATGTTCATTTTGCAGATGGACCACGTCGTGCCGATGGATTCCTGACCTGAAAAGGAGAGGTCGCGCGGGTCGCCGCCGCATTCGGCGACGTAATCGCGGGACTGGATGAGCATACCGCCGGAGCCAACGGTCGGGTCATAAACGCTCATGCCGGGCCGAGGGTCGAGGATTTCAATCAGCGTCCGCACCACGTCGGCGGGAGTGTAAAATTCACCGGCCTTTTTCCCGGCGGAATCGGCGAAGAATTTGATGAGATATTCGTAAGCCGCGCCGAGCAGGTCGGGAAACTCAAAATTTTCATCGCGCAACGGGATTTTCTCGAAGTTCTGGACGAAGTTGGAAAGCGTGTCGTCGTCGAGCGTGCGCTGTCCGATCTTGCGATTGAAATTGATGTGTTTCAACACGTCCTGCAACGCGTCCACATTGGCGTCTTCGAGGGCTTCGAGGGCCTTGTTCAGCGTGGAGCCGACATTGGTTTTGACATGGGCGATGCCCTTCTTCTTGCCGTCGGCGTCGGTGTAATTCCAGCGCGCCTCCGGTGGGACGAAAAAGGTGTATTGGTCGGGGTTCAGGAGCTGGGTCTCAATCTTCGCGTCGGACATGCCCTTCGCTTTGAGTGATTTTGCAAGCTGCTCGCGTTCCTGATCGAACAGGTCGCTCATGCGCTTCAGGAACAACATGCCGAAGATGTATTCCTTGTATTCGCTGGCATCCATGTTGCCGCGCAGGTCGTCGCAAGCCCGGAACAAAAGGCTGGAAAGCTGGGAGAGTGTCAGTTTCTGCATCGCTGGGCAGCATCGTAGGCAATGCAAGCGACGAGGCAAAGCAAAAGCCTACTATCGCTCGCCTCCGCCGGCGGGAGGAGCAACCGCATATTCCACAGACTCGTTTCACGGGAAGCCCGGGGCTTCCTCGGCAGTGCGCCGGCAGGTCCCCGTCTGAAAATCATCAATGCTAGAAAGGATTTTACAACGCAGAGATTAGTTTCCGACCTTAAAAATTGACGAAGATAGTCCCCGGCCCATTTTGGCCCAATAAAAATAATGGTTCCACGAAGGCAAAGGGGAGTCGGGGGGATTCCAGCGGCTAAAACCTCTGGGGCAATAGGCCGGCCGCCAAGCGCCAGAAGACCAGAGGATACAGGAGGTCTTCTATACTAATTTTTTTCTAATAATAGTCCCCGAGTCCCCGTCTTGTTTCGATATGGCCAACGTTTACCTAGCCAAAAGATTTGCGGGGACTTGGCCGGGGGCACTTTTTACGTCCCCGCCTTCCCGGTTGGCCGCCGGCCCGGGGGGCAAGTTGACGTTTTTATACATCGAACGCATTTTGACTTTATGACCTCTCGAGATTTCGCTTTTCGCCGGCTGGAGGAACTTCACATATTCTTCAAGCTGAATTTCCGCTTCGGGTATCAAAATTACCTGAGACGCAAACTGGGGCGGACTGCGGTTGATGCGCTGAAGCCCTCCGCGCGCCGCGCTGGTAAATTTTCCTTCCGCACGGTGGACAAACTCGAACGCCTCGCCGCTGAATTGGGCTTTAAGACCCTACAGTCGAGCGAATCTGATACGAACGGAGGGACAGAAATAAGATGTGCAGCGTGTCAGGCGCGCTTACGCGTGATTATTACCCTGCCGTCGTTCGACATGAGTCTAGCGAGGGCGGCTTGCCTGCCTGCGCTGGGCGAGCAGCCGGCGACAAGCAGGAGTTGAAGGTCCGAGACCGGTTTTACCGGTTTGTGCGTGCAGCAGCAGCACAACTTGGCTAAAAGACGCGCCCAATCCATTCAAAACACCTGCATTTACTGGGGTTTTAGTAGTGGAGCCTGCTGATTCAGAATCAGACGGTCAGAAATTTGTGTCCGCCGGCCGGGAGAATTTTCCGATTCCGGCGCCCCACTCCCCGGCCTATTAGGGCGAACGAGGGGTGGGGTGGGTAGTCCCCCCGGGGCCAATACGGACCGGGTATGCCAGCTCCCTCATTCGCGCGGATTTTGCAATGTCGTTCGTGACGGGCCCGGCCTGCCGGCGGAACTCGAGGATGCCCCGCCGTCGGGCTGCTGCTGACTCAAGATGTTCAAGAGCCGCTGCTGCTTGGCGGCCAGCACCGGGTTTGGCGACAGGTGCCCCCTCAATAGCTGAAAGATGTCCGGCGTCGGCGTTGGGTCGATCTTCGTTCCCGCCTTCGATGAGCGCTTGGTGTTTTTCATTTAGGTGCTCTCGGTTTTTACAGTTCTCGACAGGGCAGAAGCCGGGTCTGTCGCCGTGCAGCGGTAATAGCGACCGGAGTATTCAATTCCAACGCCGTCCTGACCCAGCGCCTCCCGGATTCGTGCGGCGGTTTCAATCACCTTGCCCACGTCATCCGTCGCCAGTTTGATCAGCCACGCCGGCTCGGTTTCTCCGCGAAAGCAGCCTTCCGCCGCCAGCAGCGTGAACGATTCAAACCGACCGCCGACAATGTTTATGACGACCGCTTTGGCATCAGTGCGGTTCGTCCCGATAAAAAGTGTGAAGAGGCGCATGTTTTTTAATGAATCTTTTCTGATTTCAGAAATTTTATCAGTTCCGCTTGAAAATCGTCTGA
This sequence comes from uncultured Verrucomicrobia subdivision 3 bacterium, assembly GCA_903822015.1. GTDB lineage: Bacteria > Verrucomicrobiota > Verrucomicrobiia > Limisphaerales > UBA11358 > UBA11358. The sequence continues at coordinate 1,847 of CAIJNQ010000032.1, read as the reverse complement.
ACTTTTCACCCAGATGTAACTGTAATTGCCACTCAGCCCCGGCGCACCGCCCTCCCAATCGTTGCCGGTCGTATCGGCCACTGACGGGAAATGCTTCGCATACTTTTCTAAAAAATCTGATGCAAAATCAGGCAAGCGCCGACCTTCGGCTTGGAGTGTTTCCCATGCCCCTCGCGGCCCACAATCTGTAATCAGCGTTCGGGTGCGCAAATCGTCACCGTGGATCAGCAGATGAGAGCACTCGGTCTCTTGCGGGTCTTTTTTGCAGATGGGACACCGGATTGTATTGTCGTCCGGCGTGTCACCCAAATCGTTTGGTGTGTTTTTCATATAGTCTGATTGAGTATTTCACTATTCAGTTCGGCAAATCTGACACCAATCGGGCGGCGACGGACACTCCGGCTGTCGTGTGCTGGTCGGCGCATAGCCCAACGTGAATGGAAAGACGTATTTCGCCGCCGCCTCGACCGCCGCCTCGACCGCCGCCGGGCTTTCGTCCCACTGGTAGGCATGACAAACCGAACAGATGGAAATATTTTTTCGACTGACACTGGTGCAGACTAGGCAGACTTTATAAAGGTGGCTCTCAGCCTTGATGGCTTTGGCCTGCCGGACGCGCTGCTGGCGAAATTCTTCTTCCTGTTTTTTGTTCATGTGATGCGTGTTCTGATTCGGCGACGACGCATCAAGGGGCAAAACAAAAAAGCCGATTCAGAAAGAATCGGCATCAGTGCTATTACGGAGGTTTATTTTCAAACACACGTTTGCACATCACGCGTGGCACTTGCCACGCGTTAAGCAACTTGGCCCCTCGGCTAGTTTGCTGGGTCGGGAACTGCGCCCGACCGCTCTTGATGCGAATGACTACAAAATCAAAGAACTGAATATAATTTGGACGGATTAATAAAGTAGACAAGCAAAAACTCTCGTTCACAGCCTTATCTTTATCGCGATACTATCCCGCGCTCCAAACGATCCTTCTCTTGAAGCTTATCTCGAAGGCTTTTGTTGGCGCTGTTGAAATAATCAACGTCGGCTTGGTCTTGGAAGAGGCATTGACCATCTTTCATTTCCCACTTTCCGAAGTTTTTATCAAGAAATGCAATTATGTCATACAGTAGTTTAGCAATGTCGCTGTCTGTTTGGATTAAATCATTAATTTCTGTTTCTTTATCGCGGCTTGTTTTAAGAATCTGGTCTCGTGTTGCCTTGTTTATCCCTATCTCCCTCATTTTTAAATCGAGGCGCTCGGTGCGGTTCTTGAAATAAATACAAGCTTCATTTGCATCAATGATAAATTTTTTCGCCTGTTCTGCGCGGGAAGCTAATTCGGATTTATTGGTTAATGTTGCCGGGTCAGCGCCTCCGGCATCTGTTAAGGCAATCAAATCAGCGTAAATTTTTTGTCGAATTACCACACCCTCATCGTTGATTGGCTTTGTTGCTTCATACAATAGTTTACTAGTGTCCTTGAACTCTGCGCTGGCGGCACTGCTCATACGGTGATCGTTCTCATTTTGATAGGCAGATATTTTTTGCAAGCCCACGTTTGATTCAACAAGTTCAGCTAAGGTGTGGTTATATTGTTGGTGTATAGAAGAGACTGAACTTACATTTGTGTCTGAAAGACGGCTTGCCAAGCTCGGCTTAGCCGGCTTCCAAAATATTAATGTCATAAAACCAACGATGAGCGCGCAAACCGCAATCCCCAAGGGCCATGCAATTTGAAGTTTCCCGGCTTGCGTTGGTTCGGTTCGACCCTTTTCTATGGTTGCTGGCACATTTAACTCAGCTTCGTTTTTATTTTCAGCAGAAGTGTCCGAGCGTGGACAGGTGGCCGAATTTGT
>CAIJNQ010000031.1 GCA_903822015.1 uncultured Verrucomicrobia subdivision 3 bacterium | reverse complement strand
CTGGAGAAACTCGCCAGCCGCATCATCAACGAGGTGAAAGGCGTGAACCGCTGCGTCTTCGACATCACCAGCAAACCGCCGGGGACGATTGAATGGGAATAAGCTGCCGTGGCCAATCCCGCACCATCACCGTCCTGGAATCTGCGGCGCCGGGTTGATTGGTCGCTGGCTTTGGCCGTCACGGCGGCGGCGATTCTGCTGCACTGGCTTTTTCTGAACCACGCGGGTGGTTTGTGGCGCGACGAGGCCGGGATTGTCCGGCTCGCCACCCTGCCCGGTTTCGGCGAGATATGGACGTATCTCGGCCATGAATCCTGCCCGCTGTTTTTTCCAACGGCCCTTCGCTTCTGGTCGGCGCTGGGTCCGGGCGGAACGGATTTCGGGCTTCGCCTATTCGGATTCCTGGCCGGTCTGCTGCTGCTCGGCGCGGTGTGGTTCAATGGCTGGGCGCTGACCCGGTCCGTTCCGCTGATCTCCCTGGGCCTGTTGGCGACCAATCTCACCATTGTGCACTGGGGCGATTCCCTGCGCGCTTACGGCACCGGCAGCGTTTTGATGCTGCTGGCCATGGCTCTCCTCTGGCGTTTTGTGGACCGCCCGGGCCTCCTGCGCTGGCTGCTCGCGCTGCTGGCGGCCGTGGCCAGCGTGCAATGTCTGTTTCAAAACGCGTTTCTGCTGCTCGCGCTTTGCCTGGCCGGTGGCGCGGTTTGTCTCCGGCGAAAAGATCCGCGGAATCTCGCCGCGGTGCTGGCCATCGGCCTGTTGGCCGCGCTTTCGTTGATACCGTATCTGCGAATCATTCAAGAGGCGAAGGCCTGGTCGGTCTTGTCGCAAGCCGGTTTCATGCCCGTCCTGGTGTGGCATAAATTTTCCGAGGCCCTGGCGCCGGCGCTGCCGTGGACCAAATGGCTGTGGCTGGGCCTGGGCCTGCTGGCCGTGTTCCGCTGGGCAAAAATTCTGGGGCCGGCCAGGGCGGCCGGCGAACCCCCGGAAACGCCCGTGGTGTTCTACGCCGCCACCGCGTTGATCGCCGGGGTGATCGCCTATCTGGTTTATCTGCGCTGGGTCGGTTTTCCCACGGAGGTGTGGTATTACCTGCCGCTCATCACCTTCCTCGCCGTGTGCCTGGATGCGGCCGCCGCCGGTTGGCGGCCGCAGTTTCACCCCGGCCGGTGGCTTTTTCTCTGTCTGATCGCGGCCCTGCCGTTTGCCAAAACCTGCCGGTCGGTGTCATGTCGTCAAACCAACATGGACCTCATCGCCGCCGCCCTGGCCGGACAGGCCGGGCCGGATGATTTGATTCTGCTGCATCCCTGGTATTACGGCATTTCCTTTGAGCGTTATTACCATGGCAAAACTCCGTGGACGACCCTCCCCGATCTGGCCGACCATCGCTTTCATCGCTACGACCTTTTCAAACAGAAAATGGAAACTGCCCATCCCGTGCAACCGGTGCTCGATAAAATGGCCGCGACGCTGCAATTGGGCCATCGCGTCTGGCTCGTCGGCTGGCTGACCTTCACCAAAAGGTCGCCGCCGGATTTGGGGCTCCCGCCCGACCCGTTCACCGGCTGGCAGGATGAACCCTACTCGCAGGCTTGGGGCACCGGCGCCGGCTACCTTCTCGCCACCCATGTGGACCGGTCCGATCGCATCCCGGCTCCCTGCCCGGACCGCGTCAGTGATTTTGAAAACCTGCCGCTGCGAACCTTCAGCGGCTGGCGCGAGCCGGCGCCGGCAAAACCGGCGCCCTGAATCACGGGGCACTGGATCAACCCGTGAGGCCAGCGGATCGGCATGAGGCCGGCCGTCACCCGTTTTACTCGCCGATAATTTTCACCAGCACGCGCTTGCGCCGGTTGCCATCGAATTCCCCGTAGAAAATCTGTTCCCACGGCCCGAAATCCAGCTGCCCCTGCGTGATGGCCACCACGACTTCGCGTCCCATGATCTGTCGTTTCAAATGCGCATCGGCGTTGTCCTCGCCGGTGCGGTTGTGACGGTATTGCGCGGTCGGCGCGTGCGGCGCCAGTTTTTCCAGCCACACCTCGTAGTCGTGCAGCAGCCCGTCCTCGGCGTCGTTGATGAAGACGCTGGCGGTGATGTGCATGGCGTTGACGAGGCACAGCCCCTCCCGCACCCCGCTCCGGCGGACGAGGCCGGCTACGGTTCCGGTGATGTTCACAAAGCCGCGCCGGCCCGGCACTTCAAACCACAGCTGTTCGGTGAGCGATTTCATGCCGGTGATATGCCGCAGCCGGGCCCGTGGCGCAAGCCGGACCACCGCGTGATTTTTTTCTGGTTTGCGGCGCGATGCAGGTTTAATGTCGGCCTACAGTCACACCTCAACAACCCTGTACGATTATGGATATTGTTTTTAATTGCCCCAATTGCGACCAGGAACTCGCGGTGGACAGCACCGGTGCCGGCACCAATATCGAGTGCCCGTCCTGTCACGAAACCATCACCATTCCCGGAGTGCCGCCCCCGGCTGTGCCCGAAGTCCACGCGTTGAGCCTCGCGGCCAGCCCCATCTCGACTTCCGCCGCCGCCAAGGTGGAGATGCATCTCAAGGTGCCGGTGCTCGACAAGGCCCCCGCCCCGCTGATCTCCAAGCCCAAGCCGCCGCTGGAGGTGGTGATGCGCGGCGCGGGCAAAAAAATCCTTTCGCACACCATCAAGCACGGCGCCTGCATCGAATCCGGTCACGACAAGTTTGATGAAGTGGTCACGAAATTTTTGAATGACGTCGGCGAAACCAACATCATCGGCATTCACACGATTTCCTACACCTTCCTGGACATCGGCACGCAGAAGCTGCTGAATGATTACGGCCTCCTGGTGATTTACCGCGGGTGAACCCCCCGGGCAGCCCGCCTTGACTTGCCGATTTGCGGTCGTTAACGTCAGCACATGAATCGCCGGTTTCTATTCATTTTTCTGGGCGCAGCGTTCTTCGCGCTGCTGCCGTTCCGGTCGCCCGCGCCGTTGATTTATGCGCCGGGCGAAGGCTGGTATTACGAACCCGCCGGCGCGAGCGGCAAATGGACGCGCACCCGCGCCAAGGATCAGCTGGAGGTGGCGGACCAGGCCTTCAAGAACAAGGATTATTCCACCGCCATGCACGCCGCCCGCCGCGTCCTCAAGGTCTGGCCGCTCTCGGATTACGCGCCGCGCGCGCAATATCTGGTCGGGCGCTGCCTGGAAGAGCGCGGCCGCGACGAGGCGGCGTTCGATAATTATCAGGAGCTCCTGAAAAAATACCCGCGCACTGACAATTTCGACGAGGTCTTGTGGCGCCAGTATGAAATCGCCGGCCGTTTTTATGGCGGCGAATTTTTCCGGATTTTCTGGGGTTATCTGCCGCTGTACACCTCCATGGACGAAACTGCCAAGTTGTACGGCAAGATCGTGAATAACGGGCCCTACAGCGCCGTGGCCCCGCACGCGCAGCTGCAGATGGGCGCCGCCCGCGAAAAGGAGAAGAATTACGAGGAGGCGGTGAAAGCCTACGAAACCGCCGCCGACCGTTACAACAACCAGCCGGCCATCGCGGCGGATGCCATGTATCGCATGGGCATCACGTATCAGAAGCAGGCGACCAAGGGTGAATACGACCAGGGCAAGGCCGGGCAGGCCATCAGCGCCTACACTGATTTCATCACGTTCTATCCCGACGACAAGCGCGTGGCCGACGCGCAGAAGGCCATCGCCCTGCTCAAAATCGAGCAGGTGCGCGGCAGTTTTCTCGTCGCGCAGTTTTACGAGAACAGCAAGACGTTGAGCGCCGCGCAACGGCACAGCGGCGCGGTGGTCTATTACAACGAAGTGTTGCAGCTCGACCCCAATTCGCGCTACGCCGCGCAGGCCCGCCAGCGCATCGAAGCCTTGAAACCCCTGCTGCAAACCCAGCCCGCCAGCTGAAATGCGCCTGCCCGGAATCTTTTTGGCCGGCGTCGCGGCCGCGTTGCTCGCCGGCTGCGCCGGCTATCATCTCGGCCCGGTCAATGGCGCGACGGCGGGCGCTAAATCCATCGAGATCCTGCCCTTCAACAACCAGACGCTCCAGCCGCGGCTCGGCGATGCCGTCTCGCAGTCCCTGCGCGAACGCATCCAGACGGACGGCACCTATCACCTCGTCACGCACGGCGGCGGGGATATCGTCCTCTCCGGCGTCATCACGCGCTACAATCGCGTCGGCTTGAGCTACCTGAGCAGCGACGTCACGACCGCGCAAAGCTATCGCATCAACATCACCGCCCACGTCGTGGTGCGGGAACGCGCCTCGACCAGGGTGCTGCTCGAAAAGGATGTGAGCGGTTACACGCTGGTGATGGTCGGCTCGGACCTGGCCTCCGCCGAACGCCAGGCCACGCCGCTGCTCGCGGAGGATCTGGCGCAGAACATCACCGAACTGATCGCCGAGGGCGCCTGGTGAAAAGAGATTGAATTTGCCGGATCAAATCATTATTTTCCGCCGCTCGGAATTGAACTGGTAACCATAAAATTAAATGAAAAAACACTTCCTTCCCATGGCCGTCCTGAGTTTGTTTGCGGCGGCGATTCTCGCCACGCCGGTGCAGGCGCAAGACACCGCTTCCACCAACGCCCCGACGGCGCCCGCCAAACACAAGAAGCACGAAACCCTCCCGTTTCATGGCAAACTGAGCTCGATTGATGCCGCCGCCATGACGTTGACGGTGGGCGAGCGCACCTTCGTGATCACTTCGACAACCAAAATCTCCAAGGACGGCAAGCCGGCCACGCTGGCTGAGGCCGTGGTGGGCGAGCCCGTCAGCGGCGCTTACAAAAAGGGAGCGGACGGTAAATTGACCGCCACCAGCGTTCACCTGGGCGGCAAGGGTGATGGCGAGAAGAAGCACAAGAAGAAGACCGAACCGGAAACCGGCAGCAGCACCAATAGCGTGCCGAATTAATCACCGGATAATTTATCGCAGGCAGGCGGGCGGCAACGCCCGCCTTTTTCTTTTCCTCAGCGCCGCCACCAACTGGTCAGGCCTTTGGACTTCGGTTGATTGGGCGACTGGGTTTGCCGCACCAGCAGGTGGCTGCGGGCAATGGTCAGCTGCAGGATGAATTCGTCGTAGCTCAGGAACCGGTCGGCCGGATTTTTCGCCATGGCCTTCACCAGGGCGTCGCTGGTGGCCTGGGAAACTTCCGGCAGGACTTCATTCGGTGGCGTCAAGGGCGTCTGCACCTGCGCCATGATGACTTCCTCGACGGTCGGCGCATCAAACGGCACGCGGCCCAGCAGCGCGTGGTAAAGGGTTGCGCCCAGGCTGTACATGTCCGAGAGGAACGTTTCCGCCTCCCGCTTGATTTTTTCCGGCGCGACGTAATACGGCGTGCCCTCGGTGACCGAGGAGGATTCCTGTTCCACATCCACATTCCGCGCCAGCCCGAAATCCACCAGCTTCGGTTCCTGGTCGTAATCAAACAAAATGTTTCCCGGCTTGATGTCGCGGTGGATCAGGCTGTGCTTGAGGGCGAGGTCGAGCGCGCCCGCAATCTTGATGCCGATGTCCAGCACCGCGAGCTCCTCCACCCGCTGCTGCTTTTCAATCCGCGTGTCCAGGCTGCCCCGGTCGGCCAGTTCCATGACCAGATAACGCAGCCCCTCCCATTCGTCGAACGTGTAGATGTGGATGATGTTGGTGTGGTTCAGCCGGGCGCAGGCGCGGGCTTCGCGGTAAAAACTTTCCAGGGCGGAGGCATCCTCGAGCAGCTCCTTCTTCATCAGCTTCACCGCCACGAGCCGTTCCAGCACCGTGTCCCAGCCGCGATACACCGTGCCGTTGCCGCCCGATGCCACAAAGCTGCGCAGCTCGAACTGCCGCAGCATCATCGGCATCATGATCGGATGCCCGCATTTGCTGCACGGCACGGTTGCCAGGGGCGCGAGATCTCCGGGGATGAACACCTTCGTCTCGCAGGAACTGCAGGTCACCATCTTTAACGCTTTGTCGCTCATGCTCTGAAGCTAATCTAGCACCAAGCCGGAATCCGACAACGGAATTTTCATCGCCCGGAAACCATTTGACAAACAACCCGGCATGGTGTTTGTTCTTTCCGTCGAATATGAAGACCACGTTTGCTCCAACTCTGAAGCACGCGCCGGCCAATGGACAGATGTCCATTTGGACGCGCGTTGGCTGCCGTTTTGGCATCGTGGGAACGAACTTCTGATTTAAGCGAAAAGGATTTCCAGAAACCCGCGATTGCCAGTCAATCGCGGGTTTTCTGTTTTTATTAACCAAACGAAAGGACCATACATGAACCAGAACAAACAATTCGTGCCGACCCAGTTCGGCCCGGAAACGCGCTTCGAGCTGCGGCCCGCGCCGTCGGCCCCGTTCCGCGCGGTTCAGGAAACTGAGTTCGAGCGGCTCAAAAACCGGCTGCTGGTGCAGCAGTTGGTGTCGGCGACGCCGGAACTGAATGTTCCGCTGCGGCGCGCGGCCAACGATGCCGCGGCCCTCGCCTGGGCGACCGTGTTCCCCTTGCTGGTGTTCCCGGTGCTGTTCGAGGAAAAAATCGAGGCCGCCGTGCTCCGCGTGAAGCGGCAGGCGCGCATCTACGCCAACCGCCAGCTCGTCGCCGCATGAAAGACCGAAGGATCATGGTGACGGGTGATGAGTGAAAAGTGACGAGCGTGTTTTTTACACGTCACTCGTCACTTGTCACTCATCACGGCTGGCGGAAATCTTCGGAGCGCGGACAGTTCCTCGCCGGGGAGTTACAAGCATCCGCTTGAGGCGACACTGTCCGCGTTCCTACGGTTTTTGTAGAAGTCGAGGTGACGAGACTCAAATTCAAACTTGCCAGAAAGCAAAAACTGATCTATGTAGAATCTATATGAAGAATACATTGACCATCACGAAAGGTCAGGCGCAGTTCCCCGCCCTGTGCCGGAGCGGCAAAACCTCCGCCATCACCCGGAACGGCGAAGTCGTCGCCTTTATCGTGCCGCGGAAGCGGATGGCCGACCTACTGGAGCAGATGGAGATTCTGTCCAACCCGGCGGCCATGAAAGCCATCAACAACGCCAAGGCCGGCAAAGGCAAATACTATCCCCTGAGCGTGCTGGATGAAGATTGAAGTCATCGTCGAGGCGCAGCCGTTGGCCTTTATCCGCCGCCAGTCGCCGGATGCACGCAAAAGACTCCGTGCGGCCATCCACGCCGTCGAACGCGGAGATTCCTTCCCAGATGCGCTGGACGACGATCTGGAAGGATTTTACAAGTTGCGCGTGGAAAACTACCGACTGATTCTCCAGCACGAATCCGGCGACACCGCCCCGCTCTTCAAAGTCGTCTTTGCCGAACGCCGCAGTGTGGTCTATGAACTGTTCCGCCAGATCGTCGGCCTGGAATAAAACGCCGCAGTTTTAAAGAAAGTTTCTTCGCCGGGAAGTTTCAAGCATCCGCTTGAGGCGACACGGTCCGCGTTCCTACGTCGTTTGTTTCTGAACAATTGTTACCACTGGTTTCTGTCATTGATTATTTTTTCCAAATCCGACTTCAACAAGTCAATTTTAGTATCGATTTTTTTCTTCTTAACTATTTCAGTCAGCAAATCCAATTTTTGGAAGATTGATTGTATCAAAAATGCAAATCGTACTTCTTTAGATTTATTAAAGAAATTTTCATCGTTTACAATGACAGGGATACCAATTGATTTATCTTTTTTCTATAACGCTCAATCTCCTTCAAATTCTGCAACTCAACCGGAAGCGGGTTGACGTAAAATTGAAACAAAATCAGTTTTAAGTCCTTTCCATAATCTTGATGATTCAATTTCTTGAGCGTGTCACAAATTCCCTTTTCACCCCAAATATAAGCACGAAATAAATCTCCTTGTTTGGATACTAAATCCTTTGCCTTTTAATCGTCGTCATAATTGCCAATTGTGATTGAAACGTAACAACCCAAAATATTTTCGTTTTCGCTCATTGTGGAATTTATTTCTCCTCCACCCGCTGGATCCGCGCGCCCAGTTGCCGCAGCTTGCCGTCAATGTTTTCGTAGCCGCGGTCCAGATGGTAGATGCGGTTCACCTGCGTCGCGCCCTTCGCCGCCATCCCCGCGATCACCAGCGCCGCCGACGCCCGCAGATCGCTCGCCATCACCGGCGCGCCGCTCAGCGCCCGGCCGCCCTTCACAATCGCGCTCGGCCCCTCGATCTCGATGTCCGCCCCCAGCCGCGCCAGCTCGCTCACGTGCATGAAGCGCGATTCAAAAATCCGCTCGGTGATGATGCTGATGCCCGGCGCGAGCACCAGCAGCGCCATCATCTGCGCCTGCACGTCCGTCGGGAAACCGGAATACGGCAGGGTCGTGATGTCCGCCGTCTTGAGCCGGCCGTTGCGCCGCGCCCGCAAATCCGGCCCGCGCCGCTCCACGCTCACGCCGGATTCCTTCAGCTTGTCGATCACCGCATGCAGATGGTCCGCCCGCGCGCCCTTGAGCGTCACCTCGCCGTTCGTCGCGGCGGCGGCAATGATGAACGTGGCCGCCTCGATGCGGTCGGGAATCACTTCATGCTCCGCGCCGTGCAATTTTTCCACGCCGGTGATCGTGATCGTTGGGCTGCCGGCGCCGGAAATCCTCGCGCCCATCGCGTTCAGGAAGTTCGCCAGGTCCATCACCTCCGGCTCGCACGCCGCGCTTTCAATCACCGTCACGCCGTCGGCCAGCGCCGCCATCATCATCACGTTCGCCGTGCCCAGCACCGTCGGGCCGGCGCGGCCGCCGAGAAACACCTGGGCGCCCGCCAGCTTCTTCGCTGTCGCATCCACATAGCCGCCCTCGATTTTGATTTTCGCGCCGAGCGCCTCAAAGCCTTTCAAGTGCAGGTTGATCGGCCGCGCCCCGATCACGCACCCGCCGGGCAGCGAGATCCGCGCCTTGCGCAGCCGCGCCAGTAGCGGCCCGGCGATGCAGATCGAGCCGCGCATTTTGCGGACCAGGTCGTAGTCGGCGTAGCCTTTGATTTTGTGGGCGTGCACCGTCACGGTGCCGTCCTCGAACTTTGCCGTCGCGCCGAGGGATTCCAGGATTTTTACCATGAACCGCGTGTCGGTCAGGTCCGGCACGCGGCGGATGACGCACGGCTCGTCCGTGAGCAGCGTCGCCGCCAGGATCGGCAGCGCGGCGTTCTTGCTGCCGCTGATGGTGACTTCGCCGTGCAGCGGCACGCCGCCCTTGAT